>SLRC01000035.1 GCA_007131175.1 Syntrophomonadaceae bacterium
ACCGGCCCGTTTTCATTCTCAGGTAATTGCACCATCCGTTCGAATACGCGGCCCAGGTTATGGAGGTTAAACGCGAAAACCGTTTCCCCATCCCGGGTTTGAGGCGTAACAAAGAGACCAAGGACCAAGACAGTTATAAAGAGACAGAGGGGTTTTTTCCCTTTGTAGACAAATCTCTGCATGGTTTTCACCTCCTGTGACAAATCAGTTAAAAATATGCTTCCTGTGAATCCTCTTGCTTCTTGCTTTGCGCCTCTTACTTCCAGAGCCCTATTGAATATGTTTGCGCAACTGGCCCAGTGCAGACTTTTCCAATCGGGAGACTTGTGCCTGGGAAATGCCGATCTCGTCGGCCACCTCCATCTGTGTTTTGCCCCGGTAAAATCGCAACGTCAAAATCAATTTTTCCCGCTCATTAAGTTTATGCATGGCATCCTTGATTGAAATAATCTCCAGCCAGCTTGCATCCTGATTTTTTTCGTCCCTGATTTGGTCCATGACGAATATGGGGTCCCCACCATCGTTGTAGATGGGCTCGAAAAGCGAAACAGGCTCTTGGATGGAATCGAGGGCCAGAATTATTTCCTCACGGGCTACAGCGAGTTCCTTGGCGATCTCTTCCAGGGTCGGTTCCCTGGAAAAGCGGTGGGCCATCTGGTCCCTAACCTGTAGAACCTTGTAGGCAATATCCCGCAGTGAACGACTCACCCGAACCGGAGTATTATCCCGCAGGTAGCGGCGTATCTCCCCAATAATCATGGGAACAGCGTAGGTGGAAAACTTTACATTCTGCCCCAGATCGAAATTATCAATAGCCTTGATTAAGCCAACGCACCCCACCTGGAAAAGGTCATCAACCATTTCACCACGATTGTTAAAACGCTGAATCACACTTAAAACAAGACGTAAATTGCCGTTAACCAGCTTGTCACGTGCTTGTAAATCCCCCTTACCCATTTGGGCAAAGAGTTCCCGCATCTCCTTGTTCTTCAACACAGGTAATTTAGCCGTATTAACTCCACAGATTTCTACTTTGTTCAAGAAAACTGCCCCCCGGCTGAGCATCATATTTTGATGTATCCTCTGTAATTTAAGTATTTCCGCTATGGTCTTTTTTATACTGTGGAGGGATTCATTCCATTTTTTTTATCTCCTTTTGCAGGCGCTTGATAATACGTTTTTCCAGGCGGGAGATGTAGGATTGGGAAATGCCCAGCAGGTCCGCAACCTCTTTTTGTGTTTTCTCATTTCCGTTCTGCAGGCCAAAGCGCAGTTCCATTATTTTTTTCTCACGCAGAGAAAGTTTATCAATTGCAAGGTATAATAGTTTCCGATCCACTTCATCTTCAATCTGGCGCACCACAAGATCGTAATCTGTACCAAGGACATCGGAAAGGAGCAATTCATTGCCATCCCAGTCAACATTGAGGGGTTCATCGAATGAAACCTCGGCCTTCAGTTTGTTACTGCGGCGTAAAAACATGAGAATTTCGTTTTCAATGCAACGGGAGGCATAAGTTGCCAATTTGATATTTTTGTGTGCATTAAAGGTATTCACTGCTTTTATCAAGCCTATGGTACCAATTGATACCATGTCATCCACAGCCAGCCCCGTATTCTCAAATTTACGGGCAATATAGACTACAAGACGGAGGTTACGTTCGATTAGCGTACCCCGGACCTCCTCTTCCCCTTTCTTCAACCGTTCCAGAAGTTCAAGCTCTTCCACTGGAGTTAGGGGTGGTGGAAGAGCTTTACTGTTACTGACGTAATAGATAAAACGTCTCCAGGATAAACCAAAAATTTTGTGCCCCCGCAACAAAACTGCTAACTTTATTCTGGACAACCACAAAATTATTTTATTGGTCATGGCAGTGCAGTTTTCCTTTCTTTTTTTGCTGTAAGGATGTTACGCCAAGTCTCCAGAGGGAGAAGTACATCATAATCGACTTCATTGCTGCCTTCCTGTTGTACAGCAATAAGAAGAGGTGTTTCCATGGATTCTGCACCCCCTTCTTCTATCAATTTTAACTTCTCCGGGCGGAAGGCAAGCAAATAATCCGTTTCCTGAAGGGAATGATAGGGTATAAGACTGAATTTTGCCGCATCTTTGCTCCGGGAAAGCATTGCTTCCAACTGGAACCAGTCTATCTTGCCCTTTCGTTTAAGGAATGTGCTTATCTCAAAAGGGAGCAAATCCCGTACCGCTCCGTAAGAAGCTACTGCCACTGGCGTACCCGTAAAAGGGCAGCGCAACATGTTTCCCGTGTCCACAAATGCCTCAAGCCGCTTGTTTTTCCCGTTAAATATTATCTCCATTTTCAAAGTGGCCTGGGGCATATTAAAATGAAATAATTCCTGCACAAGGGGATATAACCAGCGCAACCCGGTGAAGAGGACAACTGCGGCAAACACCAGTTTAAGCAGGGAGGGAGGGGGGAGAAGAAAAGTTTCCCCCCCGGAATAAGCGATCTTTTCCCCGGAGCTGAAAATTAGTGCCAAACCACCCAATGCAAAGGAGCAGAGACAAAATGTTAAGTATTGACAAAATCCCTGTCTTAGTTGCCGGGGTCTAAAAGAAAGGAAAATCATCAAAACCGGGATCAATATTCGGATGGGCCAAAGCAACAATTTGGGGTTTTCCATTAAATAAATTACCAGGGGAAAGAGGGCACCGCTGAACGAAGCAATTAGTATACCATAAAAGCGCGCCTTCTGTCGGACGATTAGGGCAGTCAGTTGAAGCAAATAGTAATTCACGGCCATATTTAATAAAAGGACCAAATCAAGATACACCCACTCCACCTGCTAATAGAAAAATATTTGTGGCTTATTACTGAAGATCATTATAACAGGATGAGTGGTAGAAATTTGTTATAATATGACAGGCCAAATAAAAAAGGCAAAAGTAAAAGGCGTGGGGTCAAAGAAAGTCTGTAAATGACTTTGAACTTCCAGCCTTAAACTTTTGACCTTATTTATCTTTATTTGTCGATATTTTAACTTATGACTTATGAATATAATTTACTGCTTGGCACGTCTGCGCCTTAAAAAAGCAGGAATATCAATATCCGTGTCATCAAAGGCAGACTGCTCGGACGATTCACCCTGTGGCGTAAGATTGGCCGTTTTTTTATCAAATCCGGTGGCAATTACCGTTACCCTTGCCTGCTCATTGTAAGACTCATCAATGACGGCACCAAAAATAATATTTGCATCCTCATCTGCAACATCTTTAATCGCTTCTGCTGCTTCATTGATTTCGAATAAACTGAGATTGGGACTCCCCGTAACATTAATCAGGATGCCGCGGGCTCCTTCGATTGACGTTTCTAAAAGGGGGCTGAAAATAGCAGATTTCGCCGCTTCAACCGCGCTGTTCTCACCACTGGCTTCACCAACACCCATTAATGCGGTGCCTGTTTCTTCCATTATTGATTTAACGTCGGCAAAATCAAGGTTAATCAAACCGGGTACGGCAATAAGGTCGGAAATTCCCTGCACTCCCTGGCGGAGCACATCATCAGCGATGCGGAATGCTTCAACCAGGGGGGTGCGCCTATCCACAACCTGCAAAAGTTTATCGTTGGGGATGACAATCAGTGTATCCACCCTGTCTTTAAGCTGCGCAATGCCCTGTTCGGCCTGCTGTAAGCGGCGGCGGCCCTCAAATGAAAATGGACGGGTAACCACACCAACTGTTAGGGCATTTAATTTTTTGGCCACTTCAGCAATGGCAGGAGCCCCTCCCGTACCGGTGCCACCCCCCATCCCGGCTGTAATAAATATCATATCCGCCCCTTCCAAAACATTTTGGATCTCCTCACTGCTCTCTTCCGCTGCTTGACGGCCTATTTCGGGGTTACCACCCGATCCCAATCCTTTGGCAAGCTTGGAGCCAATCTGTAGTTTTGTCCGGGCTTTTGATAGTTCCAATGCCTGGCCATCAGTGTTTACAGCAATAAAATCAACACCCTTAAGCCCTGCCTCAATCATACGGTTAACTGCATTGCTTCCACCGCCGCCAACACCGATTACCTTGATCTGTGCAAAATTGTCCATTTCAAAATCATAGTCCATCATGGCATCTACCCTCCTGTGCGTTCTAAGCGGCAACCAGACAGACAGGTTATTCCCAAATCTCAGCTATAAAATTCTTAAGCCGTTTCCACAGATTATTAAGGAACCCCGCTGACCTTCGTTCCTGCCTTTTTACTCCCCTTGCTAATCCCTGGCTGCGGTACACATAGTGAATTAAACCTACCGCGGTGGAATAAATAGGACTTTTAACTCCCAGATAAGTCGGCTGAGCGATACGCACCGTGCAGTCAAATACATCCCCTGCCAGTTCGGAGATACCCTGCATCAGGGAGACACCCCCGGTCAAGACCACGCCACCGGGTGGCATAGTTGTATAACCCATACGACCCATCTCCTGTTTGCAGAGATTCATTATCTCCTGAATTCTTGGTTCAACAAAAGTAAACAGATCGGCGCTGGAAATCATCCTCTTTTCCTTACCGCTGATCCCTTCAATCTCAATATCATTCTCACTTGACGCCATTTGTGCCATAGCGACCCCTTTTTCCACTTTAAGCCTTTCTGCAAGGTCAAAAGTTGTGCGCAAACCCACTGCCAAATCATTGGTAATATGGTCACCACCAACCGGTAAAACGGAAAGATCCTGCAGCGTCCCTTCGCGAAAAAGGGATACTTCTGTTGTCCCTCCTCCTAAATCGATGAGGAATACCCCCAGCTCTTTCTCGTCACGGGAAAGACAGATCTCCCCGTTGGCCAATGAATTTAAAACCAGGTTGTTAATTTCATAACCCGCCATATTAACACAGCGTATTAAATTACGCAGCGATGTCATGGAGCCGGTGATAACCATTGCCTCAACTTCTAAACGTACCCCCAGCATCCCTACCGGATCCCGGATGCCGTCATAATCGTCGATAATAAATTCACGGGGGATTACATCTATAATCTCCCTGTCCTGGGGAAGAGCTATAACCCGAGCCGCCTGCAATACCCGCTCTACATCCTGCTCTGTAATTTCCTTATCTTCCCGGACTACGGCCACAACACCACGGCTGTGAAACAATCCTACCTGAGAACCAACGATACCAACATTTGCCAGATCTATTTTTGTGCCCACCATCCGTTCTGCTTCTGCCGTGGCCCGGTTTATGGAATCAACAGTCTGTTCTAAATCAATTATAGCTCCTTTTTTTATACCTTCGGAAGGGCTTGTCCCTACTCCGATAATATTAATTGAACCATCAGAGGCACTCTCACCTACGATAACTCTAATATTGGATGTTCCAATATCCATTCCCGCAAGAATATCTCTTTTAGTCAATACCGTAACCCCCTTCCACGTAAAAAACATGACGTCAAGAATTTTTCATAAAGTGTTCCACAAAAAACACCATCTTTTTTACATATTCCACATATTTTATTAATTTCCTTTAAACGTAAGAATTATTTTTTTAGCGGCCGGAACACCGGGGCTTCCGCAGCTCGAAGGTCCAGGTACCCTTCCATGTCATTTTTTTCCAAAGAAGGGAGGCGGGGATAAAGATGCATCAGCACATCCAGTTTCTTTTCCAAGCCCTTGCTGTCCCCCAGCCATACCTCCATTCCTTCCCAGGTATATACTACAATCTGCTCCGGTTCAGCCACATTTATTTCAGCCAGGGGAAGCGCAGGTTTTTCTGAAAACACCTCTAAGAAAACTTCAATAATTTCGCCCCGTTCCCGGTCAGGAATATTAGTACCCACATCCATTTTTCCCCAGAAAAGGCCGCTAACCAGTGGCAACTCTCCCCGGTAATCATCACGTAAGCCAATAATAATACCATCACTGGCCAATTCAAGATAATGGCCGTGAAAGGGGATCAGGACAACAGGATATTTTTCCCGGATAAAAATACGTATTTCCCCGGGCAATTCTCTTTCAACTTCCGCAGTGGCAACACGGGGAATCTTCAGGATATTATCCCGCAAATGGGGCGGGCTGATTTTCCAGATGTTCATCCCCTCCCGGATACCACCGGCACTGCAAACCTCTTCTAAAGAAAGCTTGTCCAATCCCTCCACATAAAGATGAGAAATGGTAAAAATTGGTGACCGTAAAAACATAAGAAAGGTAATATTAAAGATCACAAAGATGAAAAGGAATATGAGCTTACTTTTAAATTTTTTGCGCTCTTTGCGCTCTTCCATAAGCTGTCGTTTATCTGCTGATTTATTATTCATGTAACGGATATTATTGTTTTTTTCCGGCAATGTCATAACCCCTTGTGATTAATTATGACAGGTAAGTGGCACAGCTGTTACCTGAAAATGCCCTGGCATTACACTCCGCTTTTGATTGACAGCCCCTCTTCACACCTGATAATATCTGCTCCCAGTTTCTTCAGTTCAACGTCGAAATTCTCATAGCCCCTCTCTATATGCCGGATCTCCCTTACAATTGTTATCCCCTGGGCTGCCAAACCTGCTAAAACCATGGCTGCTCCAGCACGGAGGTCAGTCGCCGACACTTCAGCACCCTGTAACGCTGCACCGCCTTCCAACATTGCTGTCCTTCCATCTACGGCTATGCAGGCATTCATGCGATTGAGCTCTTTTACATGTTTGAAGCGGGCCTCAAAAACGCTTTCAATAATATTGCTTCGTCCTTCGGCCCTGGCAAGCAGGGCCATCATGGGAGATTGCAGATCTGTGGGAAAGCCGGGATACGGGAGGGTGCGCAGGGTTTCCACCCCTTTTAGCCGTCCATTTATTACGGAAAGACTGTCTTCCCCCGCCTCAATAACAACACCGGCCTCCTTAATCTTGGCAACCACCGCATCTAAATGGGAGGGAATAATATCCCTTACCGTTAACCGACCACCGGTGATAGCACCTGCCATCAGGTACGTTCCTGCAACAATTCGATCGGGGATAATACGATAACGACAGGAACCAAGGGCTTCAACACCACGTATACGTACATTTTCCGTTCCTGCACCCCGCACATTTGCCCCCATTGCATTCAAAAAATTTTGTAAATCAATAATTTCCGGTTCTTTTGCCGCATTATGTATGAAAGTTGTGCCGTGAGCCAAAACAGCAGCCATCATAAGGTTTTCCGTGGCACCAACACTGGGGTAATCCAAATGGATCTCCGCTCCCTTAAGACCGGAAGTGGAAGCAACAATGTACCCCTTCTCCTCCCAGATATTTGCACCCAAAGCTTCCAGCCCTTTTAAATGCAAATCGATGGGGCGGGGGCCAATGGAACATCCACCCGGATAGGTAACGCGTACTTTACCAAGGCGGGCTAATATTGGGCCCATGAGAAAAATGGAGGAACGCATTTCTCTCATCAGGGCAGTTGGAATGGTATGGCTGTTTACTTCACATGCATTGAGGCACAATGTGTTCTCACCATAACTTACCTTCAAACCAAGGGACTGAAGAATACTCTTTTTCATGTGCATATCCAGAATATCTGGGATATTTTCAAGCACAACTTCACGATTTTCGCTGCTTAAAATAGCCGCCGCCATAATTGGCAGCATTGAATTCTTTGCGCCTTTGACTTTGACGCTTCCGGCTAAAACGTTCCCACCCTTAATCATAAAATAGGCCATCTTATTTCTCCCCTATCTCCCTGTTTCCACCAACTACCCGAATCTCCAGTTGCAGCTCAATATCAAATTTCTCCCTGACAGTTTCCCTGGCCAAGTTGATCAGGTATATTATATCGGCAGCCGTGGCATTTCCGTTATTTACAATAAAATTGCCGTGCGTTAATGAGATTTGTGCTCCTCCCATACTCATACCCTTCAATCCCGCCTGCTCAATCAAATAACCGGCCCCTTGTCGTGAAGGATTACGAAAAACGCTCCCGGCACTTGGCAGCCTGGGATGTTTGACAGCCCTTTCATTTAACATTTGCCCGAGTATTTCTTCAATTTTTCCCCGGTTACCAGGTTTAAGGCAGAGGGTTGCTTCCAAAATAATCACATCTTCATCCTGAAAATTGCTCCAACGATAAGCGAAACTCAGTTCATTTCTGGAACGGGCTTGTAAACTCCCTGTGGAGTCCATTGTAACCACTTCTTCAACCAAATTGCCCGTATAATATCCGAATGCACCGGCGTTCATATAAAGGGCTCCCCCCAGCGTACCGGGTATGCCGGCAGCAAATTCCATTCCCGTAAGGCCCCGGCGGGCAATTTCTTTGGCAAGCCAGGGCAGGGAGACATTGGCGCCTGCTTTAACAATGCCGTTATTAAATTGGCAATGGGAACAAGCGTTAGTCAGGCTCATTACAATGCCCCGAAATCCTTCATCCAGTACAAGCAGGTTTGTGCCATGACCGAGGACTAAAAGTGGAATATGGTGTTCCTTTGCCAGAAGCAGCACTGCACGTATCTCCTCAGCATCGCTGGGAAACACCAGGTAATCGGCCGGCCCACCTACCCCCAATGAAGTATGACGGGATAAAGGCTCTTTCACTAGGGGAGGCACTTTTAAGATCCCGCGTAATTGGTTAAAAAGATCCACTCGGTTTCAGCTCCGGAAAAGTAATATAATACTGCTGTGATGCATTATTTATCACTTGCACTTAACAGTATTTTAAATAACATTTCTATATGTTATGCACACATTGAAAAGAGCGTGCTTCACCAGGGGCATGTCCATAAAGCATTAACAGCAGTTGTTTTCTATTACTCGGAAAAACAGTTGGATCTGACTGCTGCATTCTGGCTTATTGTTCCCGGGCGGCTGCCAGCAGGCTGTAAATATGATTAGCTGCACCAGGATGGCCCAGCCTTTTGCTGCTTTCGCCCATCTGGGATAGTTCGCCAGGCTCATCAATTAATTTAAAAACTGTTTGCTGCAGTTTGACCCCATCAATTTCTTTCTCATCAAGAAGCACAGCTGCTCCCTGGCGGTAAAGTTCCATGGCGTTTAGATACTGGTGATTATGAGCAACATTTGGTGAAGGGACAATAACAGCCGGAAGGCCAAGAGCGGTAAGTTCAGCAATGGTGGTGGCACCGGCACGGGTAATCATCAGATCAGCAGCTGACATGGCCAGGGGCATCTCCTGCTGATAAGGGCGAACCTGCAAACGGCCGCCATATATCTGGGGAATTTTCAGTGCTTTGATCCGGGAAATAACTTCCTCATAATAACGTTCTCCCGTTATATAGAGGATCTGGATGTTCTTATGGGCTGAAGAAAGGAAAAGAAAATCCAGCATGCTTTGATTTAATGCGGCAGCACCCTGACTGCCTCCTGCTACCAGTAAAAAAGGCAAATCCTGGCTCATATTCAGGATACGGCGTGCTTTTTCCTTGCCAATTAACCCTACTTCAGAAGCACGGGGATTACCGGTAAGAATTAAGTTACTGC
>SLRC01000175.1 GCA_007131175.1 Syntrophomonadaceae bacterium
ACCATGGTTGTGGTAAGCCATGAGATGGGTTTTGCCCGTGAAGTAGCGGATCGGGTCTTATTTATGGATGAAGGTCTGATTGTGGAAGAGGGAAACCCGGAGGTAATTTACAGCAATCCGCGCAACCAGCGTACCCGCTTGTTCTTGAGTAAAATACTTTAACGGGAAGTTAGATCGGCGGCGGTCTTTTCTCCCTGGTTTTTTTGCCAGGGCAAGATCGTCTTTAATTTATTTTTTATCCACCTTGTTGTGCGAAATTCTGCCAACAGCATTCCGCACAAAATCAAAGTCCCACCCCAGTATGCATTTGCTGTTAAAATTTCCTGCAAAAGCCATGCAGCAAATAAAGCAGCAAAAACCGGTTCCATTGTAAAAATTATGGCTGTATGACTGGGAGATGTGAAGCGTTGCATGTAATTTTGCGTAAAGAATGCAAGGCAGGTGGCAAGCAGCGCGGTAATTAACAGTGCTGGTAAAACAGATGTAACAGGGCTGCTTACCCCGGGCTCAAAAATAAGGGCGGATATTCCGCTGAGAAAAGCAACAGCCCCAATCTGCCAGGTAACCAGCCATACGGTGGAATGATGGGGAGAATACTTACCTACATAAATAATATGGAGAGCAAATGAGACGGCACAGCACAAAACAAGGAAATCCCCGTAATTTGCTTTATATTGCCATTCGGTAGCCGTTAATAGAGCAAGACCTGCCAGTGCACACATTGCACCAAGGATAACACCGGTACCGGGACGCTGCCTGGTTAAAATAGTACCAATTAATGGAACAAATACAACGGAAAGACCTGTAATAAAACCCGCATGAGACGCGCTTGTATAAAGGAGTCCTACTGTTTGAAAGGAATAGCCGGCAAAAAGCAATACACCCAAAAGCAGACCTGCCCATGCAGTGGAACGGTTTGCATCTTTCCATTTGGGCATGGCAAAAAGAAGCATAACCAGAGTGGCAAGGGTGAAACGGTAGAAATTAAAGCTGAAAGGGGGCAGTAACACAATGGCATTTTTTACAGTTACAAAGGTAAGGCCCCATACTGCGGCAACCACGAGCAGGGACCCATCCGCAATACATAACCGACGCCATTCTTTAGACAATTAACCAGTCTCCCTTAAGGGAAGTAGCCAAAACAAGCTACTCTCAAGCATAGACTGATATTACCACATAACAAAGGTTCTTGACAATGAAAGAGATGACTGCTATGATTTTTTTGATACTTCAGAATTTAGACGCAGGAGGATCTGTTGGTGATTGATTTTGAGTATTTAGTTGATGCTGCATTAAATGGTGGGGCTGACAGAGCGGTATTGATTAGTACGGAGCAGGTTGTGGTGGACAATAGGGTGCGATTGAAATGCCGGGTTCCCATATGCAAAAATTACAACCATTGTTTAATGTGTCCACCAAATACTTTAACGGTGGATGAGTTTCGTGGACTGCTTTCCCAATATTCACAGGCACTATTGCTTCAGATTAAGGCAAAAGGAAGAAGTCAAGCTGATATTATCGAAACGGAACTGCAGGTCCAAAACCTGATCACCGATCTGGAAACAAAAGCACTTATGGCGGGTAATTATTTTGTAGCAGGGTTTGGTGCAGCCCACTGCCGCCTCTGTCCCGAATGTGTAGGGGTGCATTCAAAGAAACAATGCAAGCATCCCTTCCGGGCCAGACCAAGCATGGAAGCAGTTGGCATAGATATGTATCAAACATCAGCAAATAGTGGAATACCGGTTAATCTTTTGGATCCGGAAGAACTGTATTTTGCCGGTTTGTTATTGTTGTGTTAACATTCAATTGCTACTAAAGTAGAAATTTAAACAGAGTTGCCTCCCAGTTCAAATGCATCATGCAGGATGCGTACAGCAAGCTCTGTGTACCGGGCATCAATAACGCAGGATATTTTAATCTCCGAAGTGCTGATCATCATTATATTGATACCCTCCCGAGCCAGAGCTTGAAACATCTTGGAAGCCACACCGGGGTTACTGCGCATACCGCCTCCCACGATGGAAATTTTTGCGATATTCTGATCATAATCCACACCTTCTGCACCAAGCTCTGTTGCCACCTTGTTTACAACCTGAAGAGCTTTGGCCAGCTCTTCTTCCGGCACAGTAAATGTCACATCTGCAGCTTTGTTACGACCAATGTTTTGAATAATCATATCAACATTTATACCCATATCTGCCAGGGGAATAAAAATTAGAGAAGCTATACCCGGCTTATCCGGTACACCAAGCACAGAAATTTTCGCCTCTCCACGGCTGTATGTTACCCCTGATATGAGAGCACCTTCCATTTCTTCTTCCTCCTCACAGACCCAGGTTCCCTCACTGTTATTAAACGATGAACGTACCAAGATCTTAACGTTGTATTTCCGGGCCAGTTCAACGCAGCGGTTATGAAGGACCTTTGCTCCAAGTCCCGCCAGTTCCATCATTCCTTCGTACGATATGGTTCTGAGCTTCCGTGCAGCACCGTATACCTGGGGATCACAAGTGTAAACACCATCAACATCTGTATAAATTTCACAAAAATCAGCATTAAGGGCAGCAGCTAAAGCAACGGCCGTAGTATCTGAGCCCCCCCTACCCAGTGTTGTAATGTTACCGGAAAGGGTTATCCCCTGAAAGCCGGCTACCACGGCTATTTCCCCCTCATGCAAGGAATCAAGGATATTTTTAACATTAATCTGTTTAATAATTGCTGCAGAATGCCGTTCATCCGTAACAATGGGTAATTGAAAAGAAAGGAAACTGCGTGCCTTAACACCCCGCTCTAAGAGGGCCATGGAGAGCAGGGCTACACTTACCTGTTCACCACTTGACAAAAGCACATCCTGTTCCCGCAAGGATGCTGTCCCCAATTCACGTGCCAGTGAAACCAGCCTGTCCGTCTCCTTGCCCATGGCAGATACCACCACGACAATTTCGTCAACCTTATTTTTTCGACCTTGGATTCGCCGGGCCACCTCCCTGATCCGCTCCACTGTTCCTACAGAAGTACCTCCGTACTTCTGAACGATTATTTTTCTCTTGTTTATGCTCATATGTTGTTCCTGTTCCTTTTTACTATCAATAAGATACTGCTGATGCAAAATAGTATATCATAACAAAGAAAAAGAAGGAAGATGGGAAGTAGTTCACTTGTTTAACTGACATAAAACAGTTCTAGCCTGATTTGGCCTGCAAAATAGAATTTATAAACAATTGTAGTATATATGAAATTATGTTAATATATATCTAGAACCAATTATTAGAAGGGAAGTATCGAAATTTTATTGATTAATTGAAAAAAGAGCAAAATATTTATTAACTGACGAATTGATCCAAGGAGGCTGAACGTATGGTCAGTCCAAAGAAAAATCACGGAGAAAGCAACAACCACAACCCTGTCTACAAATGGCAACAAAGCTGTAGACTACCTTCTAACGGCAGGAAAAGTGCGAACGGACTTAGAGAAGGTCGCCCTGAAAGGCCCCGCTATGACTCCGAAACCAGAACAGTTATTATGGGACACTTTGAGTTTTGTCAGACCGTAGCAGAACTTTCCATTGAACATCAACGCACCGTTGAACGCATCGACCATATCATTGATTACGCCGAGCAAAACTATCCCGGGATTGTGGCGCTTTACAAAAGCAGAAAAAAACTCCACAAGGGAAACCGATAAAACTTTTTTATTCTGCGGTGCTACATCGATAACCATGTGGACACTCTGTATTGCCAATCACTGTAAAAACTGCCTGCAACTTGCCAACAAGTGTTATTATTATCAATTGATTACCACCTTCGGATAAAAATACAGCATTTGAAAAGAGGTACTAACTTGAACAAGAAAAGTATTTTGCGAGGAATTTACACGGGACAATTAAAAGACGGTATCCCTAACGGCAAAGGTACACTAACTAATCCGCAAGGAGCCAAGTATGTGGGTGAATGGAAGGATGGCAAGATGCACGGCCAGGGAACACTTACTTTTCCAGACAAAAGAAAATATGTAGGTGAATTTAAAGAAGGCAGAAGGCACGGCCAGGGAACATATACTTTTACGGACAGTAGAAAATATGCAGGCGAATGGAAAGATGGCGAATATCACGGCCAGGGGATATATACTTTTTCCGATAGAAGAAAATATGCAGGCGAATGGAAAGAAGGCAGAAGGCACGGACAAGGAACAGTGACTCACCCGGATGGAAGTAAGTTTGAAGGAGAATGGAAAGAGGACGCTCTTGTAACATAAACAGACCTATGCTGAAGCTTTTATAAATCTATGTTAATTGAATGTGGTTTTAAGAACTCTCCCATGTCGGGCCACCATAAAAAAGCCGCGATTTTTATTCCCGCGGCTTTCGATTAACACTTGTTAACACGTGTATTATTTTTTAACTTTTTCTGTCGCATCAAATTGCCACATTTCGTATGTTGGGTTTTATCAGATCTTTTTTCAGTAACATCCATCCATTCATTGCAAATTTCACAACGGATGAACTTCTTCTGGCCGGTGATAACCTGGAAAAACTGGTACCATATTGCTGCTATTAATGTTTTAGGATAAATGTATTCCTGTAAATTACCGTCTTTATTAAATAGTAGCCTGGGGTGGATTTCTTTAAGCTTTTCGTTTAAAACTTCTTGAATGAATACCTGGGCGGGCCCATACAAATCTCCATAAGTCCATACGTTAAAAAACTCTGGCCGCTTCATTCCATACCCGGCAATAAGTTGTTTGAAAAATGCGTTTTGAAAATAGACATTACTTTTGTTCCATGTAATTGATTTTTTGAGCTTTTCCTCATTTTCCTCTTTAGTCCACTCCCATAATTGGCTAATCGTTTTAAGCAGTCTAATTTCTAATTCCCAACGCAAAAAACTTTCACCCACAATCATTGCAGTTCCATTTCCTTTATAAATAATCGCTTCACCAACTCCCAGCCAGCCGAAACTGTTTGCAAATGACTCAATATGGTCACATGATGTCTCAAGCTGTGCAAATTTCAGCCAAAGTTCACTATTGGCAAGAGGTCTTATTATATTTTCAGTTTGCATCTTTTGATTTATTATCAGTATTTTAGAAGCAGGCTCGCTTTGAACGAAATCTGTATTTTCGATCCATACGTACCCTTTGTCAGGCACGGACCAACTAAAATAGGATATGTCTAAATAATCCCTATAATATGTTATATTTTTCATAATTTTCCAACCTTTAATAACGCTTAAATAGATGTATAAGCATATTATAACTAAAATATTAGCTCACAGAAAATACCATAGCATACAAATCCAACGCATGTACTTTATATATATAATAACGCGTTAGATATAACGTGATATTATATATATACGTAATTAATTTTATAGATTTATACTTCATTATATGTAAATAATGCGTTATGTTTATTAACGTATTCATTACGTTTACTCCGTGATCTTAACAGTCTAATTATACTACAGGATTTTAAAAAGTCAAACCACATTAACGACAACGTAATAATTCAAAATAGGAAAAGCCGCGAGAAAAAGACCCGCGGCTTTTAATTCATTTGGCAGGGGAGACAGGACTTGAACCCGCAACCTACGGTTTTGGAGACCGCCGCTCTGCCAGTTGAGCTACTCCCCTTTGCTACTAGTATTTTAGCCTGCAAGGCCTTGTTTGTCAAATTGATTTTAAACCAAATGCTTTGATACTGTAGCCTTCCGATTAAACAGGAAAAACCCGGTGGACGTACAACATAGTTGGCGTTCTATTGCAATACAAACTTCTTTATAATAAAATAGCTTTAAGATTGTCCATTGTGAACATTTAACTTACTTTGCTCAATTTGGGCAATCGGCGGGAGGTAGAAATGATCGGTTTTATTGGGTGCGGCAATATGGGCAGTGCAATGGTAGAGGGAATTATCACCGGCAGATTGCGAAAATCCGTGGAAATAATTGTATACGACCACGATATTTCAAGAACAGAGAGCTTGAAGGAAAGATTTGGGTTAAAGGTAGCCGCTGATCCTTTATCCCTTTTAAGAGAGTCAAGTGAAGTTTTCCTTTCAGTTAAACCCCAAGAGATGGGGGGGCTCCTTCAAACAATAAAGCCTTTATTGCGCCCTGAACATTTACTTATTACTGTTGCTGCCGGGTTGAATATTTCTTTTTACGAGAAATACCTGGGCAAAGAACAAAGTGTTGTCCGTCTAATGCCTAACACACCTTGCCTGGTGGGAGAGGGAATGATTGTTGTTTGTAGCAATAAAAACGTTGAATCGTGGCAAGAACAGTTAATTATTAAACTCTTGAAGCCTCTTGGCAAAGTTATTGTGTTAGAAGAAAAGCACTTTGATGCAGTCACTGCTTTGAGCGGCAGCGGTCCGGCTTATATTTTCCTGGTTATCGAGTCCCTTGCTGATGGAGCCGTGGAAATGGGTTTAAGCAGAGATGTTGCATTGATGCTTGCTTCCCAAACCGTATTTGGTGCAGCTAAAATGTGCCTTGACAGCGGGGAAAATCCATCAATTTTAAAAAACAGGATTACCTCTCCCGCAGGAACTACCAGCGCTGCATTAATGGCCTTAGAAGAAGGTGCAGTACGTTCACTTTTTGCTAAAGCTGTGGCCGCCGCAACTCATCGCAGCAAAGAGATGGGAAGCAATATGGATTTAAATGGTAATTAAAGGTTACAGGGGAGAGAGATATTTGCAGGGATTAAATAACAATGAAATCCATAAAATAGTAGTTAAAGTTGGCACCCGTCTACTCACATATAAAACAGGAAAATTAAACCTGGGCATTATAGAAAAACTGGTACGGGAGCTTGCTGATTTGAAGAACCAGGGTAAGGATATAGTACTGGTTTCATCCGGTGCCGTAGGAGCGGGAATTGGTAAGCTGGGTCTGAAAAAAAAACCGGTACAAATTCCGGAAAAACAGGCTATCGCTGCTGTAGGCCAGGGTGTTCTCATTCAGTTTTATGAAAAACTCTTTGCCGAATATGGCCACATTGTGGCCCAGGTATTATTAACACGGGAGGATATTGAAAACAGGGGGCGTTACATCAATTCGCGCAACACCCTTTTGCACTTACTTAAGTTTAATGTAATACCTATTATTAATGAAAATGATACTATATCAACCGAGGAAATAGAATTTGGTGATAATGACAGGCTCTCAGCCCTGGTATCTACCCTCGTTGATGCAGATTTGCTTATTATATTGACAGATATCGATGGCCTTTATACTGCTAATCCTCGCCTGGATCCGGCAGCAAAGTGTATACCTTTGGTAGAAGTTATCTCCGAAGAACTTAAAAACGCCGCGGGGACTACAGGGGAAATGATGGCGACGGGCGGTATGGTTACAAAACTCCAGGCAGCGGAGATTGCAATGTCGGCAGGAATAGATATGGTTATTGCGGATGGACATCACAATAACATCCTAAAAAAAATCCTTTCCGGAGAGCCAACAGGAACATACTTTTGTGCACAGGGGGGGCACCTGCGTAGCCGCAAACGATGGATTGCTTTTGCACAGAAGGTAAAGGGTACTATAACTATTGACCAGGGTGCGGAAAAAGCGCTGAAAATACAGGGTAAGAGCTTGCTCCCAATCGGAATACTTGAGGTAAGTGGAGAATTTGCCCGCGGTGAAAATATAAGCATATTGAGCCAGCAGGGTGAGGAAATTGCCCGGGGACTTGTTAACTATAACGCACAGGAATTAAGGAAGATCATGGGCTGTAAATCCGTGGATATTACTAATATTCTGGGATACTGCTGCGAGGAAGAAGTGGTGCATCGCAACAACCTTGTATTATGTTCTTAATGTTAATATATCACTGAAATTTAATTCTTACTACAATGGAGAGGGGAGGCTTCCCGTATAGCACTACAATATGATACGGGATTAAAACATGGATAGGTTAAAAGCAGGTCTGGAAAATGATGATATAATCTTAGTCGATACAACATTGCGGGACGGTGAACAAACTGCAGGTGTGGTTTTTTCAAACCAGGAAAAGATAAGAATCGCCCGTATGCTGGCTGAAATAGGAGTTCACCAGCTTGAAGTGGGTGTGCCTGTAATGGGGGGGAACGAAAAAGCTTGTATTAAAAAGATTGTAGGATTGGGGTTGGATTGCAGCTTAATGGGTTGGAACCGTGCAAATATTGAAGACATTAAACATTCCCTTGATTGCGGTCTTGATGCAGTGGCTATTTCCATTTCCACCTCCGATATACACATCGAACATAAGCTGAGAAGTTCACGGGAACAGGTTATGGAAAGCATGGTAAAAGCAACTGAATTTGCCAAAAAGCACGGGGTTTACATTTCCGTTAATGCTGAAGATGCATCACGGACAGAATTTGATTACCTGGTAAAATTTGCTCTTGCCGCCCGGGAAGCAGGAGCAGACCGCCTGCGTTACTGTGATACCATTGGAACATTAGAACCTTTTAGGACTTTTGAGGTAGTGTCACGGCTGATCGAGGAAACTGGAATGGATATTGAAATGCATACCCACAATGACTTTGGTATGGGAACAGCCACGGCAATTGCAGGGGTCAAGGCAGGGGCTAGATTTGTGGGAGTTACTGTAAATGGCCTTGGAGAAAGGGCTGGCAATGCAGCGCTGGAAGAAGTGGCCATGGCCTTAAAGTTCATTTTTAATAAAGATCAGGATCTAAAGACACAGATGTTCCGTGAGCTTTGTGAATATGTGGCCAGAGCTTCCGGACGAATTCTTCCACCTGGAAAACCAATTGTGGGTGATAACATGTTTCGCCATGAATCAGGCATTCACGCAGACGGCGTTATGAAATTCCCCGGAACCTATGAAATATTCAGCCCCGATGACGTGGGTTTGGAGCGCCAGATAGTGATTGGTAAACATTCAGGCTCTAAAGCAATTATGCTTAAATTTAGGGAGTACGGCATTGAGCTTACTGAAGAAGAGGCAACCGACCTCTTGCCCATGATTCGCAGGGCTACTGTAGAAATTAAAAGGGCACTCTTTGACAAGGAATTGGTTTATATATATGAAGACTTCATGCATAAGAAGTATGAAAAAGGTATAGACTTCAGTCCAATTAATACAGATTGAAATGAATTTAACTTTAAATTTAAAATAAGATAAGCAAATATGGCATAAGGAGTTATTACCCAATAAAAAGGGAACATTATTACAATGGAGGTGTTACCATGCTGTTGGACATGATAATTTCGCTGGGATGGGGAACTATTTCACTTACACGTGAAAAGGCCGAAAAAATGGTGGATCAGCTTATTGCGCGGGGAGAAATAAGCCGGGAAGAAGCAAAAAACACCATCAACGAGTTGGTGGAAAGAGGAGAAAAGGAACGGAATGAAGTAAGGAAATATATGCAAGATGAGGCAAATAATGTAATGTTAAAATACAACATAGTTACAAGGGAAGATCTCCTGGTTCTACAACAAAAGGTAAATATCCTTGAGCAAAAGTATAAAGATCTCGAGGAAAAGCTTACAGCTATGGATAGCAATGGTTGAAAAACACGGACTAGAAAAGAATAAATGACCTGTGAAATTCACAGGTCATGGTTTTTTGCGAAAATCCAGAGGGGGACAGAAATTGGGCAAAATACAAGTGAGAAGTCGCCTGAAAAGGATTCAGAAAATTATAAACACATTGGTTAAGCATGGCTTTGGACAGTTAATACAGGGTATGGGTATTGAAGAGCTCTCCCGACACTTACCAAAATTTGCCCGCGTGGAAAAAAAGACAGTCGAACTTTCTAAAGCAAAACGCTTTCGCATGGCACTTGAGGAACTGGGCCCCACTTTTATCAAATTTGGCCAGCTTCTTAGCACACGCCCTGACATTATACCGCGTGACTATGTTGAAGAGTTGCGCCATCTTCAGGATCAAGTCCACCCTTTTCCATATACAAAGCTAAAAGAAATGGTAGAGCAGGAATTAAAACACGACATTAGTTTTCTTTTTGAAAGTTTTGACGAGAAACAACTTGCTGCCGCCTCAGTATCCCAGGTACACAGAGCAGTGCTGCCAGGAGGGGATAAAGTTGTTGTAAAAGTGCAGCGCCCTGACATCAAAGATATGGTTGAGCAGGATCTGGATGTTTTAAAAGACATTGGGGCATTACTGGATAAATATACTGCTATAGGCAAATTATATGATTTTACCGATCTTGTGGATGAATTTGCACATGTAACGCGCATGGAACTTAACTTTTATCATGAAGGAAAAAACGCAGAGCGCCTTAAACACGTTTTTAAAAATGACGTAAATGTTACTATTCCCCAAATTCACTGGAACTACACCACATCTAAAGTACTCACCATGGAATATATGGATGGGATTACCTTAAACCAGGTAGACAGGCTTAAAAGGAGAGGGTACTCATCCCGGAAGATTGCAGAAGAATTGGGCAGAGCTTATCTCAAACAAATAATGCTGGATGGCTTTTTTCACGGAGATCCCCACCCTGGTAATATCGGTATGTTGGGTGATAGCCGGATGTACTTCATTGACTTTGGTATTACGGGACATCTTGATGAAGATCAACAGCAGTATATAATTATACTCTTTCGCGGTATCATGGAGCAGGATACGGATCTCATTTTAAAAGCAATTTCCAGGCTTGCAGCTGTTACTGAAGAGGCGGACAAACAAGAATTAAAAATGGAACTGGAACGAATGCAGGAAATGTACCTTTCCATGCCGTTAAAAGAGGTAAACCTGGGAAAAGTATTACACGAGCTATTAGAGATTTCATTTAAATTACAAATTCGTTTGCCCCGTGAATTTGCAGTGCTGGCTAAAACATTTTTAACCCTGGAAGGGGTTATATCAGCTCTGGAACCAAACCTCAGTATTGCAGAGCTAATTGAAGAGAATCGTGGTGAGCTTTTGCGTTACCAGTATTCTTCTAAAAGGCTTACTGCGGGTGTAACTAAAAATTTAAACAGATACCTGCGCTTGCTTGAAGTATTTCCGGATAGCCTCAGGAGAATACTTGAAAAGGTTTCTGGTGGCGAAGTGTATCTTAAAGTTCAAATATCTGAAACTGAGATGTTTTTAAGCCGGTTAAACAATATGATCAACAGGTTGTCTTTTAGCGTTGTCCTTGGCAGTATTATCCTTGGCCTGTGTTTGCTTATTCAATCTTTGGAAGTCACTCTCCTACGCCAGTACCCTTTTGCAGAAGTAGCCCTGGTACTGGCTGCTATCATGGGTTTCTGGTGGTTATGGGCTATCCTGCGCTCGGGAAGACTATAATACTGCCAAATTATTATAGAGGGGTGAAAACAAATGATCTGGATAATCATTGCCGCTGCAATATGGATTTTTATTTTATTTTTTATTCAGCCAAGGGGGTTAAAGAAATACTGGACTGTGGCATTCTGGTCAATTTTACTAGCTTATTTTTTAAACGAAACATTTGTTGCCAGTGGTTTTTATGTTTTTCAGGATATCTACTACCTATTTAGGGGATTGCCTTTGGCGTACATCATTGCTTCTGCCGGCAAAGGTATTATAATAATTCGTTATCTTCCAGAAGAAAAATGGTGGCAGCTAATTTACCTGATCCTTTTTGCAGCAGTAATTACCGGGATAGAGCACTTACTCGTAGAAGGGGGATATCTTCTATATTTCCAATGGACCATTTATCAAAGCCTTGGCTTCCGTTTAATTGCTTTTATAACCTTAGCCTGGTTAAGTAAATTAACTATCCAGCAGAAAAAAAACTATCTCTACCGTTAAACGAGGTGTTATTTTTGTGAACCTTACAGTACTTGGGTGCTATGGGCCTTACACCCCGGCAGGCGGGGCATGCTCCGGATATCTGCTTGAACAGGAAGGCAAATACATATTGCTTGACTGCGGCAATGGTGTGTTAAGTAAATTACAGTATCATATCAACATTGACAGATTAGAGGCAGTATTTATTTCCCACTTGCACAGCGACCATATTTCTGACCTATTCATAATGCGCTATGCCTTGCAAGTGGACATGGAATTGGGAAAACGCAATAAACCGCTTAAATTATATGCACCGGATGAACCGGCATCAGAATTTGAACGTTTGCCATACAAAGATGTATACGCTGTTGAATTGCTGCATGAAGGAAAAGTTGTTGATATGGCATCTTTGAGCTTTAGCTTCATGAAAACTGTTCACCCCATTGACTGCTACGCCATAAAAGTTGAGTTAGGGGCAGGCAAAACATTTTTATTTTCGGGAGATACGGCTTATTTCTCAGAATTAATTCCCTTTGCCTGGAACACAAGCCTTTTTCTCTGTGAAGCCAATTATTTGCAAGAAGACCTTGTTAAAGGTGCTCCCCCTAATCATTTGAGCGCTTATCAGGCAGGAGAAATAGCTCTACAAGCGGGTGTGCAACGACTATTGTTAACTCACTTGCCACCAAATCGTGAAAGCAGCATGTATCTGGCAGAAGCCAGGATGAAATTCCCGGAAGCAACACTGGCAGAAGAGGGAAAAGTCTATACCATATAATAAAATTGTAAGTGAAAGGATACGGATTATTATGACAAATTGGAAGACGTTAACCAAAATAACCGATCCCATAAGGGCATCCCTTTTAGAGGGTAGGTTATTGTTTGAAGGCATTCCAACAATTATCAGGGCTGGTGAAGCAGCTGGCTCCTTGTATGGCTTAACCACAGGTCCTTTGGCAGAAATAAAAATAATTGTACCTGAAGAAAAAATGAGTGAAGCTTTGGAGTTGCTTAGAAGGATTGAAGAAGAAAGTGAAGGAGAAAACCCTGAAGAAATTGATTATGAACCTGACTCCGGATCCTGATGCTTCAAATCAGTTTTAAACCAGAACATTTTAAACATTGCGCTTTACATTAATTAGGGGATGAATGCCTGCTAAGTAACCCGGGTTATAAAACCCGGGCAAAGCGTTGTTTTTAGCGGACCTTGTATTTGGCCAAAGTGCCCAGAAATATATGGGCAAGGCCAAATCCAACGATACCACTACCAACCCTACCGCCAATAAGCTTTCCCACTGTGGTTACCAAAGCGCCCAGTCCCACAATTAGCTTACTGTTAACAGTAGGTCTCTTTTTTATAAACACAGCACTCACCCCCCTTATTAGTCTTTCATTAATCAGGAAGAATATAAAATAAAATACCTAAATATTTTAATGTGTTTTTGGGAAACAGTAAAAGTACTAAAATACTATAATCAAGGATGTGGCCGTTAATTATGAAATATAAAAAATACGGTAATATAAATAATCAAGAGGCTGTCGTTCGTGAATGCGTTGTGTGTGAAATAAAGATAGATGATGGGAGCCTGTGTACAATATGTTTAAACGAGGTGGATGAAAAAAAGGAGATAATCATAAGAAAAGACCATCCTTTCCTAATACTGACGGAAAAGAAAACCCATTGACGGTTACTTGCGGGATATAACGCTTTAGCTATATAATAATGCAATAAAGATGAATAAGATGGGATTGGAGAGCTAATCCAGCCATATGGAAGAGCAAAAGAAGTATCACATAGCTACTATGGGCTGCCAGATGAATGTTTATGATTCAGAAGTGCTGGCAGGTTACCTTGAAAGCATGGGTCTTGCACCAGTTTCGGAAGAAGCTGACGCAGATATTTTAATTTTAAACACTTGTGCTGTCAGGCAAAAAGCAGAAGAAAAAGTCCTCAGCAAGTTGGGAACATGGCGCACCTTAAAAGAAAACAGCCCTGGCATGTTGATGGTTTTATGGGGATGCATGGTTCAACAAGAGGGTATGGCCGAGCATATTCGCCAAAGGTTCCCCCATATGGATCTAATAGGAGGCCCTCATGTTCTTGGTCGATTCCCTGACTTAATCGAAGAAGCAAGTATGGCACGAACTACAGTCGTTTCTGTGGAGGAAGGGAAGCGGGAAGGAAGGAATATTCCCATTAAACGGGGGCACACCCTTTTTGCCTGGGTGCCTATTAGCTATGGCTGTGATAACTATTGTACGTACTGTGTTGTTCCTTACGTGAGGGGTCCGGAAAGAAGCCGTCCAGCTGCTGAAATCTATGAAGAGGTAGAAAAGCTGGTGCAAGACGGTTATCTTGAGATAACCCTGCTGGGACAAAATGTTAACAGTTACGGCAAAGATCTGGAAAATAAAGTTGATTTTGCAGATCTTTTAAGCATGATATCCAGGATTTCGGGCCTGTTGCGTATACGCTATATGACTTCCCATCCCCGTGACTTTACAGAAAAAATGGTTCATACCGTTGCCCAGGAACCAAATATTTGTGAACATTTTCACCTACCCCTGCAGTCAGGAAGCAACCGTATTCTATCATTAATGAATAGAGGATATACACGAGAATATTACTTGGAACTGGTAAACACGATCAGAAAAGCTGTCCCAAACTGTTCCATTACAACAGATTTTATCGTTGGTTTTCCCGGAGAAACGGAGCAAGACTTTGAGATGACCAAGGGTATGCTTAAAAGGGTGCGCTTTGACGCAGCTTTTAATTTTATTTATTCACCACGCCGGGGAACTGCTGCAGCTATAATGCCCGATCAAATTAATTCATTAAAGAAAAGAGAGAGAATCATTGCGTTAAACAAACTTCAAACGGATATTAGCCAGGAAATTAACAAACAATTGCTGGGTACCAGGCAGGAATTGATGGTGGAAGGAAAGAGTAAAACAGATACCAACTATTTTTCCGGCAGGACACGAACAAATAAAATCGTCCATTTTCTCGCAGACGAAGTTTCTAAAGGCAGTGTTGTTACGGTTGAAATTATAGAAGCTAAAGCATGGACGTTACGAGGAAAAAGTATTTAGGACAACCATTAGGGTAATATTAATTTCTAAGAAATAAGTTCTTGACTTTACCGTATGATAATTATATAATAATTAAAAGTGTAAGATTTTATTTTTAATAAAAACAGGTGGGGGACAAATAATGCAAGCAATTGAAGAGATGCTAAGGGAAAAAAGAATTAAAGTAACTCCCCAAAGGATGGCAGTTTACGCCGTCTTACGTGAAACACGAAGGCATCCCAATGTTGAAATGATTTATCAAAAGCTGAAACCCAGTTACCCCGCCATGAGCTTGGCCACGGTTTATAAAACGGTGGATATACTCAATAAAGTAGGACTGATCCAGGAATTGAATGTTGGAGAAGGTGGTTTGCGTTACGATGCAACGATAGAACCCCATCCCCATGTTTATTGTGAGAAATGCGGTCAGGTTAATGATGTTGAGAACTTCTCCATGGAAGAATTTCAAAATGACTCCTTAATTGAACAGATGGAGCATCAAACTGGATACGAGCTTTCCTCAGTCCAGCTTTATTTTTATGGAAAGTGCCCGGATTGCATAAAATCAGCTATTTGAAATATAATTGCTGTTATATTTAAAAGAGAAAAAAGCGTTTTTCCTTCATGGGGAGAACGCTTTTTTTACATACCCGGCCTGTGCTATAATAGTGCATAAATGGGAAATAGAGTGAGGGGAATGACTTGTCCCAATTAACGCCAATGATGGAACAATTTAAGGAAATTAAAGCCCAATATACAGATACAATTCTTTTTTTCAGAGTAGGTGATTTTTATGAGATGTTTTTTGAAGACGCCATAACAGCTTCGCGTGAACTGGACATTACACTCACCAGCCGGGACGGAAACAAGGGGGAAGAAGGAACCCCACTGGCCGGCATACCATGGCACTCCGCCAATACATACCTGTCAAAGTTACTGAACAAAGGCTACAAAGTTGCCATATGCGAGCAAGTGGAAGATCCTGCCCAAGCCAAGGGGCTTGTACGTAGAGCGGTAACACGTGTTATCACACCGGGGACTAAAATTGATGATCACCTGTTGCTGCAGGATCGGAATAATTATCTTGCATTTCTGGCCATGCTTGATGATAATACTCTCGGTTTGACATTTGCCGATATTTCAACAGGTGAACTGCACGCTTTTCAGTTTACCCCTGACCGGTTAGATGAAGCAATGAATGAAATTTTCCGTTTTCAACCGGCAGAGCTGCTCCTTAATACACGTGCCTGTAACGAAAAAAAGGTAGTAAAAGGATTAAACATAACAGGCCTTTTTCAATATGGCGAATCGCCAGCTCCCTTAAATCTGCCTGAAGCACTAATTATACTACAAGGACAGTTTGATTCTAATTATTTGGATGATTGTGGTATTACCAATTTGCCTGCAGCATCTGTTTCCACCGCTGCTGCTTTACAATATTTGCGAAATATGCAAAAAACTGCTTTAAAACATATTTCCGCATTAAGAATTCATAACTCCGAAGATGCAGTATTCCTTGATGCTGTCACACTTCTTAATTTAGAAGTTATGGAAACAATGCGCAGCCGTGATAAAAAAAATTCCCTGCTCGGCATCCTTGACCGGACAAAGACGGCAATGGGCAGCCGCATGATGCGGAAATGGCTGGAGAGGCCTTTGTTATCCGGTGAAGAGATGGAACAACGCTGGGATGCTGTAGATGAATTGAGGAAAAACCAATTAAACCGTGAAGAATTAGCGATTCTGTTAAATGAAGTTTATGACCTGGAAAGACTTTGTGGCCGCATTAATTTAGGTGCCGTAAATCCCCGGGATTTTCTTGCTTTGAAAAATTCACTGCGACTATTGCCAGACATTATAAAGCAACTGGAAACTATGAATGCTGATCTACTGTTGTCACTAAATGATGAAATACCAGACTTCTCTCAATTAGTGGAGGAACTGGAGCATGCCATCGCTGAAGATGCTCCCCCGGGATTAAGGGAAGGGGGAATATTCAAGGAAGGCTTCTCTCCAGATGTGGATGAATTGCGTCAACTTTCCCGTGACAGCAAAGGTTGGCTGCTGGATTTTGAACAAAAAGAGCGAGAACGAAGTGGTATTAAATCTTTAAAGATACGTTTCAACAAGGTTTTCGGTTATTACATTGAAGTAACCAGGGCGAATCTTAACCTTGTTCCACCTGAATACATTCGCAAACAAACCCTTGTAAACGCTGAACGGTATTTTACAGAAGAATTAAAGGAAAAAGAAAGTATTATTCTTAACGCGGAAGAGAAATCGATTCGCCTTGAATACAACCTTTTTGAAGAACTTCGTATCCGCCTTACCGGGTATACATTGCAATTGCAGAAAAGTGCAAACATCCTGGCCAGGCTTGACTGCCTCATTTCATTTGCAAGGGTTGCAGCCATGCGAGGTTACTGCAGGCCCCAACTTTGCTCCCGTCCGCTTATCGAGATAAAAGAAGGGCGCCATCCGGTGGCTGAACGCACTCTGACAAATCCTTTTGTTCCCAATGATCTTTACCTTGACGATAGGGAAAAAAGGGTCCTTATCATAACGGGACCTAATATGGGAGGGAAGAGTACCTATTGTCGCAGTGCAGCGCTACTCGTTCTTATGGCACAAGTGGGCAGTTTTGTACCCGCTGCACAAATGGTTTTTATGCCGGTGGAGCAAATATTTGCCCGTGTAGGTGCCAGTGATGACTTGAGTGGGGGAAGAAGCACATTCATGGTGGAGATGGAAGAGACTGCGTCTATAATTAATAATGCTTCTGCTCGGAGCTTGATTGTCCTTGATGAGGTTGGCAGGGGCACAAGCACTTACGATGGGATCAGCCTTGCCAGGGCTGTGCTTGAACACTTGCACGATGTGAGCAAATCATTGGTTCTGTTTTCTACCCATTTTCACGAATTGACCGTAATGGAAGATGAGCTTTCTGCCGTGCAGAATCTATCTGTGTCTGTCCGGGAAACGAGTGATGGAATTATATTTTTACATCAGCTAAAACCGGGACGGGCAGACAGAAGTTATGGCATTAATGTGGCACGACTGGCTCAGCTTCCCGATTCTATTGTCACCCGTGCCCAGCAGGTATTAAAGCAACTTGAGAATTCGCGCCACGATTCCACTGATAAAAGTGAAGTAATCCCGGAATTGGAGTTTACAAAAACAGGACAACCAACTAACCTTAAGGAAACCATTCCTTCTTCACATACAGGCCGTTTCTCCCTGGAAGGTGAGGGCCAACTCTCGTTCTTTGTTCCCAAAAGCAACACCAACAATAAACCATCAAAATACGAAGTTAGAATCCTTCAGGAAATAAGAGAGCTAAATTTGGTAAAAACAACACCGCTTCAAGCTCTAAATAAACTTTTTTCCATGCAGGCACGTTTACTGCGTGTTGATAATTCTAAATTGGATAAAGAAGGGGAACGGTAAGCATTGTCTGTAAACATACTTGATGCCAGAACGGTCAGCCAGATCGCTGCAGGTGAAGTAGTGGAGAATCCTGCATCTGTCATAAAGGAATTACTGGAAAACTCATTGGACGCAGGAGCGCATCGGATCAAGGTAATGCTGCAAAAAGGGGGGCTTGAGGAAATAACCGTTCTCGATGACGGATGTGGCATTCCTGCCATGGAACTAAGATTGGCCTTGGAGCGGCATGCTACCAGTAAAATAAAAACCATAGATGATCTGGAACTGGTTAATACGTTGGGTTTTCGTGGAGAAGCTCTTCCCAGTATTGCTGCAGTATCCAAAATATCCCTTACCACTCGTCAAGTAAATGAAGAAACGGGTAGTTTCATTTATCTTGAAGGGGGAGAAGAGAAAGACTTTAAACCAGCCGGTTCTCCCCGGGGCACCATGGTTACCGTAAAAGATCTTTTTTTTAATGTACCGGTAAGGCGGAAATTTTTGCGCAGCATTGCCGCTGAGTCTGCACAGGCTACACGCATAATTGAGTTGTTAGCACTCTCACATCCCCATATATCCTTTACCCTGGAACGGGATGGTAAAGTGTGCCTGGAAACACCGGGTGATGGCAGTCTGCTAAATACTGTACTTCAAATATTTGGTCACAACCTGGCGCCGCACCTTGTACCTGTGCATTTTCCACAGGATAATTATGAGCTTGAAGGTTATGTCAGTGCTCCTACACTTTCACTTAAAAGTAGAAGCCATCAATTATTTTTTGTAAACCGACGCAATGTGCGTAACCGCCTCTTCAGAGACGCTTTGGAAAAAAGCTTTTCCCGTTTCGTTACAGCAAGGAGATATCCACTTGCCTTTTTATTTCTTTCCCTCCCACCAAAAGAACTGGATGTAAACGTTCATCCTGCCAAAATTGAGGTACGTTTCCGTCAGGAAACTAAAGTCTTTGATTTCCTGTATGAGGGAATAACGAAAGGGTATTATGAGCAGCATAATAAATCTGTTGTGCAAAAGCCAAAAGAAGGGGAGAAGGGGGCTAATACTGGAAAATTCCTGCGTGAAATGCAAGGGCAAAAGCAAGACCTCGTTTTTCAGATGAATTTTGAGGAAGATACTTACGTAAGGGAAAGGGCAACCGGGCTTACCTATCCCTACCCTGAAACATCCCAAAAAGAACCCTCCATGCTTACTTCCGAAAGAGTAATTCTCAGCCAGTTATTCGCCAGCTTTATTCTCCTGCAGCAGAAAGAAAAACTTCTCCTTGTAGATCAACACGCGGCCCATGAACGGATTTTGTGGGAGGAGTGCCTCAGGCGACGATCCGTAGAAAAGCAATATATGCAGGAAGTTCTTCCTTTTCCGCAGGAATTAACCCTTTCCCTTGCAGAAGATTACATATCAGAGGAAAAGGTTAAACTGATGGCTGAGCTTGGTTTAGAATTGGAGCAATTTGGCAATACTAGTTTTATTATAAGGACAGTGCCTTTTTTCCTAAAAGATATTTTTACGGCACAAATGCTCTCAGATGTACTTCAGGAACTTGCAAGTGATTCCAGTCTTACCAAGCCTGATTGGCAGGAAGCATTTTTATTGCAGCTTACATGTAAAGCCGCTGTTAAGGCAAATAAGCAATTAACTATGGAAGAAATGGAAGGGTTACTAAGGCAATTGGAACAGTGTCAGAACCCCCATTACTGTCCCCATGGCCGTCCTATTATTATTCAATTTACAAGAAAAGAATTAGAAAAAATATTTCATCGAAGGTAAGGGGGTAAATAAGTGACCGATAAGCCCCCGCATGGGCCAAAGATACCCCTCATTGTCCTGGTAGGGCCGACAGCGGTAGGAAAAACAGCATTCTCCATCAAATTGGCTCAAAAGCTTAATGGAGAGATTATCTCTGCTGATTCCGTTCAGGTTTACCGCTATCTGGATATAGGAACGGCCAAACCGACAACAGAAGAAAAGAGCCAGGTAGCGCACCATCTTATTGATGTTGTAGATCCAAGTGTAAATTTTACTGTATACGACTTTCAAATGTTGGCAAGAAAAAAAATAGACGAAATACATGCCCGAAGTAAATTACCCGTGTTAACCGGTGGTACCGGTTTTTATGTAAAAGCAGTCCTTGATGGTTTTAGTTTTAGTAGCGGAAAAAGCAATGTGCAAGTCCGTAAGCGGCTGCAGGATGTATTGTTGGCAAGGGGAAAGGATTATCTTTATCACCTCTTGCAAGAACAAGATCCACAAAGCGCAAAGCACATTCATCCCAATGATGTTAAAAGGGTAATGCGGGCCCTTGAATTTTTTTACTTAACCGGTGAACCCATCCGGGTCCAAAAAGAACGGACCGAAAAGAAAGATTCTCCATACAAGCCACTTTATTTTGGCCTGTATATGAACAGGGAGCAACTTTATGACCGCATAAATAGGCGCGTTGAAAGTATGATTAAAAAGGGCTTGCTCTCTGAAGTGAAAGGATTGTTGCATAATGGTTACAATAAAAATATGAAAGCATTACAAGCTCTTGGATACAGGCATATGATTGCATACCTGGAGGGGGAATTAAGTTGGGAAAATGCCCTGTTATTATTGAAAAGGGATACACGGAGATATGCTAAGAGACAGTTGACCTGGTTCTGTGCCGATCCCAGGATTAGGTGGTCCCACATCAAAACCGGTGAGAATATTAATAAATATTTGGAAAACATTTCAACACAATTGGCAGGACATTGATATTATGCACCGAATACTTTTATAAATAGAGAGGGAGGCGATATTAGGTGACCAAAAATACTATTAATTTGCAGGATACTTTCCTGAATCAGCTTCGCAAGGAGAACGTTTCTGCAACTATATTTCTTGTTAACGGCTATCAAATTAAAGGAAGTATCCGCAGTTTCGATAATTTTACCATTCTTCTGGATGTGGAAGGAAAGCAGCAAATGGTATATAAACACGCAATATCTACAATTATTCCGTTCCGCAACATGAATATCAGCCTTGCTGCCCCTGCTTCAGATTAATAAAAGGCTTAAGGATATATTATCAATCTGCATTGCTATACATTATTTCCATGGAAAAATGGGGGACACCTGTTATTGGCCAGGTGTCTTTTCGCTGAAGCCGTGGCTGCAACCATAATTGAAGACAGGTGAGTATATTGGAATGGTGGGAGATTGGGGGAACAAAAAAGAATACGGCCAAACTTATATCCGCGGCTGAAAGAAAGGCTGCAGCGCAACATCAGTCAGTTGAAGCCATTGCTTTACATAATCAAGCCAAGGTTTTAAAGGCTTTCCAACTGGAGCTAATAAGCGAAGACTGCTTTCACTCCAGCGAAGGGTATGGCTATCATGATCTGGGCCGGGATAAATTAGAAGCACTCTTTGCCCGTACTTTTAAAGGAGAAGATGCTATTGTGCGGCCCCATTTTGTATCCGGAACTCATACCTTGTTTACCTGCCTGCGCGGTTTACTGCGACCTGGCGAACGTATTATCTCGCTTACCGGCAAGCCCTATGATACGCTTAGCCGGGCAATTATGGGCCCACGAGCAGAGCCCGAAGTTAGCAATCTTAGTTATACCAGTTCCCTTCAGGATTGGAATATTCCTTTTATGCATGTGGAAACAGAAGCCGTACCCCTTTTAGAGAATAACGGTGAGCTTGCTGCCCTCTTGCAGGGTCCAACAAAAGTCGTCTTTATTCAACGTTCCCGGGGATATAATCCCTCTCGCAAATCCTTAACCACTGCTGATGTGAGCAATCTTGCCAAAACAATACGCCGTTGCAACAAAGACATAACTATTCTGGTGGACAACTGTTATGGTGAATTTGTTGAGAAAGGGGAACCCCTGGAGGGAGGGGCTGATCTAATTGCAGGATCATTGATTAAAAATCCCGGAGGAGGTCTTGCACCTGCCGGAGGGTATATAGTGGGGAGCAGGGAACATATTTCCCGTATCAGTGAAGCATACTCAGCTCCTGGCCTGGGTAAGGAACTGGGAGCATTTATTCAAAGCAAGCGACTTTATTTTCAGGGTCTGTTCATGGCACCTCAACTTGTAGCCGAATCCTTAAAAGGTATGATAACCATGGCTGCAGCTTTGGAAGAAGCCGGTTACAGGGTTTCACCCCGTTATAAGGATAAAAGAGGAGACCTGGTACAGTCGGTTCATCTGAACAGCAGATCAGAATTAGAGCTATTTTGCAGCGCTGTACAGCAAGCATCACCTGTTAATTCCCATTATCAACCCGTTCCCGGTGCAACGGCCGGGTATGCTGACCCCCTCTACATGGCAGCTGGAACATTTGTTCAAGGATCATCAAGTGAATTTAGTGCCGATGCACCGTTGCGGGAACCTTACACCGTTTATATACAGGGTGGGCTGAACTATAATCACATAATTCTTGGTCTTGCTTCCCTGCTGGATAAAATTATATAATAATTTAATCCCACGTACGGATGAGTCCAATAACCTTGCCCAGGATAGTAATTTCCTTCACAGTAATGGGCACATATGCAGCATTTTCCGGCTGGAGAAGGATATGGTCTTTTCCCCGGTAAAACCTTTTTACTGTAGCTTCATCCTCAATCAATGCCACCACTATTTCCCCGTTTTCTGCCGTAGGTTGCTGCCTTACAATTACAAGATCCTCCGGGAAAATACCCGCATCTTTCATACTGTCTCCCTGCACTTTTAAAAGAAATACCGTGTCGTTTTTCACAATAGCAAAGGAAAGGAGCATGTAATTCTCAATGTTTTCTTCGGCGAGCACTGGAATTCCAGCCTGGACCTGCCCCACAACAGGTACAAGCCTGGCTTGCTGCCAGGGTTTTTCCGCCATGGCCGGGTCAGTAATGGCAATAGCTCGTGGTTTGGTGGGATCACGCTTAATAAACCCCTTTTTTTGAAGTGCCTTCAGGTGGGAGTGAACTGTGGAGCTTGAACTGAGGTTCATGGCCTGGCATATTTCCCGCACAGAAGGAGGATAGTTTTTGTTAACCAGTTCTTCCCGAATAAAGTTTAATACTTCTTTCTGGCGTTTTGTTAATTTCTTCAATCAGCTCACCCCCTTAAAGTTGCTTGTGGTTGTTATTGTTATGCGCCTTTACATTCAGTAATTTGTTAATTCCATCAAGGTAAGCTTTTACGCTGGCTTCAATAATGTCAGTACTCATGCCGCGGCCAATAATGTTTTTATCTTCATGGGTAATGGTTATGGAAACTTCACCCAGGGCATCAATACCCTGTGTTACGGCACGGATGTTGAAGCTCCCCAGTTCAATATTTAATTCAGTAATCATATCAATTGCCTTATAAGCAGCATCGATGGGGCCCGTACCTGAAGAGACGGCCTCCAGGGATTCCTCACCGCATGTTAACACGACCACTGCAGCAGGGATGGTCCTGGTTCCCCCAACAGTATGGAGGTATTCCAGTTCGTACACGGAATCTGTGTACGAAACATCGATAAGCAAAGCCTCAAGATCCTCACGATAAACTTCCTTCTTACGATCGGCCAATTCAATGAATCTCTCATAAAAATTTGCGAACTCAGCATCATTCATGGAATAGTTTAATGTTTCCAGTTGATTACGGAGAGCGTGACGGCCGGAGCGGGCCGTAAGAATCATCTGTGCAGCCTGACCACCGATCAATTCAGCATTAATAATTTCATAGGTACTCTTGTCCTTAAGCACACCATCCTGGTGAATGCCGGAAGAATGGGCAAATGCATTAATACCAATAACCGCTTTATTTACGGGAATGGGGATACCAGTTAATTTACTCACCAGGCGACTGGTTTTATATATTTCCTTTTCGTTTATTCCCGTGGTAAAGGGAAAATGATCCGTTCTGATTCGCATGGCCATAATAATTTCTTCCAAAGCAGCATTCCCAGCCCGCTCGCCAATGCCGTTAATATTGCATTCCACCTGTCTGGCACCATTTTTTACCGCTTCCAGGGAATTGCTCACGGCAAAACCCAAATCATTGTGGCAGTGTACACTGATAACAGCCCGGTGCGCATTAGGAACATTAGTGATAATGCGCCTAATCAGTGCCCCAAATTCTTCTGGAACGGCATATCCCACCGTATCCGGGATGTTGACCACAGTCGCCCCTGCATCAATTACCGCTTCAACCACTTGATATATATATTCTTCCCGGGCCCGTGTGGCATCCTCCAGTGAGTATTCCACATCAGGGGTTAAGCTGCGGGCATATTTTACCGCTTTTACTGCCTCATTCAGGCAAGTTTGGGGATCCTTACGGAACTTTTTCTCCATGTGGATATCAGATGCCCCCAGAAATACATGCAGACGAGGTTTTTGTGCATCTTTTACTGCATCCCAGGCGCAGGCAATGTCTTCCTGCACTGTACGTGCCAGGGCTGCAATAACCGGCCCCTTGACCTCCCGGGCAATTTGCTGTACAGCCTTAAGGTCACCGGGGGAGGAGATGGGAAAGCCTGCTTCTATAACATCCACATTTAAACGGGCCAGTTGCCGAGCAATCTCCAGTTTTTCCTGGGCATTAAGCTTAGCCCCGGGAGTTTGCTCTCCATCCCTTAGTGTGCTTTCAAAAATATTCACTCTTTCACTCATTTTTAAACACCTCTTCACAATTATAGTAACCGATATAGTAAACAAAAATGGTACATAAAAAACCTTTCGTCCAAGATAGAGACGAAAGGTAAACTTCCGCGGTACCACTCTACTTGACAGCATAAATAAATAAATACTGCCCGCTTAAGCGTTCTTCTTTTAACGGTAAAGACCCGTCCGCACCTACTTAATTCAGCCGGCTACTCACAGGGGAGTTTCAGAAAGGTGAAGGGATTGCCTTTCAGCAAATGGCAACTCTCTGTATCCTTCTACTGCTTTCCTACTGATCCTGTTCATTGTTTTTTCATTATCAATTTAGAAATAATCTTACCTATATTTACACCTTATGTCAAGAGGTAAATACATAATTGTGTGTTTAATCTGTGATAATGTCATGTTGAAATCAAATATTAACAATTGACTGAGCGGTGCAGGGTTGGACTTGAGGAGCATTCAGGATCTTAAAAGGCTTTGCTTAACGGGGTTTCCACATTTTACAGTTAATAAATAAAAGGATTTTACGGCTTTGCCAATGCTTATTTTTTTATATGACTATGCTTATCTTTTTAGCCAGGGAGGGGGGAGGATAAAGTCATCTTTATGATATTGCTAATTTAACAACGTCCGATAATATATATTATGTTAACTTAGAAGAAGAGGTAAACTAATATTCCAGTAAATTGGATGTACACAGGATTTAGCCCTGCTTTGGAGGTTACTGTATCTTTTTCAGGACCAGACCTGACATTACTTCATTGTAGTCATAAACATTCCAAAAGCCTATGTAAAAATGGTAAGAGTGCTAATAGATTTCTGGGCATTTTTTATGATAAAGTCAAATCAATAAAAAAGGAGATGGAAGATTAAATGAATACTACCACGCTTATAATTGTTGTGATTGTCCTAATTGTATTATTTGGTGGGTTTGGTTATAGTCGATATAGGAGATAATACTGGATTGTTAGACAATAAGGTCATCGTTTGCTAATGATGACCTTATTGTTAATGCAGAAAAAATTGTTAATGCAGAAAAAGGGAGTTTTATATTAAATTTGTAACAATTCTGTAACAATTCAATGTAAGTAATTTCGAATGACCCCGTTTTTTATAGCTGGGGTTATTTTATTAACCTATGGATACCAAGCATCGATTGTCATACTTAGTTGCATAGATAATGGGAGAGAAAAGTGTCTTCCTGACTAAAGCTGATAGTCATGTTAACATTTATAGACCATTAAATTATTATTTGAGTAATAACATAAATTACCCTCTCTTATCTACCAGATCTTATGTAAACCAATAACTTGTCAAGCAACATACATGCAAGTTGTTCCCGCATTTCTAACTTTCTTTCCGTGAAGCAGCCAGCACCATGTTTTCTACGGCTTTAAAAGAGATAAGAACTTCACCGATCTCTGTATGCTAATACGTTAAAGGATGTCCTTATACCTGTCATTATTATATTGTTCTCTTTTCTGCAAAAGCGAAGCAAACTGCCGGAGCATCACCAACAGGCCAGTTTGTAGCTGTTATTAAACTCTTTCTTCCCCTCCCCTGTCGTTCTCCTGCGGGAAACTAACCCCCTGGACATGAATATTAACATTTACCACTGTTAAACCGGTCATTGTTTCAATTGCTTTTCTTACGTTATCCTGTACCTTCCAAGCAACATCGGGAATACGGGATTCATATTCCACAACCAGTAATAGCTCAACGGTGACTTCCTGCCCGCCTACTTCAACCTTTACACCCTTGGATAGATTCTTGCGGCCAAGGGCTTCGGCAATCCCTCCGGCGAAACCACCACTCATACCGGCTACCCCTTCAATTTTTGTAGCTGCCAGGCCGGCAATGATGGTAACAACCTCGTCGTCGATATGAATCGCGCCGAGTTCAGATGTGAGAGTGCGACCTTTATCCATTTATTCATCTCTCCTCAATAATTTAATTTTGAAACGGATCATGGTTGTATAATAACAGCACGCCGCCCCATTTCTGCAGAGGCCTGCCGGGAAATTGCTTTTTGGTGTGCCTCGGGAATCACCACATCCTTATTCTCCACCGCCGTTACTTTAATTCCAGAAGCATCAGTTGCTTCATCGATAATCTTCTTTGAGGCCACCGTTCATTCCTCCGATAATTAAGCCTTAATAAATAAGCCTCAGTACAACACTTAATCCGGAGGAATGAACGGTGGCCTTGCCTGACTATTATATCTTACACTACTAAAAAGAAGGCTCCGGGTGGCCACCACGGCGATAAACAGGCTGAACAAAAGCGCTAACACAAGGTAAAGCATGTTCATAGTTGTTTCTCGTTTCTCCTTTCCTATCTAAACTTTAACAGTCGGGCCACATATAGCAATATTACGGCACCCAGTAAAGCCACGATGAAGGTGGTAAGGTTAAATCCACTGATTGGGTTGTGGATATTCAACACAGCACCAGCCAACCAACCGCCGATCAGCGCACCAATTACACCGACCACAATATTACCAATCAGCCCAAAGCCTCTCCCTTTTATTACCATACCGGCCAGCCAACCGACAATTACACCAACGATTAACCAGGTTAATAGTCCCATTTAAACCCTCCCCTTATCTGGTACAAAGGACCAATCCTAAACACCGTTTTAACTTACATATATAATAATAAACAGATTTCTTATAAATCTATTAGCAATAATGTTTATCCAAAGGAACAGTATGCTCAGAAGTCTGTTAGGAATGTGCCCATTTAAAGAACTCTGGTAACAACATAATAAATAACGATGACTACCACAATTATACCAATAATTCTTATCATATTTATTACCCCCTTTTATGATGCTTTCGAATATTCCACCAGGCTGCTTCAAAGGCATATTTGGCAAATTGCTCCACTTTGTTGTAGCCTGCCTGATTAATACCGTTAACAGTAAGCTCAACCCCATGTCCGTTTAACTCTCTGGCACGGTTTATCTCCTGCGTTAAAACGGCGAGAGCTTTTTCTTTTTCAGGGGTGTTCACCACTGCTTTACGCAATACTTGAGTTACATTGCTATCTCCTCTTCGTGACACTAGAACCCCTCCGTCCCATATTATCCGTTATAGATCTGTCAGGCCGAGTGCCCAATACTTATAAGAGGCCGTGTTACACTGGATGACTTCTGATACCTAAGCCCATATTTCGCAGGTCGGGCACACCGTATCACCTAACGTAACTTGTAAATTTATGACATCTCATTCCAGCTGCACCTCCAAAAGGGCAGCATAGCTTCCTACAGCAAGGCCAAG
>SLRC01000076.1 GCA_007131175.1 Syntrophomonadaceae bacterium
CCACCGAGGGAAATCCAGCGGGTCGCTTCATTTACTTCCACACCAATTCCGGGAATAAAAAGAGCTGCCAGTAATGCAAAATTTATAATCAACATGAGGGGTACGAGGCGCCGCCATTTCCAGTAACTGAAATTGGCGGCCAACAGCATTCCGATCAGACCTAATACTACCCAAAATGCCTGGCGGCGCAGAAAGAAAAACGCATCATTACGCATTTCCAATGCTGAGATATAGCTGGCGCTGAAGACCATGATCAGGCCAAAACCAGCAAGAATAAACACGCTAAACATAATGGCGTAATCGGGCTGGTTGCGTATATCCTGTTCAGGCAGCCTATTTTTCATCTGCACAGCTCTCCCTTAAAGCCATAATTTCTTGGCGAAATACCTCTCCCCGCTCTTCGTAATCCCGGAACATATCCCAACTGGCACATGCTGGTGAAAGAAGAATGGTATCGCCAGCCTGTGCCAAATTAAAAGCCTGCTGTACGGCCGCATGAAGATCGGAAACGTTATATACAGGTCTAAAACCGGCAACCTGGGCTGCTTCTGACAGTATGGGGGCTGTTTCACCGAGTAGTATAAGGGCTTTAACCCCTTCCTCAACCAGGGATTGGACCAGGGGATAGAAATCGTTACCCTTGTTCAGCCCGCCGGCGATCAGGATCTTGGGCTCCTGTAGCGCTTTAATTGCTTTAAGGGTTGCTTCAGGGTTGGTGCCCTTGGAGTCATTAACAAATTTTATCTCCTGTACTTCAGCCACCTCTTCCAGGCGGTGTGGTACCCCGGGAAAAAAGCGCAATGCAGAAGCTATCTTTTCCCGCTCCACACCGGCTGCCCATGAAACAGCAGTAGCTGCAAGGGCGTTCTCCAGGTTATGGCCTCCGGGGATACGTACTTCTGCAGCCATGCAGATTGGGTAATTCATTCTGCCGTCATTAACCTGAATCGTTCCGTCCTTAATAAATACGCCAGGCGATGAACTAACATGACGGCTGAATGGCAAGAGATTACCCTGAACATAAGGGACCATTTCCCGGGTCAGTGGGTCGTCCCAGTTAAGAATGCTCCAATCACCGGCCTGTTGTGTGAGTAAAATATTGCGCTTGGCAGCGATGTATTCTTCCATTGAACCGTGATAATCCAGATGATCGGCAGTTATATTCAAAATTGCTGCTATACGGGCACGAAAGTCCCGTATGTTTGCCAGTTGGAAACTGCTCAACTCCGCAACCATATAATCGGCACCAGCGGGATCTAAAACTGCTTCACTCAGGGGAAATCCAATATTTCCGCCTATGTGCACCCGTGGAAATTGGAGCCGAAACATCTCTCCCGTTAAGGCCACTGTAGTCGTCTTACCATTAGTTCCCGTAACAGCAGCAATGGGAGCAGGACAAAAATGGTAGGCTAACTCCACCTCTGAAAAAATCTCTATGTGACGCCGTTTTGCTTCCGTTAACAAGGGCAAACGGGGGTTAATACCAGGGCTTTTGATAATTAGGGAGACGTCTTCAAGCAATTCAATCCGGTGTGCTCCTGTCACAACCTTAACCTGAGTAAAAGCGGCTAACTCTCCCAATTCTTCCTGCAAAAGGTTTGGTTTTCTGTTATCATTAACAATAATTTTGCCCGCCCCGGAGCGCAGCAAAAGATGCGTGGCAGCACGGCCACTGCGACCGAGCCCCAGCACCAATATCCTCTCTCCGGTGATCTTGAGACCCATTGATCAATTCCCCCGTAAAAAAACCGTATATTCCAAAATCCCCAGTAGGGCAAAACAAAAACCAAGCGCCCAGAATCCTGTCACCACGTGCCATTCAGACCATCCCTTCAGCTCAAAGTGATGGTGCAGGGGGCTCATAAGAAAAATACGCCTTCCCGTTAACCTAAACGAGGCAACCTGCAGGATTACGGAAAGGGTCTCCAAAACGAAGACACCGCCGATAACCACCAGCAACAGTTCTGACTTGGTCATAATAGCTACCACCGCAAGAGCCGTCCCCAAAGATAAAGAGCCAACATCCCCCATAAAAATACGCGCAGGGTGAAGGTTGAAAATCAGAAAGCCAAATACTGACCCAATCATTATGGCGCAAAAATAAACAAGCCCGCCCAACCCCTGCTGGGAAGCCAGGATTAAAAAAGCGAGGAGAGCCAGAATAGCTGTTCCGCCAGCAAGACCATCAATCCCATCAGTCAGGTTCACGCCGTTAGCTGTTCCCATGATCATCACAAAAATGAGCAAGGGATAGAAATATCCTAAATCAACCTCCATGCCGCTAAAAGGGATATGTACAACAGTGGAATGCCCGTAAATTGTGAGCACAAAATAAAATAAAAGGGAGAAGACAAACTGTCCACCCAGTTTATGCCGCGCCTTCAACCCGAGAGAACGATGTCGTGCCACCTTTTGATAATCATCAATAAAACCTAAAACTCCCCCTGCCAGGGTAATGAGAATAATGGTAAGCAATAATGGTGTCAGGGGGGCAAAGAAGAACATTACCAGCACCGCTGAAAACAGGAAAACGACACCTCCCATGGTGGGGGTCCCAGCTTTCTTGGAATGCCTTCCCGGTCCATCGGTCCGGATCTGCTGACCGAAGGGTGAAATACGTATGTAAAGGGGACAGAGTATTAAACAAAGCAAAAAAGCAATAATCGCTGTGAAAAATGCAGACATTCCCTGGTCTGTCCCCCTTCCTGATTTAAGTTGCTAAAAAGACTTTACCGATCATTCCGGTCCGCTTCCCCAGCTCCGGCTACATTACTCCTCTCATCGTATTGGATGAGCAGTTGATCCACGATTTTCTCCATAAACATGCCCCGGGAGCCTTTTACCAGCACGTGTGCTTTTTGTAAAGGAAGGGACTGGAGCACCTTTACTGCCCCGTCGTGGTCAGTACAGTTAAACACCATTTCCGGCAAAAAACCCGCCTCTTTGGCCCCTTCCCCAATTAAAGCTGCCCGTTCACCCACAGTTACCAGGCAGTCCACACCCAAGCGGGCCAGGCAGTGCCCCGTTTTGCGATGTCCCTCCTCACAAAAATCACCCAATTCCAGCATATCTCCGAGCACGGCTATGCAGAAATCTTTTCCGGCACACTCCTTTAACGATTGCAATGCTAATTCCATGGAGGAAGGGCTGGCATTATAAGCATCGTTAATGAGCTTTAAGCCGCTTTTCGTATGGATTCGCTCCATTCGCATCCTGGAAAACGAAGTCTTGGCCAGGCCTGCTTTTATTTCGGAAGGATCCAGGGAAAAATGAAGGCCTACCGCCACTGCAGCAAGGGCATTATAAACATTGTGCCGGCCTGTCAGGGGAACCCAAAACTCCTCTTCTTTCCCACCTGGCAGTGTTAAGGAAAAACTGTATCCGTTAGCTTGAAAAAAACTGCGGTGTGCCCGCAGATCTAAACCTTCAGCATAGCCAAAAAAAACCGTATGCCCCGTAAAAGCGTCGCCCATAGGTTTTAAAAAGGGGTCGTCACCGTTTAAAATGGCAGTATCCTCCGGTCCCATTGCCTCCAGTAACTCTCCCTTGGCCCTGCTGATATTTTCCCGGCTCCCCAGCAGCTCCAGGTGAGCCTCACCAATATTGGTAATAACTCCCACGTTAGGTTTACTGAAAGAACATAAAAGGGCAATCTCCCCTATCCCCCGCATCCCCATCTCCAGCACTGCGACCTGGTGGTGCCCACGCAGGCGCAGGAGTGTAAGGGGCAACCCAATATCATTATTAAAATTGCCCTCCGTCTTCAACACCTGGTACCGGGTATGAAGCACTGAGGCAATAAGATCCTTGGTCGTCGTTTTGCCGTTGCTTCCAGTTACAGCAACTAGTCCAATATTATACTTATTACGGTGGTACGATGCAATATCCTGCAGAGCACGGAGACAATTATCCACTACAATCACTGACTTCCCCGCAGGGAGGTCATCCCGCTTGAAGTTAGGCAGATGGCCTTTTTCCATTAGGGATGCAGCAGCTCCACGCTGCAATGCATCCATAATATAATAATGCCCGTTTTGCTGTTCGCCCTGAAGGGGGAAAAACAGCTCACCTCCTTGGGCCTCCCGGGAGTCAATAAGCGCTCCCGTTAAGCAGCTTTCTATGTGGCCTGCATACAGAAAGCCTCCTGTTATGGCCAAAACTTCTTGTATTGATATGAGCATTTTTTTACCCCTGCCGTTTTAGCCTTTTGCTGATAATCTCCGTAGCCACATTCCGATCGCTGAAAGGAATGGTATAATCACTAAAGATCTGATAGTTTTCATGTCCTTTTCCAGCGATAATTACCATGTCTTCCGGTCTGGCCAATTCAATACCCAGCTTGATGGCTTCATATCGGTCAGGCTGTATGGTGTATCCATCGCCCGAATGCTTCTTTTCCTGCAAGCCCGTTTCCACCTCCGCTATAATTTGCCAGGGATCCTCCCCCCGTGGATTATCGGAAGTTAGAATACAATAATCACTGTATTGCCCGGCAATCCGCCCCATCATGGGGCGTTTACCCCGATCCCTTTCACCCCCACAGCCAAAGACCGTGATGATTTTTTTCCGGGCAAACTGTCGTGCCGTCTTTAATATGTTTTCCAAACCATCAGGCGTATGTGCATAATCTACGATTACAAGAAAATCCTGCCCCAAATCCACCCTCTCGAAACGGCCGGGGACACCATTAATTTTTTCCAGGACTTCCTTGACCAGATTTAAACCAACTCCCTCCACCAGGGCTGTGGTTGTGGCCGCAAGGGCATTATAAACGGAAAATACACCTGTCATTTTCAGTGCAAAAAAATCATTGCCCCAGGGTGAGACAAGCCGGTAAGAAACACCTTCGCCCTTAATTTTGATTTCACAGGCTCTTACATCAGCACTTTCCTGCAAACCATAAGTAATTGCCTGTGTAGTGGCCTGCTTCAAAAAATAATTACAATGGGGATCATCCCCATTCAGTACGGCAAACCTGGGCCTTTCACCTTTCCAAAAACTTCCCCCCAGTTGGGTGAAAAGCTTTCCCTTTGCCGCCAGGTATCGGTCAAAAGATTGATGAAAATCAAGGTGATCTTCAGTGATATTTGTTAACACAGCCGTGTTAAAATCACATCCCGAAACCCGGTGCTGCTCGAGGGAGTGGGATGAAACCTCCATAACGGCATAATCCATGCCCTGATTACACATGGCACGGAGCATTTTTTGCAGATCCGGTGCCTCCGGTGTTGTAGCCAGTACAGGAAGTGTTTCCCTGCCGATACGATATTTTATTGTGCCCAGCAGGGCTGTTTTCTTACCCCACGCTTGCAGAATTTCATCAATAAGATGGGTGGTTGTGGTCTTACCGTTTGTCCCGGTTACGCCAATCAGGCGTAATATTTGTGATGGTGATCCATAAAACAATTCTGCCGTCAGGGCCATGGCCTGGCGGACAGACGGAACCAGGATTTTTACTGCCCCGCTAACCTCCCGATCCTCTTCCAACACAACTGCGGCTGCACCTTCCTTTATTGCCAGGGGGATAAAATCATGGCCGTCGGCATGACTGCCTTTAAGGCAAAAGAAAAGGAACCCCGGTTGAACATGGCCGGTGTGATAGGCGAGACCGTGCAGCATGATTTTGGGGTCTCCTTCCACCCTGCCAGCATGCATATATCGCAGCAATTTTTCCAGTTCCATTTTAAGCTCCATATCTCTACCTTCCTGCGAAAGAAACAATTTTTCATATGGCGAAACAGTGATCACTATTCTAGACGGCCCGTTTGTATTTATGTAAACCGGGCATACCCATTATAACTTACTGCAATGGAGATGAAAAGTACACTTTTACCGTCTGTTCCTGCGATACAGCAATACCTGAAGGGGGTTCCTGCTGCACTGCAATGCCGGAGCCACTGGGTTCCATCCTTAACCCAAGTTGCCCCAGGATTTCTCCCGCCTCCCTGATCGTCATGCCCAGCAGGTCCGGCATGGTAATGACACCGGGAGCATCCTCACTCCACAAATCTTCCAGATAAACAATGATACTGGTCTGAATGGGGACTTTAGCACCCGCTTTTGGTGTTTGCTCCACAATAATTCCATCGAATCCTACCAGCTTCATGATAAGACCTTCCGTATCCAGCAGTGCTCCTGCCTCATCCACAGTCAAACCTTGCAGCAGCGGCACCTGTACCATGCGCAGTTCTTCGTCGTCTTCCGATACTTGTGGTGGAATTTCCAGGTATGCAAGAATATCCTTAATCATGGACTGGAAAAGAGGTGCGCTCACTTGTGAGCCCCATTGGGGGCCACGCCTTGCACCATCCACCGCCACATAAAGTAAAACCTGGGGATCCTCAAGCGGTGCGAAACCAATAAATGACAGGATGTATTCGCCGGGGATATAAACTCCCCCCGGCCCCACTTTCTGAGCCGTCCCCGTCTTGCCAGCAATACGGTAGCCCTCCACCGCAGCATTAACTCCGCTTCCCTCCTGCACCACCTGTTCCATGATAATGGCGGCATGGTTTGCCGTATCCCGGGAGATCACCTGCCTGATAACTTCAGTTATATCTTCCCTCACGGGCTGACCATCCATGTCCCGGATTTCGTGCACCAGGTACGGACGGAGCAGGTATCCACCGTTTGCGATTGCCGAAACTGCCATGGCCTGCTGCAAAGGAGTAACAGATATACCCTGCCCAAAGGAGGTGGTGGCCAACTCAAGGGGTCCAACCTGGTTAGGCCTGAAGACTAAGCCTGCACCCTCTCCCGGATATTCCAGCCCCGTCCTCGCTCCAAAACCAAATGCCCTGATATAGTCAAACAATTTCTGTGCCCCCAACCGCTCTCCTAAAGTCATAAAAGCGGGGTTGCAGGATGATAATACAGCTTCCAGGAAATTAATGGAGCCATGCCCCCCCCGGTCAGCTGTCCAGCATCGTATTCTATGCCCAGCCACCGTGGCATGCCCGGGACAAAAAAGCCCTTCGTTTTCGCGATAAAGATTTTCTTCCATTGCAGCAACCAGGGTAATAAGCTTAAAAGTGGAACCGGGCTCGTAAGTATCTGTAACGGGGAAAAGGCGCCAGAGTTCCTTGTCATAATCGCTGTAGTGATTGGGGTCAAAATCTGGCTTGGAGGCCGCAGCAAGCAACTCCCCTGTCTGTGGATTAACTGCGAGGGCAAGCACCCGGTTAGGGTTGTATTCAAGCATGGCCCGGGAGAGCTCCCGCTCCACAATGAACTGAATCGTTTCATCTATAGTAAGATAAAGGTCCCGGCCTTCCCTGGGGGGAACAAAGCGGTGTGCGCCAGGAATAGCCCGCCCCAAATTGTCGGTGGGGAATACAATATTGCCATCCTGACCCCTTAATTCTTCTTCAAAAAAGATCTCCAATCCTCCCCAGCCCTGATCCATTCCTACAAAGCCCAGCAACTGGGACAAAAGTGTTCCATTTGGATAAAAACGTTTCGTCTCCTGGGTAAAGGTTATGCCAGGAAGGTTTAAAAGCCTCACTTCCCGGGCTATATCCTCCTCCACTTTTCTTTTTATATAAACGGCAGCACGTTCCTGCGTGATTAACTCATAAATGCGCTCTTCACTGAGCTCCAGAACAGGTGCCAGTGCCCTGGCAGTAAAAAGGGGATCTTCCACCTGGGGAGGCAATGCCACTACCGTCTCTACCGTAGCGCTCCCCGCCAGCAGACGGCTGTTACGGTCATAAATATTGCCCCGGGAAGAGCGGGCCGTTATCGTGCGGTTCCATTGCTCCCAGGCCTTTTGTGTCAATTCCTCCGCCCGGACGAACTGGATCCAGCCCAGGCGAATTACCAGGGCTGTCATTAACAAAAACATGATACAAAAAACAAATAAAAGCCTTTTTCGAATATGTAAATGGGAAGTAGTATCCCTGGCCATTTTATACCTCGCACATCACCTTGGATTCTCGGAAATCTTTTCCCGTGAGGATAGGAGCAACCATTGCCTTGTTTCCGGGTACTGCAAACCCAGCTCCGTGAGGGCAATATGTTCAATCCTTTCAAGGGAAGAAAGTTTTCTAACCTCAATGGTAAGATACTCTTTCTCCGCCAGCAGTTGGGATATTTCCCTGTTGACCTTCCCCACCTGGTAGTTTATGGCCACCACACGCCCATACATGCCAATTAGCCCCACCCCTGTAATAATTAACAAAAGAATAAGGGCACAAAAAAGCTTTGTTTCACCGGAAACACAGACCTTGTAATTGGTCCGCCGGTGGGCTTGTGTCTTTACAGGGGGATACGGTTGAGCAGTCCTCCGTTGTGGAATGTATTCTCCCATTTTCCTCGCTGGTAACAGTTTATTCACCTCCCATATGGCTTAGAACTGATTGGAATTCAGCTATTTCTCTGCACCCCGCAAACGGGCGCTCCTGGCACGGGGATTGTTTTCCATCTCTTCACGGGTGGGAAACAGCGGCTTTCTGGTCACTAATTTCAATTTAGGAACCATGCCACACCGGCATACAGGAAATTGGGGCGGGCAGATACATCCTTTGCTATAATGCCGGAACGTTTCTTTGACCATTCGATCTTCCAGAGAATGATATGCTATCACCACAATTCTTCCTCCCGGCCTCAGGTTTTCGATTCCCTGAATCAGTCCACTTTGCAGATTTTCCAGTTCATCATTTATGGCAATACGCAAAGCCTGGAAAACCCTTTTTGCAGGATGACCGCCCTCCCGCCTGGCCGCAGCCGGTATTGCATCTCTGACAATCTCCACTAGCTGTCCACTGTATGTAATAGGTTCTTTAATACGCCGTTTCACAATAAAAGAAGCGATCCTGCCAGCCCACTTTTCCTCACCATATCGGCGAAAAATGGAGGCCAGTTCCCCATGATTAAGATTGTTTAAAAGATCCGCTGCCGTTTGCTGCAGCTGCATATCCATTCGCATGTCAAGGGGGTCATCACGGCGATATGCAAATCCCCTTTGGGGGCTATCCAACTGGTGTGAAGAAACACCAAGATCAAATAAAATCCCGTCAAGCCCTTCCACGCCCATCTGTTCCAGCACTTTTTTTAAATTCCGGAAATTTTCCTTCACGGGGTAAAAAGCATCCTGATACGGCTTGAGCCTTTCGCTTGCCTCTTTCAATGAATCCCTGTCCCAGTCCAGCCCAATTAACTTTCCCCCGGGTAGCAGCTTTTCCAGCACTGCTGCTGCATGTCCGCCTCCGCCCAGGGTGGCATCGACTATTATCTTACCCGGAGCAGGTTCCAG
>SLRC01000154.1 GCA_007131175.1 Syntrophomonadaceae bacterium
CCAGGATGTAATCGTAGACAAAACTGCGCAGGTTGGTAATGGGCGTGAAGGAAATTCCCTTTGTAAAAAGGGAGAAAAATGATGCCTTGGCACCTCCGAAAAGCTGCCTCAGGTCGTAGATGTAGCGGTCAATATCATTGCGATACTGCCTGTGCTCCAAGCCCCTGGCCTTAAGGTAGTTGAAGAATTCGCCCCGGTTGCGGAGTTCCTGGGGAGCCTTAAAAAAAAGATCGTCGTGGAGAGGCTCTGCATCAATACGGAAAAAAACGTGCTCTTCTGCTCCGGTGGCATTAAAATAATCAAAAACCACTCCGATGAGATATGGTTTATTTTTGGTGGTGTTAGTGATCTCCAAAACAATGTAGCTGGAAAAATCTTCGTTGCGCAGGTAACCCGATTTCCCCTCTGTTCCCGTTTTGCCGCGCAGATAGCTGCGCACGTCCCGGGTGGTCCGGTCTTCCATGGCCGAGGAGTTAAAACGGACTTTTTTCAGATTGGCAATAATGACCACCTGCAGGGCATCGATCAGGGTGGACTTGCCGGCGCCGTTATCTCCGGTGATCAAAGTGTCACCTTCAATGGGGATAGTCTCATTGGTGAAAAAATGCCAGTTAAGCAGTTTGATTTTAGTTAAAATCCGCATCATTTGCCTCCGGTTCAAAATTAACTAAATTTGAAGAGTTCTCCGTATCCCTATCCAGGTCAGCCGGATCATCAATAAAAAGATCCCTGTCTTCTGCATCACTGTCTTCCTGTTCTACCTGTTCCCGCAGCCATTCCACCAGGCTATCCAAATCGCCGGGATGTACCACCAGCATTAAGGAAGGATAGAGCAGGTAAACTGCATCCGGATCCCTCCAGTGACCCTTTTTCAGGTCAAGCAGGGAGAAAGAGCTTAAAAGCCTGAGTATACGCTGGGTGTCTTCCCTGGAAGGGAGGCGGCGCCGGATCTGCAGTGCCATGTACTTTTCCTGGATCTCCCGGGCCGTAACCAGAACCTGCCGGGTTAGTTGGAGATCACGCCGTTTTTCGTCGTAAAGGAGGCGCAAAATGACTAAAAAAATGGTTTCCTGCAGGTTAAAATTGCACCGGTTCCGTTCCTCCATGTTATAAAGCTGGATCACTCCATACTGTTTTTGCAGGTGTAAACTCCAGCGGGCCATCTCCAGGTAAGCTGTAAACAGTTCCAGGTTTTTCTCCACAAAGCGGTAGTGACGGCGATCTTCTTCCCGTTCATAAACCAGGTGCGTTTTTCCCAGCATCAGGTTTACCGTATCGCTGAATTGCTGTTTTTCTTTGTCCGTGAGCTGTTCATAGAGTTCGGTAAAATTGCTCATAGCGTTTTATCCTTTCTTTGCAGTGCCAGGGCAGGCAGTTCGATAGTTCCTTTTTTGAGGCTGACAGTGCCCCCCCTTTCCCCGGTGAGTGTATAGCCGGCACGGCGGGAACGGCTGTAAAGGAGAATGTAGATGAGCCTTACCCAGTGCTCCTTTGTCTGCAAAGGAATTTCACTTAAGGGACGGGGTTCGCTTTCGTGCAGGAGAGTCTCCACGTAATGGTTAATCTCGTCAAGTGTAATCTCTTCCCGTACCCTTTCCCGGAAGCGCTGAAGCTTGCTATCCCGAAGCTCCCGGGTTACCTCCACCAGTTGCAGCAACTGGGGTGCATGTGCCTTTTTCTCCCGGGAAGGCAGCTTGATGCTTTGCTCATCCGCTGCCTGCTGGCGGAAAAGACGGATCACCCGGGTTATCTCTTGGGGGACATCCTCCTGCTCCCCTTTTAGACGAGCCTGCCGGGCCAGCCCGCGCAGCAACATCACCAACTGCTGCTCCACACCCCGCCCCTGTTGCAGCTGAAAGCGCAGCTTTTCCACAGCTGAGCGGGCATACTGGGAATTACGGCGGTCAATCTCCTCCAATATCTCATCCATACTCATAAAAGATTCTTCAATATAATCCAGCCATCCGTAGAGCATGTTCTCGCCTTCCATACGACTTTCCACCTGTTTTTCCTCAACCATACGGGCTGCCTGCGCAACAATTTCCACGCGGTTGGTCTGCCACTGCTTAACCTGTGAGAGGATGCCGGTACGATATTTGGAGATATGCTCAGATGTTTTAAGACGATAGTACTGTTCCCCGAGGATTTTGGTTTGATATTCATCAAACATTTGACTGATTATTTCATAAGGGTTCTTAAACTCCAATAGCTTTTCCGTATATTTCTTGATGCTGTGATTGAGGCCGGTTAAGCCCTTGATCAGCTCTGCCGTGGATTCCTGGGCCTGTTGGAGAGCGATGTAGGTCATGCTCTCCTCGCCGGTAAGGTTCTGGTAGACGCTCAAGACCCGACCCCGGAACTCCATCCGGTAACCGGTACGGATCTTGTCCATGGTCTCCAGTAAGAATATGGAGTAATCGGGCAATGATATTTTAAAGGTGTAATCATAATGCTGCTCCTGGACAATCCATTTGGTGTCCATAAATTTGCGTAAAAGCTGGGCGGCCCGGTCCCGGGTGCTGTGTACGGGCAGCTGTTCCCATTCATCTTCAGGCCATTTTTCAGGCGTACTGACCGTTTCCAGGTACTCACAGAACAGATCTATAATCGTTTCCCGGGGCAGTGTATAAATCGTCCGGCAGTATTGCTCATAGATCAATAGGAGCAATGCGGCATGCAGCTCTTTTAACGGGCCGGCAAGGACGGAAAAAAGGTTTTCGGGAATATGGTTAAATAGATTGCCTGTGGATTCCTTTTCCATTTGTCAGCACCACTTTGTTTAAATTCTCACCATATAGAAGCAAGGGGACGGTTCTTTTGCTTCCCGCCATCTCGTTTGAATTCTATTTTGCCTTGAAGATCAGATTTGGGGAAACTCCCAATATTCTGGCCAGTTGCCTTTGTGTTATTCCATCAATCTTTTTAATTCCTGACAACAGCTCATCGCGACGATCTTTACGCAGATTTTTAATTTTTGCAATACTAAGCGGTGCAATCAGGTTTTTTATTTCTGCCGCTGCCTTTTCATCAGTTAACCGTATTACACCTGTATAGTCCAGGCAAATGTCCGTGTTTTCTGCTTCGTTAAATTCTTTAAACCACTCTTCTGCTTTATTTCCGGCTTTTGAAAACATGCCCAGGATGAGATCACGGTCAAGCAATCCAGGTGGAAAAATATCATCACCGTAGTAGCCTGCACAACTGCTCCACTTCCACTCTGCAGGCCGTTTCGCAATCCCCGCTTTAACAGGATTTTGGTGAATATATCTAATGACAGTTAACAGGTATGCATCATGTTCGACTGCTTCACTTTTGTACCTGTCTTGAAATAAATGACCGATAACATTGTATTTTCTGTTGTAGTGCCACACATAACTCACGCCGATGCGCTTCATAATATTTGCAAGTACTGCTTTATCCTCTTGCAGAAGCAGGTGGATGTGATTGCTCATCAAACACCAGCCCAGAACCTGATAAGCATTGTCAGTTTTGTATCTTTTCAGGGTTTCAAGAAAACGCATACGGTCAATATCATCATGGAATATTGACTGCCTGTTGGTGCCTCTTAATATAACATGATAGATACCGCTTTCGCTTTGCTGCCGGGCCATGCGGGGCATCTTAACCACCCCAGTATAGTTTATTTGTTTTGATGTTTAAGTTTACCATTCAAAGCAAAAAGAAGCAAGAGAACCGTCCCCTTGTTTGCCTTGTTTGCCTTGTTTCCTTCAGCGGTAGCTATGCAGGCTGGGCAGCAGTATGTTAACTCCAATGTAGGTGAAAAGGACGCAGGCAAAACCGATAACAGCCAGCCAGGCGGCCCTGCGACCCGGCCAGCCGCGGGCAAAACGGGTGTGCAGGTAAACGGCATAGATAAACCAGGTTACCAGGGACCACGTTTCCTTCGGATCCCAGCCCCAGAAACGGCCCCAAGCCTGCTCAGCCCAGATGGCACCCGTGATGATTACCAGGCTCTGCATGAAAAAACCAAAAGACACCGCCTGGCGGCTTAAGTGGTCAAGCAGGGGCAATGTGGGAATACGGAACATAAGGGCAGACCAGCGCTGCCGGCGTTCGCCCCGTTCGCGGATCAAGTAAGCAAGGGACAACCCGAAAGCCAGGGTGAAAGCACCGTATGCCAGAATGGCGGTCCCTACATGCACCTTCAGCCAACCACTCTGCAGCGCCGGCATAAGCGGCTGGATATCCCGGGATAGTAAGGATGCATACCCCATCACAATGAGGGCCACGGGCATGACAAACGCACCGACGGAGCGGTAACGAAAACGCAGGAACCGTTCCATTACCAGGTAAGCCAGCACAATCCCCCAGGCAAAGACGCTGGCAAATTCAAACTGGTTGCTAAAAGGAGCCCGTTCCGCTTCCAGTGTGCGCAGTATAACAGCAGCCGTGTGCAGTATTAGCCCGGCACATGCCAGCAAGGTGGCAGTTTCGCCACTGCGCCTGTGGCTGTGAAAAAGGATGAATACATAGCAGCATGTTGCCGCAAGATATAAGAAATATGCAGCAGTAAAGCTCAGATTTTCCCACCCCACAACAGTCATGTCATTTTCCTCCCTGCTGCAGCTAATGCGTCAATGAAATGATGAAATTCTGCTTCAAAACCGACCCGGTCATGGCGGGCCCAACCGTAAATGGTTAACTCACTCCAGAACAATGGGGACGGGGGATTATTTGCAAGTTCGGAGGCAGGGGGCCATAACAGGAGTATTTGCCGGGGGCGCATATAGAAACTGAGGAACAACCCAACCAGTAATATAATTGCACCAGCAAGGACGTACATTTTGCCCCCATTTTCAGAGATGAGGATCCCCGTAGAGTTGCGGTAATCAGTAAAAGTAATTTCGAGTAGCGACAACTCCACGGTTTGACCTATTGCCCGCAGCAGAGCGGGGGGGGTTGTGGGGCGATGCTGCTCATCCAGCAGGCGGAAAAGAACATGGGGATGGTGTGGTGCAGGTGAACGGGAAAACAAAAGTCCCCCATCATCCCGATCCAGTTCCGGATAAAAATCCAACAGGTGCACTGTCAAGCCTGCAGGCGCAAAATAATATCCTTCCCCCGGGGTCAGCAGCACCTGCTCTGCAGTGCCTGAGGGAGGATGGTAAATGTGTGTTTCCACCCCCCAGCCATAACTGTACTGGTAAAAAACCTTCCCCCCGTAACGCAAAGGATTGTTTACATGAATGGTTTTATGAGCCACCACCGGTGAAGCAGGGGATTCAGAACTGACAGTCAGCTCACTGTAATACTGGTGTACAGTATCGTCTTCCCTGTAATCAATATAAAAATCGCTGATCTCCAGCAGATGGGGATCGCCTTCAATCACAACGGGGATTTTGTCACCGGGAAAGCCAAAGGCAATATTCGCTGTGCCGGTCAGCGCCCCGTAATAAGCCCCAGCCAGTATGACCAGCAGGGCCAGATGGGTGACCAGGGTTCCATAAACGCCGGCACGCCCCTTTGTGGCCATAAGCGCCATCCCCTGAGGCAGCATCAGCGTCCGCAGATGATAATTACTTCCTTTGAGCAAAACGGTGGCACGCTTTTGGGCGGCCTGCCTGGCACCGGGCATTTTTATGGCAACACGATGAGAGTAGGTGGAAAGTGCGACGGGGGTGGCCCTGTTTTGTTCACCCCCTAATCGTCCAAAGCACCTTGTCAACTGCTGCAGGCGGCGCAGTGTACAGGCGAGCAGATTTAAGGCAGTAAGGACGAAAATAAAGCCATACCACCAACTCCGGAAGACAACCTCCAACGCCTCTGCGTGGGGAAGGAGAGAACCGTATACAGATAAGGCGGACAGTAAAAGAAGCAGAAAGATACCAGCCTGTATAGAGTAAAAATGCTGTAAGAGGTGACGGGGAGACGAAAGCTGCCCAGCCTTCCTTTTGATCATATCTTTCACTGTTTACCCCCCGGGCTGAATTGAAGCAAAAGCCATCTCCACTTACAGACGTTCTTTCCAGTCCGGCCTGGCAAAAAAGTCTCCCAGCAACTTAAACTCCTTTTCCAAATCTTCCAGGAGCAGGGTCGCATCTGCAAAGCGTCCCTCAAGTAATGCCCCTTCCAATTCTTTGGCAGTGGTAAAGGCCCTTGTCAGGCCCATTTTGCCCAATTCCCCTTTAAGTCCGTGGACAATAAGGGCGGTATTTTTGCTTTCATGCACATCCAGAAGTTGCCGCAGCTGATGCAGGTCTTTCGCCCCGTCCTCCAGCATTAGCTGCATTAGCTCCGCCAGCAAGTCCATATCTCCGTGCAGCCTTTTCAGCATAAGGCCTGCTTCAAGGACGTTGTCTTCTGCGTTAATGGATTGAACGGGCTCAGAAGCAGGATCTTCTGCTTTACTGGGAGCAATGCTGGTTGCCACCTGATCCGTCATACAGACTGCCTGTTCTACGGTCTGGTAAAGCTCTTCCCGGTTTATTGGTTTGGCAACGTAGCCATCCAATCCTGCTTCCAGGAACTTCTCACGGTCGCCCTGCATGGCATGAGCGGTCATGGCAATAATGGGCATATGGACACCCGTTTCCTTTTCTCCGGCACGGATTAGCCCTGTTACCTCCAGGCCGTCCATACCGGGCATCTGGATGTCCATGAGCACCAGATCGAAGGTGCGGGAGTCCAGGATTTCCAGGGCATGACGGCCGTTATAAGCGGGTGTAACATTCCAGCCTTTTTCCTCCAACAGGACAGTGGCCAGTTTGCGGTTCATAGGTTTGTCTTCCACGAGCAGAATATCCACAGCACAACACGATTTTTGTGCTGTGGTGGTTAAGGGTGAGGAAGTTTCGGACAGCGATTGCTGGTTAGAGTTGTACGCTACTTCAAATATTTTTGCTAAGAGCTCCGATTGTTTGAGCGGCTTGATCATGTAGCCGGCCAGGCCTTTTTTCCGGCAGTAGGTAATGCTTCGCTCCATATCCACGGAAGAAAGCATGATTATGAGCGGACTATGCAGCTCTTTTTCGTTGCGGATCTGTTCGGCTGTCTCGAAACCGTCCACTTCAGGCATGTGCTGGTCCAGGATTACCAGGTCAAATGGGTTGTCCTGTCGTGCAGCATTTTTAAGCATTTCCAGCCCTTCACGTCCGCTGGAAGCTGTTTTTGCAATGATGCCCCATCGCGTAAGCATATTTTCCACAATTATGCGATTTGCCTTGTTATCATCCACAACCAGGACCTTGAGGTTTTCCAGGTGTGTATATGGCGGAACTGCTTCCCCATTAGTTTGCCATATATTACCTGAAACGGGAATAGAGAGGGGAATGGTGAAGCTGAAGTTGCTTCCTTCCCCTACCTTGCTGGTTACACTGATGCTGCCGCCCATCAGTTCCACCAGTTTTTTGCTGATGGGCAGACCCAGGCCCGTCCCTTCGAATTTACGGGTGCTGGAATTGTCCAACTGGCTGAAGCTTTGGAAGAGGAGCGCTTGTTTGTCCTCCGGAATGCCGCAGCCCGTGTCTTTGACGGAGAAGCGCAGCAGTGCTGCGGCAGGCTCACCGGCATCAAAACCGGTTTCTTCTACTTTTTCAACAATGAGGACAACTTCGCCTGTCTCTGTAAATTTTATGGCGTTACCCAGGAGGTTTATGAGGATTTGTTTAAGGCGGTTCGGATCGCCCAGGAGTATTTGGGGTACATCCTCCTTGATATAAAAGAGCAGTTCAAGATCCTTGGCGTGAGCACGCAAAGTAAGTAAGGAAACTGTTTTTTCAACGAGTGATATAAGGTTAAAGGGAGTGTGTTCCAGTTCAAGGTGTCCTGCTTCAACCTTGGAAAAGTCGAGAATGTCGTTTATGATGGTAAGCAGGGATTCGGCCGAGTCCCTGACCATGCCTGCATAATCCCGTTGTTCCGGTTTCAGTTCAGTCTTGTATAACAAATCGGACATACCTATAATTACATTCATGGGGGTACGGATTTCGTGGCTCATGTTGGTCAGAAATTCACTCTTGGCCCGGTTGGCCGTTTCAACTTTGCGTGTGGATACCACCATAAGACGTGTTGCCCAGCCAATACCTACCAACCCAATCAGCCAGATCAGGGTATATCCTACTGCCATTGAATGTTGCTTGGCATGCATACCCTCCAGAAAGGGTTGCATGGAAGCTGCTGCGCTGATTCCGCCTCGCATGTCTCCCACCTGGTGGCCATGGCCGCCGTGGCAGGTGAGGCACCCCTCCTCGGTGTAAAAGGGGCGCATAAACCTTATGACCGGTTCCCCGTTCATCTCCACTATAGCGCTAAACTCATCCAGCCCAGTTGCCTCAATTTTTTGCAGGACCTCTGCTTCCCAGGGTTCGGCCATGTTTATGGGGTTTATGGGGTTAAGACTGGTCAGGCGGCTGTATATACCTTGCTCTTCCAGGGCCATTTCATGGATCTGGCGCATCATGTATGCGGGGTTAAGCAAAGTCAGTTGGCGGCCGGAAGGTGTAACAATGTTTTGTTCCGTAACATTCTCCAGGTAGGGGTTGGGTGGTGTCTGGGCAGTAATTGGTACATAAACACCACCGTGCTCAGTGGCCCAGCGGCGTACGACCAGTTCTTTTTCAAGGGTCATGCGCAGGGTCATAGCGGCCTGTTCCCGGGTGAAAGTTGTTACCTGGGACCAGTTCCAGGCCAGAATAAACATCAGGATCAGGGACCATCCAGCCATGAGGATCCACCCCAATCGCCTGACCCGCAGTTCTTCTGCTCCGGTCACAGCAAATACGGATGGATTGGCATCTTTTTTCCTTTTTCCCCAAATCATATGCGCTGACTCCTTACTGCAATTCTTCTAAACTATATGCGGCAACCTCATAGCGCCTGCACTAAATAACAAACATCCCCGCCTGCTCCTGGTCCAAATCCCGAGCCATCAGGGCTGCCGCCACATCCTGGCTATTCAAACCTCGGGAACAGTCTATATATTGGAGAACGAGTAAGAAAATAAAAATATATGAGATTGCCGGAAACATGAGTATTTGTCATTATATCCTCTTCCATTGTTCGAACTGAACCGTCATTGCCTTAAGCAAACTTTTAATAATATTCCAGTTTTGCGAAGAGCTCGTCTAACGAGACCGTGGCAAACAATGAAGCATAATCGGCCATGGCGTAGGGGATTATAAGTTCATTATTATGAATTACCGCTCCGCAAGTATATACAACATTGGGCA
>SLRC01000117.1 GCA_007131175.1 Syntrophomonadaceae bacterium
CATTCTGCCGAGTTTTCTCCGGAAGCCTCCCATCCCGTTATCGATCTTTTGCCCGAACAGCAGGATGTTTCTGATAAGGGTGGTTCAATGCGCCTCGGGCTTTATCCGTGCAAACTCCGACGTGAAAGCAAAGTATACCATGCATATGGGGAAGAAGTAATATATGAAAGGCATCGTCACCGTTACGAGTTTAACAATCTTTACCGTGAAGAATTGGAACAATGTGGTATGATTTTTAGTGGCACATCTCCAGATGATCGCCTCGTTGAAATTATTGAATTGCGTAACCATCCCTGGTTTGTGGCTACCCAGTTTCATCCCGAATTTAAATCAAGACCCCAACGACCGCACCCCCTATTCCGTGATTTTGTGGGAATGGCATTAAAGTTCAAGGGAGACCAGGAGCCTTTTTCGCCGCAGTAGCAGGAATGAACGGTTAAATATAGAAATACTAGAGGCTTGTAAGGAATACTGAAAACTTAATACTGTATACTATTTATAGGAATATGGGTATGGGACACTATAATTCCAGTTTGGGTGAATTGCTATGACACGGCAAAAAATCGTAACCATTGTCATTATTTTTATTTTGCTTGCGGCTGTATTTTTAGGGGTTCGGGAAATGTTTGTCACGCCTGTTCCCCGAACGGGACCGGGTCATGTTGGTAATGGGGTAGGCCTTGTTACCATAGATGGAATGATCGCTGCCGGTGGCAGTGGCATCTTTTCTGCGGGTCAGGGGGATTACCTGCTTGGGGAGCTGCGCCGTGCTGCTGATGATCCCATCCGTGCCCTGGTGGTACGGATTAACAGCCCCGGAGGTACGGCTGCCTCCTCCCAGGAAATTTACAGTGAACTCATGCGGATAAGGGAAAAGGGCAAAATTGTGGTGGTAAGCATGGGCGATCTGGCTGCATCAGGAGGCTATATGGTTGCTTGTGCCGCTGACCATATTGTGGCTAACCCAGCCACCCTTACGGGTAGTATCGGGGTGATTATGGATGTGTCAAATTTGGAGGGTCTCTATGATTTGCTGGGAATAGAGTATGATGTGGTAAAAAGTGGCCAGTTCAAGGATATGTACAGCCCCGCCCGTTCCCTAAACGACCTTGAACGGGAATTGTTGGAGAATATGATCGCTGATATTTATGAGCAGTTTATTGATACCATTGTGGATGGTCGCGGGATGGACCGGGATGATGTTCTTCCCTTTGCTGACGGACGCCTCTTAACAGGCAGGCAGGCACTGGATGCGGGGTTTGTGGATGAACTGGGAACTCTATATGATGCCATTGAACGGGCTTCCCAATTGGCCGGAATTGAAGGAGAGCCGCGCCTTTATCACTACGGGGTTCGTAATTTATGGAGCATGCGCATGCCGGGCTTTAAACTGGATTTTAGTAATATTATACCCGGGCTGGAGAGAGATAGCCTTTTCCTGCGGTAAGAAGGGAGCCCCATGATGTTTAAAAATTTTCTTGATGATTTTTATGATATTCTTTTTAATTACCGCAAAGGTTTGAAGCGCATTGCGGAAGAAAAAAATATATGGCACGGTCTTATAGTTTACCTCGTTGTTACTGTAATTGTTTCCCTGGCAACGCTTGAAATGACTCCTGCGACAGTAAATGGAAATATAATGCTTCCGCCCGAAATTCACATGGTTATTCCACCACATGCACTGGAAGCAGTGTGGCGACTCATCCCCCTCTTTACTATTTTGCTCCAGGTTGTTTTTGGACCCCTTTATTTCCTGCTTTTGGTAGGAATTCTCCACTTTGTTTCTGCTCTTTTCGGTGGTAATGGCAGGGCATCCAGCCTGGGAGCTGTTATGGGTTATGCCTACATTCCCTACCTTTTGGTTGCGGTTGGAGGGCTTTTGGACCGCTACACACCATTCAACATTGCAGCAATCCTGACCTTGGGTGCTTTTTTCTGGTCGCTTTGGCTACGCATTGCCGGGTTAAAACAGGTTAACGATTTTTCCTGGGGCCGTGCTACCCTGGTCTATTTCATGCCCTTGATTACCCTTGTTTTTGCTTTTATCCTATTTATCCTGTTGGTCATTGTATTTTTTATTCCACTATTATTACAGGTTTGGGAAGGGTTTATTTAAATAAAAATGGTAATAACTCATGTATTCAGAATTCAGGAGTCAGCATCCAGAATAAATTCAAGCGCGGGCTTGAGATAGGTGCAATATACAGCTTCAAGATCACCGCGTCTAAGACTCGCAATTACACAGATACAACCGGATAGTTCAATGCAACTTGGCGGGCTCGCCGATTAAGTACAGGATTCATTTGAAACGGATTAAGCCTTGGTTTTTGATCCTTTAATCTAACTACTGTGTGCTGAATCCTGACTGCTGAGCAGTTATTAAAAATGAGCAAAAGGGGATGAAGCTGGTATGGAACTGGTAACATTGAAAGATGTTTTGGAGCCAGCGGAACAGGGGTGTTATGCCGTTGGTGCTTTTAATGCCAACAATATGGAGATTGTGCAGGCAATTATTGAGGCAGCAGCCGAAGAAAGGTCACCCGTAATCCTGCAAGCCAGCCAGGGTGCAATTCGCTATGCGGGCCTGGATTATATCGTGGCCTTGGTAAAAACGGCGGCAAAAGGAGTGAATGTTCCTGTCGTTCTGCACCTTGATCATGGCACCGACTTCCTTCAGGTCATGCGCTGCATTCGTGCCGGATTTAGTTCAGTAATGTTTGATGGTTCCAGTCTCCCACTTGCAGAGAACATTGAAATAACCCGGCAGGTAGTTGATATTGGCAGGGCAGTGGGTGTTTCTGTTGAAGGTGAATTGGGGAAAATTGGCGGGACAGAGGATGATGTTTCTGTTTCGGAAAAAGAAGCCCTTTTCACAGATCCTTTGGAAGCACAGCGATTTGTCCGGGAATCGGGGGTTGATGCCCTTGCGGTTGCTATCGGCACAGCACACGGTCCTTACAAGGGAAGGCCTGAACTTGATTTTGAACGATTGAAAAAAATTCGAGAGTTGACTGGGGCAACCATTGTAATGCACGGTGCTTCCGGCGTCCCCGATGATGATGTGCGCCAGGGAATTGCCCTTGGTATCCGCAAGATCAATATTGATACGGATCTTCGCCAATCATTTGTGAGGGCAATAAAAGAATTTATTGCAGCGAACCCTGACAATATTGATCCACGGAAGGTTCTTGCTCCGGCTAAGGAAGCAATGAAAAATATAGTAAGAGAAAAGATGCGCCTCTTCGGCAGTGCAGGCAAGGCCTGAGTACAAACCAATTAAGAAGGTGAAAAAAGTTGCATTTTTTTCTTGATACCGCTAACCTGACGGAAATTGAAGATGCCCTGGCCTGGGGGGTTTTATCCGGGATAACGACGAACCCGACGCTGGTATCACGGGAAGAGGGGGCCTTTGAGCCGTTAGTACAAAAAATATGCTCCTTCATGCAAGGTAATCCCGTAAGTGTGGAAGTTCTTGCCACCACAGTGGAAGGGATGATCGATGAGGCTCTTCGTTTGTCCGCCCTGGCACCAAACATTGTTGTCAAAATTCCCATGGGTGTGGAAGGCCTTAAAGTGGTAAGCAAACTCAGCCGCGGCGAAAAAAAAGTTCCCTGCAATGTTACCCTTGTTTTTTCTGTAAACCAGGCCCTGCTTGCCGTTAGGGCGGGGGCTTCCTACATAAGCCCCTTTATCGGCAGGCTGGATGATATAGGTTGGGATGGGGCTGCCCTGGTGGAAGAGATGGCCGCCGTATTCCGTTGCCAGAAGATTGCCACCCCGATTATTGCTGCCAGCATACGTCATCCACAGCATGTGCAGCGTGTTGCTGCTGCCGGAGCGCACATCGCCACCGTTCCTTATGCCGTCCTGAAGCAGCTGGCTGACCACCCATTGACCAACCTGGGTATGGAGCGGTTTCTTGCCGACTGGTCCCGCAGTCGTGGTAAAACCAGTCTTTAATTTGCATGTAATTCCCCCCTTGCAGTGAAGCGGTATTTGTGACCATTTGCGTACGGGAAATTTAAAGGAGCCTGCATAACCAGCCGGGAACAAGTGGTACTTTTTACAAGGAGAGGATTTAAAATGGAGAGGGAACTTGCCCTGGAGTTTGTACGGGTAACGGAGTCAGCTGCCCTGGCCACAGGGAGGTTGATGGGACGGGGGGACAAGATTGCAGCCGATAATGCCGCTGTGACTGCAATGCGCCACGCTTTTGATACGGTATATATTGACGGTGTTGTAGTTATCGGTGAAGGTGAAATGGATGAGGCACCCATGCTTTACATTGGGGAAAAAGTAGGCGCCGGGACTCCTCCCCAGGTGGATGTGGCCGTTGACCCCCTTGAGGGGACCAACCTGGTGGCGAAGGGGCTTCCCAATGCGCTTGCGGTGTTGGCCGTGGCCCCCCGCAACGGCTTGTTGCATGCACCCGATATGTATATGGACAAAATTGCTGTGGGTCCCCGTGCAGCAGGTTGTATTAAAATTGACCTTTCCATCGCGGAAAATCTCCGCAATGTGGCCGCAGCTCTGCAGAAAAAAGTGGAGGATATGGTAGCCATAATCCTGGACCGTCCACGCCATGCCCATATTATCGCCGAACTACGTCGTCTTGGTACCCGTGTAAAACTAATCAGCGACGGTGATGTCTCCGCAGCGATGGCTACTGCAATTGAAGATACGGGGGTTGATATTCTGTTTGGGATTGGTGGTGCCCCGGAGGGGGTCCTGGCAGCGGCTGCCCTGAAGTGCCTTGGCGGGGAGATGCAAGGCCGGCTGGTCCCGGAAGATGAGGATGAAAGGTCCAGAATTGTGCAAATGGGCCTGAAAGATCCGGAACAGTTGTTGACCATGGAAGATTTGGTTGGGGATAAAGACGTAATATTTGCCGCCACGGGAATTACAGACGGGGACTTTTTGCAGGGTGTCCGCTATGCCGGTAATTGTGCCACAACCCATTCCGTAGTGATGCGAAGCATGACCGGAACGGTACGTTTTATCAAAGCCACACATCGTCTTGATGTCAAACCCCACTATGTGGCCCGGGAATGCCCGGCCAGCAGGTGAAAAGAGGTGTGAGTTTAGGACTCTGCTTATGAGCTGCACATAAGCAGGGCATAATAACATTATGTGGCTGCTCTTTTTTGGTTCGGCAATCCTCATCATTTTTGCCGGGATGCAGCTCACACGGAATGCGGAAAAAATTTCCGAAGCCTTAAATATGAGTACAGCCTGGGCCGGTGCGCTGCTGCTACCCTTGGCAACATCCCTGCCTGAACTGGTAGTCTCGCGAAGAGCCGTGCTCATTGGCTCTCCCGACCTGGCAGGGGGAAATATTTATGGCAGCATTCTTTTCAACCTGGTGCTAATTGCCCTGATTGATCTGATGCAGGGAGCAGGCCCGATTACGGCTCGTCGAAAACGTGGGTTCATTGTTTCCGCCCTGTTCTGTGTGGTCATCATCTCTTTTTCCAGCCTTGCCATTTTAATATCTCTGCCTTATCGGATCGGGTGGATTGGCATTGACAGCCTGCTTATTCTCGTAATATTTTTTTTAGGCAGCAGCGCGATCATACGCCTGGAGAAAAAACCTGTCCGCTCTGAGATGGACAATATCTCTTCTTCACCGATCCAAAAAAAAGGATTAGCCGGTGCGGTTTTACTATTTTGCCTGGCGGCAGTGGTTATTATATTTGCCGGGACCATATTAACTGATGCGGCTGATACAATTGCCCTGGAAACCGGTTTGAGTCAAACACTGGTGGGTTCAATCTTTGTGGCAGTATCCACATCCCTTCCGGAACTGGTGACCATTTCCACGGCGGTCCGTCTCGGGCTGGTGGAGATGGCCGTTGCCAATGTTTTTGGAGCGAACTTTTTCAATGTCCTTCTCCTTTTTATTACGGATATTTTTTACCGCTGTGGACTGCTTTTCAGCAGCCTGTCCTCCGATCTTTTAGTTGTGGCACTGATGGGTGTTATTCTTACGGCGGTGGCACTGCTGGGCTTTATTTTTCCCCTGAGGCGCCATTATTTTCGTATGGGCGTTACCTCCATATTTATTATTGGCGGATATCTATTAACCCTTGTGTTTCTCCTGTATTTATAAAATAACAGTAAAGGAAGAGAAAGTCCCTCATGCAACTAAATGAACTGGAATCCATGAGTATGGAAGAACTGCAACGTTTGGCTAAAGAGGCTGACATTAAAAGTGTCAGGGGTTTGAAGAAAAAAGAAATTATTTTTTCACTGCTGCAACAGGAGGCGGAAAAGGAAGGATTTATCTATTCTCAGGGCGTTCTCGAAATCATGGCCGATGGTTTTGGTTTCCTGCGTAGGGTTAATTATCTGCCCCATGATGATGATATTTATATTTCCGCTTCCCAGATCCGAAGGTTCGGTATGCGTACTGGAGACCTGGTCTCAGGCAAGGTCAGGCCCCCCAAGGAGAATGAGCGTTATTATGCTCTGCTCCAGGTGGTTGCCGTAAATAATCAGGATCCGGAAAAGGCATCGGGCCGGCCCAACTTTTCTGAGCTTACGCCCATCCATCCTAATGAACAACTGATGTTGGAGACAAGCTCCGGTGAGATGGCTACCCGGATTATCGATCTGCTTGTCCCCGTGGGCAAGGGACAGCGGGGCCTCATCGTTTCACCCCCCAAAGCGGGAAAGACTTTGTTGCTGAAGAAGATAGCCAACAGTATGACTGAAAATTATCCCGGCCTTGAATTAATCGTACTCCTTATTGATGAGCGTCCCGAGGAAGTTACGGATATGCGCCGCTCTGTCCGTGGGGATGTTTTAAGTTCCACATTTGATGAAAAACCGGAAAACCATATCCGACTTGCGGAGTTAGTTCTGGAACGGGCACAACGCCTGGTGGAACATGGAAATGATGTGGTAATCCTCCTGGACAGCATAACCCGTCTTACCCGGGCTTATAACCTGGTCATCCCCCCCAGTGGCCGCACCCTTTCCGGCGGAATCGACCCTGCCGCTTTTTATAAACCCAAGCGATTCTTCGGTGCGGCAAGGAAAATCGAAGAGGGAGGCAGCCTGACCATCCTGGCCACATCCCTTGTGGATACGGGAAGCCGCATGGACGATGTTATCTACGAAGAGTTTAAGGGAACAGGCAACCTGGAGTTGCATCTCGACCGGAAGATCGCGGAGCGTCGATATTTCCCCGCCATCGACATTCCCCGCTCCGGAACACGGCGTGAGGAGTTGTTACTGGACAACAATACCCTGGAGCTGATGTGGGCGCTGCGCCGTACCATGAATATATCAAACTCCAATCCTGCAGAATTCCTGGAAGCATTAATTGAGCGTTTGAAAAACACCAAGGATAACGCCTCTTTCCTGGCTAATCTCCACAGCATGATGTAAGGGACCGGACTGCTTCGCCTGCCAATAATATGCCTTAATTTCCCTATTTTACCTAAATTTGATTGTCCTCCCATTTATAATGAATAGTAATTAATTTTTTGTCAACACTATAACAAATAATGCTTTAATGTTGGGAGTGCACAGAATTGGACAACACCAGGGGCATCGTGCTGCAAAGATTTGTCCTGAAATTAAATGCAGGTGCGGGAATTGCCGCTTTGCGTACTTTTTTAATATTTACGTCTTTAGCGGTGGGCGGCCTTTTTCTGATCATTCAGCCTGCAGGGGTAGCTGCCCAACAATCTGGATCTACCGATCACCCTTCTTACCTGGGGCAGTTGGAAAGATATCGTAATCATACACTCGAACATTTCAGATTGGAAGAAGAAAGGCAGGCCCGTGCTTCCAGGCTGGAAGATTCGATTCAGTTGCATAAAATTCAAAGAGGGGAAACATTGGGTGGAATTGCCAACGTCTACGGTGTGGAATTGGCATCCCTTGCATACTGGAACAATATTACCAATCCTCACCGCATCAGGGAGGGAGATGTTCTACATATTTTAACCGTTGAGGGAACGCTGCACCAGGTAGCAAAAGGGGATACCCTTACTGCTTTGGCAAGCCGTTATAGTGTGGATAAACAAAAAATATCTGATTTTAACATGCTGGAGGCGGCTCTTCTGGAAGAAGGAAATAGGCTGGTGATTCCCGGTGCTAAAACACTGACTGGAAAAGTTGAAAAGGAACCTGCTGTTTTAACTCTTGCTTCCCGGGGTGGTGTCCAGGCCCCTGTTTTCCGCTGGCCTTTGTGGGGAACAATTACTTCCCATTATGGGATGCGTGCCGGGGGCTTTCATTTTGGGTTGGATATTGCTGCCCCTTATGGCACTGTAGTGGTTTCTGCTGCTTCAGGGATTATTGATTATACGGGTGTACAACGGGGCTATGGGCTCATGCTGACTGTTGATCATGGAAACGGCTGGAGTTCCCTTTATGCTCACAATTCCAGTCTGCTCGTGAGCGAAGGACAACGCGTTTCAGCCGGTACTCCCGTAGCCAAGGTTGGCGCCTCGGGCAATGCTACAGGCCCACACCTTCATCTGGAAATTATACAGCACGGCAAAAAGTTGGACCCTATGGCGTATCTTCCCTAGTGGGTTTCTTATGCGGTTGCATCCCTTTTCAACAGCCACCCCCTGGAAGGCCCATCCTGTCTCTTATCTGTTTGCCAGTAATCTTTACTTGTGTTAAAATAACCTTGAACTTTACCAGAATTTTGTGGGAGGAGTGGGATCCTGTTTGCGTATGATCCTTGTTGTTATTTACGTCATTATATGCCTTTCCCTGATCGCCACAGTGCTGCTTCAATCCGGTAAAAGTGCAGGCCTTTCCGGCGCCATTGCCGGCGGTGGTCAGGCTCTGTTCGGCAAGAAAAAAGGTCTTGATGATCTGTTCGCGAAGATTTCCACGGGCCTGGCCGTTGCTTTTATGCTCACTGCCATATTTTTAAACCTGCTATAGTTCCTTATGGTCCCGGCTGCTGTTACTCCCCTCCCAGCTTCAAAACCGGGGGGAAAGGAGGATATGTCCATAAATTGGGAGAGTAAAGCGGGGCTTTGTGCTGTCATCTTTTATTTTTGGAGGAGGTAATATAGTTGAATTATGTCGTCTTAGCTCCGATAGCGGGTTTAATCGCTATTATATTTGGCTTATTTCTC
>SLRC01000018.1 GCA_007131175.1 Syntrophomonadaceae bacterium
TATCTCCGGGGTATTGCCCATATTCCTATCCCCCCTGGCAAAAACAATAATTTATGCCGTTGCTATTATTCGACTTTTATGAATATTGTTCCTGCAGGAACAAGTGGTATTTTTATTATATCAATCTGGGGAGGGAAATTTCTATCGCTTTACGTTATAATAAGTTTGTGGCAGGAGGTGTTTATATGAAGGGCAAATTAAAGGAAATTTTTAGTGGTGTTTTTTGGGAAGAAGCATGGGATGAAGCGGGCCGGCTTCGCCGGGAAAAAACAGGTATACACAATGGCCTTGAGGAAGCAGCCAAATGGGACAGGCGGGCCGGTTACTTTGAAAAACGGGTGAGCGAGGATAAAGGAACAGGCCGTATTCATAGCATTATGAAGTTTCTACGGGATGAAAATGTAATTTTTCCCGGGATGAAGATTGTTGACGTGGGTTGTGGTAACGGCAGCATTACAGTGGAATTGGCAGCAGAAGCGGGTGAAATATATGCGTTGGATCCTTCAGAAAAAATGCTGACGTATTTAATGAAAAAAATAAAAAGCACAGGCCTGTCCAATGTAACTCCCGTGAAGGGACGCTGGCAGGAAATTGACCTCAAAGAAAAAGGTTGGGATGGATATTTCGACCTTACATTTGCTTCCATGAGCCCAGGCGTTAACAATGGACATACATTGCGGAAGTTAATTGATGCATCAAGGAAATACTGCTACTTCAGCACCTTCGCCGGGCGCATGGATGAGGCTCGCAGTGAACTCTGGGAACTGATCACTGACAAACCCTTTATCACAGAAGATCTGGATATTATCTACCCATTTAACCTCCTTTATGCCTGGGGATATCGACCCAGCATGCGCTATCATCAACATTATCGTTATGAAAAAATGCCACCGGGAAAAGCAGTGGAGGAGCTTTTCCAATATATTAAGACTGCAGCGGGAGCAGAAGATACGGCAAGAGAAACGGTGGAAAAATATGTGGCGTCAAAGTCAGATAATGGTCTTTTTACCTATCAGATGGAAATTCATCATGGTATGCTCATCTGGGACAAAACTGTAATGGTCCCGCCTAAGACTCAATAATTGTAACAACTCAGGTATTCAGAATTAAGGAGTCAGCATCCAGAATAAATTTAAGCGCAGGCTTGAGATAGGTCAATATACAGGTTCAGGATTGCCGCGTCTAAGACTCGCAATTATACAGATACAACCGCATAGTTCAATGCAACCTGGCTGGCTCGCCGATCACGAAGAGGATCCATTTTAGACGGATTAAACTCGATTTTTAATCCTTTATTCTTACTACTGTGTGCTGACTGAATGCTGAGCAGTTACCAATTATTTATATAAGATTGTTCGGATTGAAAACTGATAAATCATTGAGGGGGTAAAAATTTAAATGGATGACAAAAGATATCATCTCACTTTAACTGAAGGGGCTCCCCCTTTACAAATCCGGGCTGAAGTCTGTTTAATCGGGAATGATCTCGTTGTGACAATATCAGGTGGGGCAAAGCCCCATGTAGGTGCTGTAGCCGTTGGAATCCCCCGGCCCAGCCTTGATGATCCTGATATTGTTAGTGCCACAGCATCCGTTTTTGCCATGATTGGTCACAAGGAGGATGATTTGGCCCGCAATATGGCCCGTGTACTGGCTGCGAAGCTTAATCGCACTGTTGTCATTACAGTGGGCATCCACGTTGACAAAATATCAGCTGAGGAAATTGGGGATATTGAGGGTAGCTGTAACAGGCTTTTAGAAAACCTTCTGGAAATGATTAAAAAAATGTGGGGCTGATAAAAATGCGCCAGAAACGCAAAACCGATCATTTAAACCTGGCACGTCTTATAGAAGACGGTCCTGCTGCCACAGGCTTCGCGGATATTCACTTTATCCCTAATTGCCTTCCCGATCTTGCCCTGGCGGAAGTGAGTACTGTTTCGTATTTTTTGGGAGAAAAATTTGAGGCCCCTATTTTAATCAATGCCATTAGTGGCGGAGTGCCCGAGTCAAAAGAACTAAACCGTGCCCTGGCTTTTGCAGCATGCAGACTGGGTATCCCCATGGCTGTGGGCTCCATGACGGCAGCACTGGAAGATCCATCGGTACTTCAGACTTATACAGTGGTGCGGGAAGAGAACCCCCACGGCTTCATCGCCGCTAATGTAAGTGCCGGGATAAACCCTGAACTGGCCCTCAATGCGGTTGAGCTTCTGAGGGCCGATGCATTGCAACTTCACCTTAATGCCCCCCAGGAAGCAGCTATGCCCTACGGGGAAGGGGACCTTACTTTTCGTGGGTTTCTAGAGAATATTAAGGCTGTGGTAAAAACTTCACCTGTCCCTGTAATTGTTAAAGAAGTGGGATTTGGTATGGCAAAGGAGGAGGCCCTTAATCTTCTGGAAGCGGGAGTGACGGTTCTTGATACAGGGGGAAGTGGTGGAACAAATTTTATTCACATTGAAAGCTTCCGGGGAAACAGCAGGGAAGCATACCCTTTTTATAACTGGGGAATACCTTCAGCAGTAACATTACTGGAAGTTGCAGAGGCCGTTAAGATGTACACAGGAAAACGAAAAACCGCAGCAGAGATAGTAGCTTCGGGAGGTATCCGCAGCGGACTTGATACAGCTAAAGCTCTGGCTCTTGGAGCCAACCTGGTTGGGGTGGCAGCTCCGCTGTTACGCGCCTATTACCAGGAAGGAAAACAGGGTGTGCTCAATTGCCTGCACCTGCTGCAGCATCAGCTCAGGCAGGCCATGTTTATGCTGGGGGTGCAATCACCTGAGCTTCTCCAGTCCCGCCCCCTTGTCATCCTGGGAGAAACGGGAAAATGGTTGGAATTAAGGGGATATAATCTGCGTGATTTAGCTAACAGAAAGAACAGATAGCGCTATGCTATAATAACGGGGAAGGAGGTTTTCATTTGCGAAATAATGTGAGAAGAATATTTGTGGAAAAACGAAAGGAATTTGATATCGAAGCCCAAAAACTACTTGCGGACTTAAGGAATCACCTTGGTATTGACAGCCTTAATGACGCTCGCATTATTAACCGATATGATATCTCCGGTATTACGGATGCTGAATATGCCAAAGCCCGCACCATAATTTTTGCCGAACCCCCGGTGGATATAATTTATGATGACTATTTGCCCGTCGTTGATGATGAAAAGTTATTTGCTATTGAATACCTTCCGGGACAGTATGACCAGCGGGCTGATTCGGCGGCACAATGTCTGCAGATACTAACGCAAAAGGAACGGCCTACCGTTCTTTCAGCTAAAGTTATCGTGCTACGGGGGCACATCTCCGAAACAGAATTCTCCCGAATTAAAAGTTATTGTATTAACCCTGTGGAATCACGGGAAGCATCGTTGCAAAAACCTTCATCCCTTGAGATGAAATACGATACCCCCGAAGATGTGCCTGTTTTGCAAGGGTTTAACAAGTGGACAACTGACGCACTGAAAAAGTTTCATAAAACAATGGGACTAGCCATGAGCTTGGATGACCTCCGCTTCTGTCAGGCCTATTTCAGGGATACTGAAAAAAGAGAGCCCACCCTTACGGAAATAAGGGTAATCGACACATACTGGTCCGACCACTGCCGTCATACAACTTTTCTTACTAAAATCCAAAATGTATCCATCAGCGGAGGTAATCTCACCGAACCTGTGCGGGAGGCTTATGCTGAGTACCTTTCTGCACGCGATTTTGTTTACCAGGATAATGGACAAGATATATGCCTTATGGATATTGCCCTGATGGGGATGAAAGAGTTAAGGCACCGGGGCCTGCTGAAAGATCTGGACGAATCGGAAGAGATTAATGCCTGCAGCATTACCGCCGATGTTGATATAAACGGCCAAAATGAAGCGTGGCTGCTGATGTTTAAAAACGAGACCCACAACCACCCCACGGAAATAGAACCTTTCGGCGGTGCGGCCACATGCCTGGGTGGCGCAATCAGAGACCCCCTTTCGGGACGTTCTTACGTTTATCAGGCAATGCGGGTAACAGGAAGCGCCGATCCCAGGACCCCTTTTGCAAACACTCTTCCGGGGAAGCTGCCCCAACACAAAATCACCACCGGGGCAGCAGCCGGTTACAGCTCTTATGGAAACCAAATTGGACTGGCAACAGGCCAAGTTGCGGAACTGTACGATGAAGGGTTTATGGCCAAGCGAATGGAAATTGGCTTTGTCATTGGTGCCGCACCCAGGCAGAATGTGATCAGGGAAAAACCTGTTCCCGGAGATGCCGTTATTCTTGTAGGCGGCAGGACAGGACGGGACGGCTGTGGCGGAGCTACCGGATCATCAAAAGAGCACACTGCTGAATCCCTTTTCACTTGCGGTGCCGAAGTGCAAAAGGGCAATCCACCTACTGAACGGAAAATTCAGCGCCTTTTCCGAAACCCAAGGGTCAGCACCATGATTAAAAAATGTAATGATTTTGGTGCAGGCGGTGTTTCTGTGGCCATTGGCGAGTTAACGGAGGGGGTTGAGATAAACCTTGATGCAGTACCAAAAAAATATGAAGGCCTGGACGGAACGGAACTGGCCATCTCCGAATCCCAGGAGCGCATGGCAGTGGTGGTGAAAGAAACGGATGTTGATACTTTTTGCCGCTTTTCCCGTGAGGAAAACTTGGAAACGACTTTAGTGGCCCGGGTAGCATCAAACCGTAGAATGAAAATGTTTTGGAGAGATAAGCCTATTGTGGATATTAGCAAGGATTTTCTGAACACAAACGGAGTAAAACAAAAAACCGCGGTCCATGTGAAGCCCCCCACTGCAGAGCAAAACTATTTTTCCCACCTTCCGGAAGCGGTGGCAGGGGAGTTGCCTGACCTCAAAAAGGCCTGGCTGAAAAACCTGCAGGATTTAAATGTCTGCAGTAAAAAAGGCCTCGTGGAGCAATTTGACAGTACAATCGGGGCAGCTACATTGCTCATGCCTCTTGGCGGCATACATCAGGACACACCAAGCGAAGGGATGGCCGCTTACTTACCGGTTCTTGCCGGCGAAACAAATACCGCATCCCTGGTGTCCTATGGCTATAATCCCAAGCTTGCTAAATGGAGCCCTTTTCACGGGGCATTTTATGCCGTGATCGAAGCAGTGGCAAAGAATGTGGCCATGGGTGGAAATTATGGCAGTATTCGCCTTACGTTGCAGGAGTATTTTGAAAAGCTGGGGCAGGATCCTTCACGCTGGGGCAAACCATTTAGCGCCCTCTTGGGTGCCTACTTTGCTCAGCACAAATTAGGTATTCCGGCAATCGGTGGAAAAGACAGCATGTCCGGGACGTTTATGGAACTGGATGTACCACCCACCCTGGTTGCGTTCGCTGTCAATCTAACTAAAGGCGAAAGAATCATCTCCCCTGAATTTAAACAGACCGGCAGTAAAGTTATACTGCTGCCCGTCCCCAGGGATGGAAATGAAATGCCTAACCTGGATATCTTGACTGCAAATTTTGATAAGCTTTCTTTAATGAATCGTGACGGTCTGATCCGGGCCGCTCATACAGTTCGAAACGGTGGACTGGCGGCAACCATAAGCAAAATGTCATTTGGCAATCGAATTGGTATGATTTTTAACAGTATAGTTGACCCTGATAACCTTTTCAAAGCAAATTACGGATCTATTATTGTAGAGGTGGACGAAACAACTGATCTGGAAAAAGTCTTCGGGGATGTTAAATATTTTAATTTGGGTAACACTACGGAGAAAGAGCTCATTGCTGTAAACAACATCACTATTCCCCTAACAGAGGCTTTTGATGCCTGGAGTGCCCCGCTGGAAAAAGTTTTTCCCACACGGGCAGACTCCGGGTTACAAAAGCCGCAGCAGATTTACTTTAACAGGAGAAATACACTAAGGCCGGCGGTTAAATTTGCCAGGCCGCGCATTTTTATACCTGTTTTCCCCGGGACCAATTGTGAATATGATTCTGTGAAGGCCTTCACCAATGCCGGGGGCCTTGTTCATACCTTTGTTATGCAGAATCTTACCCCGGCAGATGTGGAACAATCGGTGAGGCAGATGGAAAAGGAAATCACAGGGGCTCAGATTTTTATGATCCCCGGAGGCTTTAGTGCCGGTGACGAACCGGAAGGGTCGGGTAAATTTATCGCTGCCATGCTCAGGAACCCCAGGCTCAGTGAAGCATTAATGGAACTGCTTCATAACAGGGACGGCCTGATCCTTGGGATCTGCAATGGTTTTCAAGCCTTAATCAAGCTGGGCCTGGTTCCTTACGGAAAGATCGTTGATGTAACGCAAACCAGTCCCACCCTTACTTTCAATAAAATTGGCAGGCATATATCCAAGCTGGTTCGTATCCGTGTGGCTTCCACCCTCTCACCCTGGTTTAGTAATGATGCCACGGGCAATATGCATACTGTAGCCGTTTCCCACGGTGAGGGAAGGTTTGTGGCCGGAAAAGAATTACTGGATGAACTGATTGAAAAGGGCCAGATCGCCACCCAGTATGCCGACATGGATGGTCAACCAAGCAACGAAATTAACTTCAATCCCAATGGTTCATACGAAGCCATCGAGGGAATCACCAGCCCCGACGGGAGGGTCCTGGGCCGGATGGGCCATTCTGAGCGGATGGGGCCCCATCTTGTTCGAAATGTTCCCGGGGATAAAATGCAGCGAATTTTTGCTTCTGGGGTAGATTATTTTAGTTAGAAAATGGTAGCAGCTTATTGGAGAGGCGCGGGCGAACCTGTCCGCGCCTGCTAATTCCTGGGTCCAAGTGTAGGCAATATTGCCAGCAGGTTTTCTTCAGAAAGATATAGCTTTTGATCCACGGTAACCTGAACGATGTCATGGATAATCAAGGATTGTAAAGCTTGCGGTTTATAGTCTCGCAGGGCCGGTTTAAATGGATCAAAAAAGTGCCTGGGCATGAGTCCAAGTTCTTTAATTGTTTTGGCATTTTGCTCCCCTACCGCGTTGTGTTTACGGAAAACCTGAATAACCGTAAACATGGCCTTGCGGAAAAGCATAAAATAAAGCATGAAAATGGCAGGGAACATGGCAATGGTTACAGTTAAGACCATGGCTGTGAGAAAGGGATCATACATAATATCACCCCGGGGCAGGTTAAAATATCTTTTTTAGTATTCCCAGCTCCCCGGTTTATATGAGCAGATATAATTAAAAAAGCATGGACCTTTCCCTGTCTTTTCTGTTTTGCTGCCTTCTAATTACCATCCCCTTATTTTCATGGTGTCGGCAAGACGTTTAATAGCGTACATATAAGCCGCTTCACGCATGGTAATGGTATCGCTGCAATTGCAAGTATATGTGTAAAGGTGCTCAAATGCTTCCGAGATTTTTTGCTCCAGTTGTTTTTCAATTTCCGCTTCCGGCCAATAAAAAGAGTAATTATTCTGTACCCATTCAAAATATGAAACAATAGCACCGCCGCTGTTTGCCAGGATGTCCGGCACCACAAGAACATCTTTCTCTTTCAGTATTTCATCAGCCGCCGGTGTGGTGGGGCCATTTGCCCCTTCAGCAATAATACCGGCTTTAATATGTCTTGCCACATCTGCCGTTATTTGGTTCTCCACAGCTGTTGGTAGTATGATATCACAATCCAAAGCAAAAATACTGGTATTATCTATGGGCTCGCATCCGGGAAAGTTTTTAACACCCCCCGTTTGCCGGGTGTAATTAATTAACGATTCCACATCAATACCCTCTGAATTAAACACCCCTCCCCCAATATCCGTAACCCCGATAACCTTGCAGCCCTGCTTTACAAGGGAACGAGCGGCGTTAGAACCCACATTGCCAAAACCCTGCAGGGCAACTTTAGCATTTTTCAGCGTCAAACCTTTCACGTCTGCCGCTGCACGGACAGCGTACATAAGGCCCCTTCCCGTGGCTGTTTCCCTGCCAATACAACCTCCCACATCAAGCGGTTTTCCCGTAATAACTCCAAAATCGTTATATTGTTGGATGTTACAGTATTCATCTACCATCCAGGCCATAACCTGGGCATTGGTGTTAAGATCAGGAGCGGGAATGTCTATTTTTGAACCCAGCACGGGTACCATATTGCGCATATATTTACGGCTCACCCGTTCCAGTTCTTTCGCAGAAAGCTCAGCGGGATTACAAGCTACAGCTCCCTTGCCTCCACCAAATGGAACACGGGCAATGGCACATTTGAAAGTCATCCAAATGGACAAAGCCTTTACTTCGTCTGCGGTTACACCAGGGGCAAAACGGATCCCTCCTTTGTAAGGACCCAGAACATTATTATGCTGGGCGCGGTAGCCAATAAATACCCGCACTTCCCCATCATCCATCTCCACAGGTATGGCTACTTCCACCACACGGTCCGGAGCTTTCAACCGTTCGTATACATCATCAGAAAGTTCTAACTGTTCAACTGCATGCTTAATTTGCTGTTGCGCCACCTCATAAGTATTAACATTATTATTGCTTCCTGCCTTTACCATTCTAGCTTCTCCTTTCTAAACATAAATTACCTGCTTAATTACTTCGATTGTTGTCATCTTATCTCCTTTAAGCAAGGTAAGTATTAATTTAGCTAAAAAGTAAATTATAGGATCAGGGGGTCATAAAGTGAATTCTGAAAACAGTTTTTTAAACACCTTGTTTGAAAGGCTGGAGCAACTTCTGCACACAGAAACTGTGGTGGGGGCACCGCTGCACGTGGGACGTATTACCATAATACCGCTTATCTCGGTAAGTCTTGGAGTTGGTGGACGGGAAGGAGGCGACAGGAAAAACACAAATGGCAGAAGCTGTGATTACGGGGGGGCTGGATGTACAATTTCACCCCATACATTGTTAGTAATAAAAAATGAAGAGGTAAACGTTATCCCCCTCACAGATAAGGGCTCAATGGAACGAATAGTGGAGATGCTACCGGAAATTATCTCCACAGTGGGTTGTTCCAAGGAAGGGGATAAGACAGCAGATAAAAGTAATGTTTAGCCAAAAGTATAATTTCCAGCAGAGAA
>SLRC01000065.1 GCA_007131175.1 Syntrophomonadaceae bacterium
GCCTGCCGATTATGGGTGTTTTCAAAGAGCATGAATGTTGTTTAATTACAATAATGGTATAGTCTGTCATTTTGCTTATGGCTTGCCTATCACTTCACCTGGAGACTTTCTGAACACACTCATATTTTATTGATTGGGCATACTGATATTAGCACACTTTTAGTAAAGAGTTTTAATAGGCGGATTTAGAAAGTAATATTGATTAAGGAGAACATTGGTGATATTGGAAAAGAAGAAATCCCCTGCGATGTATGGTAATAATAATACCCGGAGCAAGCAGAGACAATGGCGGAACGTGCTGCTGTGCTTGCGGCCCTGGTCATTTATCATGACGGTTGTTTCCGTTAGTGTGGGAAGCTTACTGGGGTTGGTGCTCTTGGGCAGGTTTAACGTGGCCTTGGCGCTGCTGGTATTAACGGGCATGCTAGCTGTCCATGCCGCCTCCAATATTATCAATGATTATTTTGATACAGCTTATGGAGTGGATAGACCGGGTGCCCCCACTACCCTTTACCGCTTACACCCCCTTTTGCACAAAGTACTTTCACCCCGGGAATTAATCGTCATGGCGCTGGTTCTTTACAGTATCGCCGTTCTGATTGGCTTTTATTTTATTATTCTGCGTGGCTGGCCTGTGGCGGTTCTGACCAAATTGGGCATTTTTGCCGGCCTTGAATACACAGCTGAACCTTTGAAATACAAGTATCATGGCCTGGGAGAAATATTTGTATTTTTAATCTGGGGCCCGCTCATGACGCTCGGCTCTTATTTTGTGCAAACGGGAAGCTGGCAGGGTTACCAAACCGTGCTCGTAATATCCGTGCCCCTTGGCATCTGGGTAGCCCTCGTGCTCCTGGCCAATAACCTGAAAGACATGAGTTACGATTATGAGATGCGGATCGTCACAGTACCTATCTGGTTGGGCCGGGACAAGGCCTTTAACCTGTTTGCCGGCATGGCCTACAGTATCTATATTTTAAGCGGCATTGGTATATTAGTGGGTCTGCTGCCCGGCTGGTTCGTGCTGGTATTTCTGTCCTTGCCCCTGGCTTTGCGACTTTTACGCTTTTTTGCTGCCAGGCCGCGGTTTCCCTCTGATGCTGAGCCATTGACAGCCGGAATTTATGCGTTGTATGGGGGACTGTTAATTATCTCGCTCATAGCTGTTTATGTAAAATAATATTTAAATGTTCGAGCTTAACATAATTGAGGGCCGCTAGTTTTGTCCTGACACCGCCTGGCGCGTGGCCGCGCTAAAATCAGGAGTGGCCCACGGGTGCTCCAACCCAGGGCGACGAAAAAGCTGCCGCCCGGACCCTCCGCCAGCTGCACCCGGCGCAGATTGGCCCCAGCCGGCTTAGGAGAGTCGCCGGCTGCGTCCAAACTGCTCAGATGGTGTGTTCCAGTTAAGCTCAAAATTCAGGAACACGGTAATCCGAAGCGCTGCCTGCCCTTTTGCCTACTTTCTGCGTCATATCCTGAAAGTGGAACCGCCTGATGAACAAATATTTGACCCTGGAAAATGGCTTGATCCACTCACAAGAGGCCTCTTGCTGCACCAGATATATGCTGCCTATTTGCGCAAAACTTGTGCCGGAACGACGAAACCCACACCTGACCGGGATTATCTTGTAGAGATGGCCGAAAAACTCATCGTGGAAACAAAAGGAAAAATCCCCCCGCCCAGTCCCCTAGTATATGAGTACGAAAAAAATGAACTCCTGCAGGGGCTGGAAGTCTTTTTACGAGCCGAAGCTGAGCTTCAGCAAAACGGCAGCTGCCCCGTTTATCTGGAAGTACCCTTCGGTTTCGGTGCTGAAGAATCAGCACTGGCCGGACTGGGCCTGGATGAGCCGTTTGCGGTGGAGCTGCAAAGCGGTGAGATTGTTCTCTTGAGGGGCCGCATCGACCGCATTGACCGTATCTCCCCCAATGAACCAATATTCCGGGTAAGGGATTTCAAAACGGGTGGCACTTACGGCTATGACGAAAGGAAATATATCAAACAGGGTCAGCAGATTCAGCATTCCCTTTACGGATTGGTGGCAGAGACAATCTTACGGCAAAAGGAACCGCAAGCACGGGTAGACGATGCAGGCTACATTTTCCCCACGGAGAAAGGTGAAGGGGAACGAATCCTAAGACTGCAAGACAGGCGCCGGGAAGTATTGCAAGCCCTGGAACACATGCTGAATCTTTTGGCAGCAGGTGTGTTTTGTGCCACGGGGGATAAAAATCGCTGCAAGTATTGTGAGTACCAGATTGTCTGCCGCTTCCCCAGCACCCCGAAGAACATTGAGATTAAGCTCCTCTGCGGCCACAATACGCAGTTAACACCCTGGAAGGAGCTGCAGCAATATGACTGAAAACAGACTGAAAGACGCCGCTGCCCGGGAAGCCATCCGTACCAGGCTGCAGGGACCTTATGTCCGGCTTACCATTAAAGACGAGGGCACGGGTATCCCCTCCAAATGCTTAAAGAAAATTTTTGACCCCTTTTTCACCACCAAGGGAAAAGGGCGGGGACTGGGCATGGCCATCGCCTATTCGGTGATTAAAATACACGGCGGACATGTAGCTGTGAAATCCCAAATAGGGATAGGGACCATTTTTACCATTTATTTGCCCGCCGCTGCTCAGAACGGCACAGCTTTGGACGGGAGGAATACTGTTTTCCGGGGCACGGGCAAAATATTAATCATGGACGATGAGGAAGACCTGCTCAACGTAACAGGCGAAACCTTAGCCAACCTCGGCTATGATATCTGCCTGGCCAGAGACGGCAGGCAAGCCATAGACATTTATCTGCAGGCATTAAACAGCGGGCAGCCCTTTGACCTTGTACTCCTGGATCTGACCATTCCCGGCGGCATGGGCGGGAAAAAGGTCATCCGAGAGTTGCTCCAGTCAGACCCCGGGGTAAAGGGCCTCGTGGTCAGCGGCTACTCCAACGATCCCGTGATGGCCAACTTCGGCAAATACGGATTTAAGGCTCCCGTGCAGAAACCGTTTAACATCGAAGTGTTATCCAGGGCAGTTTATGAAGCCATGGGTTGATGATTACATATCTTCTGTGGATCTTGAGGGTATGGAAAAGGAAGGGGCCAGGTTTAAAATTCCCGTCCCCGATATAACCCCCTTCGATCTGAAGTTCGAGGCCAGCATTAACCAGGTTACGGACAAATTTATCTACCGCAAAATCTTCTTCGATATGGTAGCACAGCTATTTGTGGTCTCCCGGGTGGTGCGCATTTCCACCACGAACGACCTTCTGCGTAAAGAAATAAAATCCTATGAAGATATCCCCCCCGCCTATAAAACAAACAAACATCCCGAGGCTGAGCCCATCTCACTGGGCGAGGCTTTTCATATCTGGAACCATCTCAGCCTGCGCTACAATCAGATACAGATGAACCATTCCTTTCTCGGCTTTGTGCATGACCTGGACTTTAAACTAATCATGCAGCAGGGGCTGGATACGCTGAAAAAACAGACAAGTGAGCTTGAAAAAAAGGCCCTGTCTTTTGAAGTGGTGCTGCCGAAAAGGCCCCCTCCTCCATGCAGGTGCCCATTGACCCGGAAACATTAAAGGACAGTTTTATGTACACAACAATTATAAACGGGGTTTTCGATGCGGTGGATCTGCACATGCGGGCCGTCATTCAGACAGTACGCAACGATGGGCTACGCAACCTCTTCTACGATCTTTTAAAAGATGAATTCAATATTTGCCATAACCTGCTCCGTTACGGCAAAATGAGGGGCTGGTCCAAGGTAACGCCCATTTACGGTGAGATCGTATCGTAAATATGATAAAAAAGCTTGAAAAGGAATGGTGTGATCCATGGAAATAAAGCGCCATCAAGGGCTTAATGCATATAGCGCCCACGTATCGCATTCAGTGAGTGCACATACCCTGGAACCCCATCTTAACTACTGTCCATGATCTGGCAAAATAAATGTGTTTAAAACCGGACAATCGCTCACCTTCTCCCAGGTCGGTTCTGTATAGACGGGTACTGGATGGGACAAATACAAAAAACTGCCAAAACGACCCGGGGGGAAGTCTGTACAAAGCCAGGCGATAACAACCATATTATGGTAAGTGTGAATGTCGGCAACGGGTACTTTCGTGGTTACCTTGAAATTATGTCTGAATATGACAATTCAGTGGGATGCCAACTTTTGTTTTTTTACATGCTTTTGGGTGCAACGCAAAAAGCTTTAATAAACTTGCTGTATCATACATACTATGTTATAGTATAAATGCTAAGTATTGTTTTTTCAGCTACTTAAAATCTGGAATTATCAGGCGGGAAACACATAAATAGTGACTTTCCCGCCTTTTTCTTATGCTATATGCCCGGGGTAATAAGAACTGAAATAAACGATCAAATTAAGTGGCTTGCCACAAAAAGGAGAAATAGATTTGACATTTAATGACCTGAAGCTTATTGCGCCTATCCAAAAAGCTGTAGATATTGAGGGATATACAATACCTACACCTATACAGGAAAAGGCAATACCCATCATACTTGAAGGAAAGGATTTGCTCGGGTGTGCACAAACGGGTACGGGAAAGACGGCGGCGTTTGCAATACCCCTATTACAGATGCTTCATAATAGTAGATTAAATGATAAAGGGCCAAGGATTGTCAGAGCCCTGATCATTACTCCCACACGGGAATTGGCCATTCAGATAGGAGAAAGCCTGGGTGAATATGGTAGATTCACCGGACTTAAGCATGCAGTAATATACGGCGGAGTTTCACAAATTCCGCAAAAGAACACTTTAAGAAAAGGTGTGGATATTATTGTGGCGACTCCGGGCAGACTGCTTGACCTGGTGAGCCAGAAATATATCCGTTTAGGTTTTCTTAAAATGTTGGTGCTTGATGAAGCTGACCGCATGCTTGATATGGGATTTTACCATGATATTAAAAGGATTTTAGCGCTCTTGCCGGTTGACAGACAAACTCTGTTGTTTTCAGCTACGATGCCTCCAGAAATTATGAATTTGCTTGGATCGATCTTAATAAACCCTGTTATGGTTGCCGTGACCCCTGTTTCATCCCCGGTTGAATCAATTAATCAGTCCGTATACTTTGTTAACCGGAAGGATAAGAAAACATTACTTTTGGAGTTATTGAACAACAAAAGTTTAGATTCTGTTCTTGTGTTCACACGAACCAAGCATGGAGCAGATAAAGTGGCCAGGGGCTTGGTAAATAAGGGAATTGTTGCTCAAGCCATTCACGGCAATAAATCTCAGGTTGCCCGGCAACAGGCATTAAGTAACTTTAAATCCAATCAAACCAGGGTGCTTGTTGCAACAGATATAGCTGCCAGAGGTATTGATGTACAGGAGTTGTCCCACGTTATAAACTATGACCTTCCGGACATCCCTGAAACATATGTGCACAGAATAGGACGGACGGGCAGGGCCGGATTGGGTGGCACTGCATTATCCTTCTGTGATACAGAAGAAAAAGACTGCCTCATGAATATACAAAAACTCATTGCCAAAAAGATCCCGGTCATGTCGTTTTAAACCTTGGGGACAGCAACTTAAACAATAAATCTTTGAGCATTCCTGTAATCCGTGAAAAATCTATAGCAAGATTAGTCCGTGACGGCAGATATTATGACGTATACAATGCCCCAGGACATATTCGCAGAACTGAGAGTGCTGTCAAACTCAAGAGTGATCTTGATGAAGCGACATAATGCTCTAAAGAACACCATTACGGCAGTATTTGATGAATACTTCCCTGAGTTTGTAACAGTGTTTAAACAGCCATTTAAAGGTAAAGCCTCCATGCAGATCATGAAGTCCTGTCCCTTTCCGTCACTAATCCTTGAACTTGGTGTAAACGGGGTGCTTGCCGAAATAAGAAAGGCCGTAAAAAAGACCGTTGGTCTCAAAAAAGCAAGGCAACTCGTAGAGAGGGCGCAGGAATCTATTGGCGTAACTTATGGCATAGCATCATCAAAACTAAAATTAGGGCTCATGATTGAGGAATTGGAGTTGCTAACAAAACAACTCGAGCAAATAGAAAGGGCTATGGAACAAGCCCTGGCTGATACAGGAATGAAGGAAACGATTCTTAGTATTCCAGGCATCGGTATCGTGACAGCGGCCGGTTTTTTCGGTGAGATTGGAGATCCCTTGAGATTCAATCATCCACGCCAGATCAGCAAAATGGCCGGCTACAACCTGTTAGAGGACAGCTCAGGCAAGAATGTAAGTGGCACCTCCATATCGAAGCGAGGCCGCAAGAATCTAAGGAATGTGCTTTACCAGATGGCCAGGACGATGGTTGCCGTAAATAGCGAATTAAAGGAGCTGTACAAGTACTTAAAAACACGGCCCAACAATCCTTTAAAGAAAAAGCAAGCACTTGTTGTAATTTCAAAGAAGATAGTAACCATAATCTACAACCTTGTAAAAAAACAAACGGAATACAAAGCAGAGTTAGTACTGGGCGAGTTCAGAAAGAATCAGATGAAGCAAGCTGCATAAACAGTCAACATGCCGATAAAGCGGAGATAAGGAGGTCACCTCCATTAGCCCACTGAGGCAGTATTTAAGCTTAAAACTATCTTCGCTTTTATCCCTAAAACAGAACGAAGGAATGTAAGGGCATAGACCCAGCGAGACATGATAGGGTGAGTTTTGGGATAAGCACGGCTGTATTAAGAATTTTAGGGTAGGTAGAATCCTGGCCGTGGATATGCAGCAGGCGTGGATTTATGGATAACCCTCCAGGGGGCAGGGTTACCCACAAGCTCCACACCCGCTTGGACAACACTGCGTGTTGCCCACATACCCACAGCCTCCACTGCTGTAAAAGAGTTTGCTTTTAATTTAAAGACTTAAAACCAGTCCCCAATATCTCCGTTATTCTAAGAATTACGGAGATATTAAAAGATATTCTTCAAAAGAAGAGATAGGAGGTGAATAAAATTGACGGACAAAACAATTACATGCAGGGATTGTAAATCAAATTTCATATTTAGTGAAAACGAACAAGCATTTTACAAAGAAAAAGGCTTCGATAACGAGCCGCAAAGATGTCCTGCTTGCAGGGCAGCAAAGAAAAAGCAGCAACAGCCGGGAAGCGGAAAGAGGTATTAAACGATGGTTCAAAATGCTTATTGAACCTCGTTGAGGGGAGTTAAGATGAAAAAAGGCACTTACACGGGACAATTAAAAGACGGCAAGCCGCACGGTCAGGGTATATTTGTTTGTCCCAACGGAACAAAATATGTTGGTGAACATAAAAACGGCAAGTTTCACGGACAGGGGACATTTACTCATACGGACGGATTGTATACCGGTGAATGGCGGGAAGGATGGCCTTATGGCCAGGGGACAAAGGTGTTTTCGGACGTGGCAAAGTATATTTATGAAGCGCAGCATCCGCTATGGAATAAATTATTTCAGAAAAAGTAAAGATGCTGTTTGACGGTATTCTTGCCGGCATCAAAGTATATAAAAAACCTCGGGTAATTGCTTCAATAAATGTTGAACGAATCGACAATATATTCTGGAAACAACTGGGAAAAAGGAGTTACCATTATGTATTTACAGTTTATCCCGCATGCCCCCGACTGGGGCTTCCCTTACTGGGTGCGCTATTGAAGAAACAGGGTTAAGATGTAAAGATATTTATGGGTAAGAGGAAAAGCCTGCCCCGCAGTTTTCTACCCTAACCCCTTTACCGGGCACTGCCCTTTTTGACTAAATGGAAGCCGAGGACGTTTGTTAACCCGTAACTGGGAACTTTACAGGTCACCACGTGGCATTCCAACCTGATAAGATATCCCCGGAGCAACTCCAGGAAGAGGCAATTAAGGCTCACAAGAAAATTTATGCTTTCCGCAACTGGTGGAGCAACGTTCCCCTGACGGGATGGGGTACTGTTCTTTACCGCGGTATGGGTTGGTGGATCACCAGGCGTTGGGAGCAGCAAAACCGGTTGTTTAGACCGGAGTTAAAGCAATACCCCGGCAAAGAGGTGGAAAACACTTCTTTCGTCTCTCGCCTGGCGTATAAGCATAAGAAATTCAGTCCTTTGCAGGATGGCCCTATGCAGATACATCTTGCAAAAAGACTTTAAAGCCACTTTAAAAACGGAAGGGATTAACTTTGCCACTGCAAAGAGTGCGGCAAAGTTTTACCGTTGCCTACACAGTATAGGAGACCGGGCTCGTCAGTTAAATGTAATAGGCCGGGTGGAAGACGGTATACAGAGAATAGCTGACCTTCATAAATGCACCATTCCCCACTTTGAGTTAATTTGTAAATAATCAGCTATTTGGAGGCTACTCCGATCACCGTATCAACTTCGTTGCAATCCCCCAGGATTTTGTATTTGTGATTCAAGCATTTCCAGACCAAAAAGGAGGTATATTTTGTTAATGGAAACATTAAAAGTCGCAGCAAAATCTAATCCTAATGCGGTCGCTGGAGCTTTAGCAGGAGTTATCAGGGAAAAGGGGAAAGCTGAAATGCAGGCAATTGGGGCAGGTGCCCTTAACCAGGCAATTAAGGCAGTGGCTATTGCAAGAGGATTTTTGGCTCCCAGCGGTATCAATCTTGTTTGTATTCCCGCCTTCGTTGATGTTAAAATTAACGGGGAAGAAAGAACAGCAATAAAAATTCTCATAGGGCCTCGTTGAGAGGGGACCTATGGATATAAAGGGGAATTTAGGTAAAACTAAAAAGGTGGTTGAGATAGTGACAAATAAATCATGCCAAGAAATCTCAGCGGATATTGTGATAGCCATGTTAAACAAAGACCTTTTAAGCGAAGGAAGAGGAGCAGATGTAAAAATCAAAAATGTCTGCGATGCGTACAAAGAC
>SLRC01000149.1 GCA_007131175.1 Syntrophomonadaceae bacterium
AAAATGTGTGCCGGGACGGAAAAGCCCACTGCTGCTCATCATTTATTGAGACTGCGCGTTGTGAACAGGTACCTTGCGCACCGGTACCACATGTGTATCCATTTATTTTCGGGACAGACGCTCATGCCGGCCCCTGCGTTGCCGGCACCAGCAGAAGGATGAAAACACTTAAGAATTCAGAATTCAGAAGACAGAAGTCAAAATAAACGATGACATGCACAGGAGGGGTGCAGGGTTGCGAGTGAAAACGAATCTTGCTTTTCCTGCATCTTGCTTCATGCTTCATGCTTCATGCTTCTTGAAGCGTGGTTGCCACATTTTACTGTTTGAGCGCAGCGAGCCAAAAAATGTGTGCCGGGACGGAAAAGCCCACTGCTGCTCATCATTTATTGAGACTGCGGTTGTGAACAGGTACCTTGCGCACCGCTACCACATGTGTACTTATTTTCAGGACAGCTGAATCATGGAGAAGGAGGAATGTTTTTGGCTGATCTGGTTTGTCCCCCCATTAAAAAACCCATTGTGGGCGTTTTTATTAAACCCAGCCATCTTGGGCACTTTTATACGCATAATACGAACACCAGGTTGGAAGCAATTATCAACGCCTGCCGTAAAACTCAAATAACCCTTTATTATTTTTCCTTAAACGATGTTGACCTCAAAAGGAAAAGCATAAGTGGCACTTACTATAATGAAACGACCAGCCTTTGGGAAAAGGGAAAATTTCCCTATCCCCATGTGCTGTACGCCAGGGGTGGTTCCATTAAACAGCGGCAAAAATATGATATTTTCCATCAGCAACTTGAGGCGCTGGGTGTAAAGCGCATAAACTCCGGACCCGTTTTTAATAAGTGGGATGTGTTAAAAATTCTGGGAGAAAACAGCACCCTCATGCCCCATCTGCCGTTCACAATCGTTTATGCAACTGCAGCTGACCTTATGCAGATGCTCAGCAAATACGGTGAAGTCTATCTTAAGGCTTGCCGGGGCAGAAAGGGTATGCAAGTGATCCGGGTTAAAAAAATAGGCACCGATTCTTTCGAGTATCGTTATTATCGCAAAAACAAGTTAAACAAGGGGCTTATTAATTTTAGCGATTTAATATTATTAATTGAAAAGTTTTATTACCAACGGCCATTTCTCATCCAGCAGGCAATTAATTTGCCCCGCTTGCATGGCAGCATCTATGATATGCGTGCCGAAATGCAACGCAACGGAGAGGGAGAGTTGGAAATAGTGGAGATCCTTGTTAGAGTCAGTCAACCTGGTTTACCCATTACCATCCATGCTTCAAGTTTTTTGTTTGACGATTTCTTTGCCAAAGGGATCGTCCTTCCACGGGAGCAGATAAATACCATTAGAAATGCTGCAAATGTATTCCTTAACAATGTTTATCTTACTATCGAAAAAGCTTACGGTCCTTATGGTGAAATTGGCATTGACTTTGCCATTGATCAAGCAGGACATTTATGGTTTATCGAATGCAATTCACGCTCCACCAAAGTGTCATTATTTAATGCAGCCGGCAAAGAAAAAAAAGAGCGTTCTTACCTGAACCCATTTTCATATGCTAAATTTCTGTACAATCAGGCGATAAAACAACTGGACACCTGAGGAGGAGGCAGCTTGAAAAAATTATATATTCTCGGTGCAAAATACTTTGATTTAGTCAAGCGGGTTGAGGCGATCAACAAGCTTGAACCCACCTGGAAAATAGGCGGTTTTTTGCATACTATAAGAAGGATAAAAAGGGATGATCTTTGGGGTTATCCCTTGATCGGAATAGAAAAAATCGAAGCATTAGCCCGGGATGGAAATAACTACTTTTTTTGTAATAAGCCTCGTAATATAAGGGCGGCTCAATTACTTCTATCCTACAATTGTAATATCGCCACCCTGGTTCATCCCGCCATTGACCTGAACTATGTCAGTATGGGTAAAGGTTGTATTCTGCCTGAAGGGTGTATTGTGGGAGGGCGTGCAAAAATTGGTGATTTTGTTACCGTGCGCATGATGAGTTTAATCAGTCATGATGTAACCATAGAAGATTATGTATTTATTGGGCCCAGCGTCAGCATTGCAGGTGAAGCCGTGTTGAAAAGAAGATGCTTTATCGGGCAAGGGGCAATTATCATGGGTGGCAGGGTGATCGGCGAAGAAAGTGTGGTCGGCGCAGGCGCTGTGGTAACAAAGGACGTTCCTCCGGGCACCGTGGTTATTGGGATCCCGGCAAAACCAATGCAGGGGCGTGGGCAGAGATAAAAATGGAAAATGAGGATCTTTATACTTTAAAGCCCCTCGATTGTGTATCAAAACAAACGCAACTTTTCTTGAATAAAAAGCAACTGGAGTTATTGCAATTAAAAGCAGGCCGAGAGCTAAATCTGCAGGTTGGTTTCGACAGCTTAACGGTACAGGTGGCAGAACAGCATAAAGACCCTTCCCTGGCGACGCTCTACTTGTCCGACACCGCTTTTAGAGGCCTTTCCCACTATCATGGAGAGGCATTGTGGCTGGTTTTTCATTCCCATACTCAGATGAGGCTGGGACCCACTTTTGCCATAACCGTCTCATACAGGTTATGGAATCATCCAGATAAAAACTATGCCCTGAAAAAAAGAGCACAGCTGGCACTTAAAAAAGGAATACTGTTATACTGTTTCCACCTGCGCAAAGTGGACCTGGAAAACAATTTAGTTGAGGCATGCTACCTTAATCCGCAAGCACAAAAATGGACTCGGGAATTTCTGCCTTTCCCCCAGGTTCTTTATCACAGATCGTACTTCCCCTTTGCATATTTTAGCAGGCAAGGAAATACCAATAATATTTACCACAAAGTGTGGGCAAATCCAAAGATCCAAAAGATCAATAATGCTTACCGGTTTGATAAATGGACCGTTTATCAGGCTTTGGCCCGTTTCCAGCATACAAACAGCTTTCATCCCGAATCTGCCCTGTTCAGCAGCCAGGCATTGGCGCTTTTTTTAACCAAATATCCGTTTTGTTACGTCAAACACATTCGCAGTATTGGAGGCAAAAAGGTTTGCCGCTTGGAAAGAGCAGGTGCTTTTTATACCTGTAAAATGGGAGGCAGCATCATTAAGCGATGGAAGTTCAGCAAAATCAGCAGACTCTTTCGTTTTCTCCGTAAAAAATTTGGCAAGCGGCTTATTATCCAGGGAGGTATCACCCTTGCCCGCTTAAATGGCAAACCTTTTGACATCAGGGTTTTAGTGCAAAAAGATGTCAATGCCCGCTGGGTTATCAGCGCTTTAAGCTTCAGAGTTGCCGCGCCTGAAGCCGTGGTCACAAATGTTGCTGCGGGCGCGCAGAAAATTACCCTGGCGCCTGATGATGATCTGCTTGGCTTTGGTATTGCCTTGGACTCTTTGCAGCATATGGCGTTCAAGACCCTTGATGCCCTGGAAGCTTTTTATGGCAGCCTGGGGGAAGTGGGACTGGACATGGCCCTGGATAATGATGGCAAGTTGTGGCTGCTAGAGGCCAACCTGCAGCCAAGCAGCAGCGGTTATCAGAAGACAGCAACTTTAGGACTCTGCAATCAAATATTTGGCCTGCCCCTCGATTATGCCAAGTACCTGGCAAGAAATATGTTTAGCGGGTTCCCACAAAACCAACATGGAGTGGTGAATGGTAATGAACCGGGGAAAACCGGAGCTTTTTGACCTGAAGCTGATGGCTGAGGCCTCAAGACATAACTATCTTTATTTAGATAACCGGCAACTGGCATTATTGGGATACAAACCAGGGCAAAAGCTGAGTTTGCAGGCAGGATTTACCAAACTGGCAGTTGAAGTGACAGAAATCAAGCATAACGCTTCCCTCACAACGCTTCACCTCTCCGAAAAAGCATTTGCAGAGCTTGCCTACTACCATGGAGAGCAGCTATGGCTGGTATTACTTTGCCGAAATAAAATGGTTTTGGGACCAACCATGGCCATTTCCGTTTCGGCAAGCACATGGAAAAATATTGATAAGGTTTATGCCATAAAAAAAAGAGCCCTGCTGGCCCTGGAAAAAGGAATTTTCTTCTACTGTTTCCACCTGAGCAAAGTGGATCTGGGGAAAAACCTGCTGGAGGCTTACTACCTTGACCCGCACAATCATAAATGGATTAAGGCTTTCCTCCCCTTTCCTCAGGTTCTCTATCACCGATCCAGCTTTCCTTTTCCCTATTATGCCAGGCAGACCAACCCCAATAATGTTTATTACAAACTGTGGGCCAATCCACAGATTCAAAAGATCAACAGCACTTATGGATTTGACAAGTGGAGCGTCTACCAGGCTTTAACCAACTTTGGGGAAACAGCCAATTTCCAACCGGAAACCATGCTATTAAGCCGGGCAGCTTTGAAGCAATTTTTAAACAAATACTCCTTTTGTTATGTAAAAAATATTTACGGCCGGGGTGGCAAACAGGTTTTTCAGGTAAAAAAAGATGGACGCACCTATAGCTGCAAGGCCGGTGGAAACAAGCTCAGCCAATGGGACTTTGAGGATCTTGATGAATTAATGCTTTATTTGCGACAAAAGCTCGGGGATAACCTTATTTTACAGGAAGGAATTACACTTGCCCGTATAGATGGCAGGCCCTTTGACATTAGGGTTTTGGTGCAAAAAAATATGGATGCTAAGTGGGTTATTACCGCCCTGAGCTTCAGAGTTGCCGCCGCAGAAGCCATTGTCACAAATGTCGCAGCCGGCGCGGTGGAGATTGCTTTGGCGCCGGGAGACAATCCGCTGGGGTGCGGCCTCTCCCTGGCTGCCCTTCAAAATTTTTCCTTCAAGACGCTTACTGCCCTGGAAGCTTTTTATGGCAATATGGGAGAGGTAGGCCTGGATCTGGGGCTTGATAAAAATGGTACGCCATGGTTATTTGAAGCCAACAGCCAACCGAGCAGCAGAGGCTATAAAGAAGCAGCCCCTGCAGAGCTTTGTGACCAGATCTTTGGTTTATCGCTTGATTATGGCAGATACCTGGCAAAAAGATTATTTAAAGAGTGGGATGTCAAATGATCCTGGTAACTGGGGGCGCCGGTTATATCGGATGCCACCTCGTTAAATCCCTTTTGGATTTAAACTATGGCGTAATGGTGCTGGATAATCTCTCTACCGGCCACCGGGGAGCGGTTGATGGCAGAGCCCTGTTTATTAACGGCGAACTGGGAGACGGGCAGCTCCTGAGCCGCATTTTTCGTACTTATTTTATTGAAAGCGTGGTACACCTGGCCGCAAACTGTTATGTGGGAGAATCTGTTTCAGATCCATTAAAGTATTATTTTAATAACGTCTCCGCTACTATTGCTTTGTTAAGTAAAATGGTTGAACATAGAGTCGGCAAGCTGGTATTCTCTTCCACCTGCGCCGTTTATGGAACACCTGATACAGAGAAAATTGATGAAACCTTTTCCCCAAACCCGGTTAACCCTTATGGCAGATCCAAACATATGATCGAACAAGTGGTGCGGGATTTAGCCGAGGTTTATAAACTGCATTATATCTGTCTGCGTTATTTTAATGCAGCCGGCGCCGACCCCTGCGGTGTAAACGGTGAGGATCACCAGCCGGAAACCCATTTAATTCCCAACATATTATTCAATCTTTTAGGCAAAAAAGAAAAAATAACTGTGTACGGTAACGACTATACCACACGGGACGGAACCTGTATCAGGGATTATATTCATGTTAACGACCTGGCTGAGGCCCATATCCTTGCCCTGAAAAGCCTGGCTGCCAACAAGCATACCAATCAGTGCTATAACCTGGGAAGTGACGTTGGTTTTTCCGTTAAAGAAATAATTGAATGGTGCGAGAAAGTTGCCGGGAAGAAGGCTCAGGTGGATTATGGGGAAAAAAGAAGAGGAGACCCGCCAAAACTGATCTCCGCATCGCAAAAGATTTATCGTGATTTGGGGTGGAGGCCCCAATATTCACTGCAGGATATTATAGAAACAGCATGGAACTGGCATTCCCGTTGCCCTGGCGGATATTGTGATATTGGCTTAAAAGAAACAATTAAGTTTTATGATTATTAGAAAGGATCGGGTAGAATGTTAGTCTCTATAATTATGGCAGTATATAACGGGGAAACCTATTTAAAGCAAGCTATTGCCAGCGCTTTATGTCAAACCTATAGTAACATTGAGTTGATCATTGTTAATGACGGTTCAAACGATTCTACGAAATATATTTTAGATAAAATCGACGATGAAAGAGTTAAAGTAATACATTTACCTAAAAATCAAGGTGCAGCCAATGCATTAAATACAGGAATCAGTCAAGCAAAGGGGGAATGGATTGCTATACAGGATGCGGATGATAATAGTTATCCCACCAGAATAGAAGAGCAAGTAGGATATATCAGGAACCATTCTGAACTGGTAGGGGTTGGAACCTTGGTGGAATTTATTAGTGGAAATTCTACCGTTCCCAATTACCTGTTAAAAAAATTAATGAGACATAAAAACTCTATCATTTCCAGACAAGTTATCAAAAAGAAAAGATTCTATATATGTGAATTAACTCACAGTTCAATGATGTTTTCTAAAAATGTTTTTTTGAGAGTGGGTGGCTATGATACAACATTTAAAATACTTTATGATTATGATTTGTGGTTAAGGTTATTAGATATTGGCCATATTGAGAAGGCACCAAAGATTCTGTTGCAATATCGTATTCATAAGGGTTCTCTTTCGCGCAGAAATAAACTGCAAACTTATAATGAAATACAAACTGCCTCATCAAGGGCCATTTACAGGCTTTTAGTAAAAGATAAAAAATGTCAACCAACGGTGATTGTTCTAGGCCCCAAAAAGGCATGTGATAACTATAAATATCATGTTGCCCCTTACAGTGGTTTAAAAGTTGATCATTTCATATGGGAAGATTTAAAAAATCAAGTCCCTTTTGCTGTTAAAGATGTAAAAAGCGGAAAAGTGGATGCCATTATTTTACTTAGTCGTGATAAAAGAAAAATACTTCTTCAGAAATTAACAGCCAGCCAATTAAAATTAAATAAACAGGTTTTTGTAATATATAACATTATAAAATAGTTATTCTTCCTGAATGGTCCGAGGAATCAGAATCCTAAATAAATTGTTTCCCAATGACAATCCTTTCCTTTCCAAAAAACGTAACTGCCTGCCAATATTTCGATTTGATCCTATAATAATTCCATCAAGTTTATTAGAGCAGTATAAAGAATAGGCTTTTTTTACATTACCAGGCTCTCTGTCAGGCAAACTCACCATTAGATAGTGATTTTCGTGTTCTATATGTTTCTTATAAAATTCAAAGGTTCTTACTGTACCAAATAATAATAGATTTGGTTTCGTTTTTAAATGTTTAAACCTTAGCTCTGAAATACTTTTGAAGATACTGAGTATAAGCTCTTTCGATCTTTTAATTCTATTACTATGTGAAAGAGAATTTCCGTGAACTCTATATTTATAAAGAACTTCCGGCACCCTGGAAATCTCCCCCACTTCAAACATTCTCGTCCAAAGATTGCAATCATAAGCAATATTAAATTTTGGATCATATCCTCCAATTATTTTAAATGCTTTCTTTAAGAAAAAGCCGGAACCGTGGCAAATGGGCGTGCTGCTAAACTGGTAATTTCTGAACTGTTCTTTGCTATTAAAAAAAGTCTCTTCCCGTTCAAGAGATTTTTTATCAACCTGCGTATTACCAGTGATACATTTAATTAATGAACCTACGGCTACAAGCTTAGAATCAGACTTTATATACTGTAACTGTTTCTCCAACCTATGAACAATGCTAATATCATCGGCATCTTGAAGGGCAATCCATTTGCCTTTTGCTTCATTAACTCCAACATTTAAGGCATTGGCTGCCCCACTATTCTTCTCTAAATGAATAACCTTAACTCTGGGATCCGTTACATTATCCAATATTTCTTTTGTCTGATCATTGGAACCATCATTCACAATAATATATTCAAAATCTCGAAATGTTTGTTTAAGAATACTTTCAATGGATTCCCCAAGATACTCGTCTCCGTTATATACTGCTGTTACCACTGATATTTCCAAAAGATATATACCCGCCTAACAAATTTTGTTTTATTATATGCATATTACCAAATAAATGGAATGACCTCTACACTACACTAAAAGAAACGGAGTGAATAAACTAAATGGAGTATTAAATAAATTAAGGATGAGGAGAGGGATATGATTAAGGTATTTTGTGTAAGCATGGTAAAGAATGAAGCAGATATTATTGAATCTTATATACGATACCATCACAATATCTTTGATGGTATCGTGCTAGTAGATAACGGGAGCACGGATCGCACTCTTGCTATAATCAGCCAATTACAATCAGAAGGTCTTCCTTTATATTTGAAACATGACGCTAGATTGGAGTATATCCAGGGAGTAAAAACAACAGAGTTAATCAAATCTACTTTCGATGAGTTCGTACCTGATTTTATTTTTCCTTTAGACTTGGATGAGTTTTTAACAGCTCCTAATTATACGGGAAACCCACGAAATTTAGTTAATAATCTATCAACCAGTAAAATTTATTATCTTGAAAGGGAATATACTTATTTCCCTATCCACCTGAATGAAAACGAGTTGTTTATACCAAAAAGAATTACCTATGCAAGTCCTATAAAAGATTATTGGCCAAAAGTAGTTGTTTCAAAAGAAATTATGGAAACCTACTCACCTTCCATTTCCGGGGGGAACCATGATTTATTATTTAATAAAACAGGTGTGGAAGTTAAGATCTTAAATAATTTAAAATTAAGG
>SLRC01000216.1 GCA_007131175.1 Syntrophomonadaceae bacterium
CAATGCTACTTTAGTGTTTTTTATCTGGTCTTGTTGTGCTCTTTTATCTGATACCCTGGTATCGTTTCATATGCTACTCAGGTATTATATTTTGGGTGAAAGACACTCCATAGCAGGCAAAAAGTGGCCAAAAAAAAGCCCCCGCAAGGGAGCACTTCTGAAATTTAATATTAGGAAAAGGGCTAACCTGATCGATTCCCGCCAATCTTCACTTTTTCTTGCTATGCAACATTTCGATGCCATACAACAAATTTGCAAATGCCCTCTTGCTTTTATTCTCAGAACTACATATTTCATCGATTTCTTTTTGGGTAGGCTTTCTTCCATCTTTGACTATGCTCTCTACTCGTTTTTGTGCTTCTTTGCTCCAGGGCTTCATAATTCCATCCTTTCATTTGGCAAATTCTGTTTTCTTATTCCCAGCTTCATTTCTCAACAGCTCTTTCCAAATTCTTACCCGTGCCCCTGGTATCTCTAAGATTGGGCTTGATATGAATCTAAGTATACCACAAAAACAGAATTTACCATAGATTTAGGGTTGACAGAACACTAGTTGGCAAATTTCTGTGTGAACATAATACCATATCTACCCCCCCGGGCAGCTCCGATACCGATACGGCCAAACTGGGGCCGCAGGATATTTTCCCGGTGGCCGGGACTATCCATAAGCCCTTTGTGAGCTATGGAAATAGTTGGTGCAATGGCGATGTTCTCTCCCGCAATAATAAAAGAAGCGCCGCCTGCCTGCAACCGGTCAAATGGTGTATTCCCCTCAGGATCTTGATGGCCAAAATAGCCCCTTTGAAACATGTCAACCGAATGCTGGCGGGCAATTTCACGCAGCGTTTCGTCCATAACAAGCTCAGGCAGGCCTCGCAAAGTGCGCTCCTCGTTCACAAGCCGGAGCATCTCAATTTCAGCCTTCCCGTCGATAACAGGATCGGCAACGGTAAATTTGAGATCAACCCTTTCACCAACATCAGTTTCAACGGTAAGAAAGCCCACTGCGTGTTGAAAGGCCTCGCCGAAGATGCTGGCGGTCAGGGATGACACCACCACAGAGGCATCGAGCAATGGCGAGCCTAAATCAGACTCTTCCACATGCTCAGCAGTAATTAGTGGTATGGGCAGGGCAACAATCAAAGCAAGGAGCAGGGGTACAATAATCAAACCTTTGAGCAGGCCCGTAAATAAACCAAAAAACTTGTTAATCAGGGAAGCACGCAGCCAGCGCGGCAGCCATGCATACATTCTTTCAGCAATGGCAAAGTATATGGATATGGCTATGAAGAATATGATCAGAAATGCCAAAGCACCGGAATAAACCTGGGATATGCCCAAGTCGTTCAAAAACCTGCTGCCCGGAATGTAGAATAACAGGGGTATAATCACAGCCACCGTTATACCGACCAGTTCAATCAGCCCGATTAAAAATCCCCGCTGCAGCCCTTTAACAATGAATACCAACATAAATACAGCGATGGCAATATCCAGCCAATTCATCATTTATCCTTCTTCCTGTTCATGGCCAAATTTTTATGGATATTATTACCCACATATCCCATTTTCACTATTTTTACCTCTCACAATGGTTTTTTTGCCTGAGTCACATATTCATAGGCTAAAGTATATTCCCATTTAATTTGTGAAAACCCGGTTCTTTTCAACAACCCATCCAGTTCCTCCGGTGAAACAAACCGTGAAGGTTCACCGGATAAACGTTCCAGGCCCGCAAGCAAGCGCACCAATAAATGATCGGGCGAAAACTCAAGCAACCAAAGGGAGCCGCCGGGCAACAAGGTCCGGTAGCACTCCTTAAGAGCGTCTTCCTGGTTGCGAAAATGATGGAGAACATCTACAAGGATAATTATATCAAAGCTATTATGGCAAAAGGGCATGTTTACAGCATCACCCCATATTACCCGCTCCGAGGGCAGAACTTTTGCAGCCTGCTGCAGCATCCGGGATGAAGCATCAAGCAACCACACATCTGCCCCCGCTGCAGACATTTTTGCCGCAAAGCTCCCGGTCCCGCCCCCCAGATCCAAAACCTTTTTCCCTTTAAGGGGAGCAAGCCTGCCAAGGAGTTCTTTTTCCTGTCTTTTTTGCACACCGGATAATATTAAATTATAAAATGGTGCCAGAAACGTAAAAATACTAATGGGTATACAACCTCGCTTAACTGTTCAGCTTCCTGCCACTTATTCTGCTCCATTGGTCACCCTTTCGATCATCTCTTTTTTTAAATACCACAGTTTTTCTGAAAGGTCCACGAAATAAGTCTGTGGATTGATCCTTCTTTTATGCTCATCCCACAGCAAATCCAGCGACGCCGCACAGAGTTTTCTGGCCTCTGCCACGTCCCCCGAAGGACCGCATCTTTGTCCGTCCTTTACCACTTCTTTTTGTAATTCAATGGCCACGTATTCCTTCACCATTTTTTTCTTCCAGGGGCTGATGGGATCAAATAACAGCAAATCTTTTCCCTCCCTGGGGAGCACTTCATCATACCTGGTTATATAATCGGCCTCCGCTTTTCCCGTTTCGCGATTAACAATCCTGAATACTTTTTTGCGTCCCGGGTTGATAATTTTTTCAATGTTGTCTGAAAGCTTAATCTTGGGAATGCGTTCTTCTTCGTCAAGCACCTCTACAAGCTTGTAAACACCCCCCAGGGCAGGCTGGTCATAGCCTGTAATGACCCTTGTTCCCACAGCATATATGTCGATTTTTGCCCCTTGCAGTTTCAGATCTGTAATTACGTTTTCGTCAAGGTCACTCGATGCCACAATTTTAATATAATTAAGCCCTTCATTATCCAGCATTTTACGCGCTTCCCTGGAGAGATAGGTTAAGTCACCGCTATCCAGGCGCACTGCTTTAACCTTAATCCCTTTTGCTTCCAGTTCTTTGGCCACTTTAATGGCGTTGGGAATGCCACTGCGCAAAGTGTTGTAAGTATCCACCAAGAGGATGATATTATCCTTATTTTCTTCCGAGTAAGCCCGAAAGGCTTCTATTTCACAATTAAAGCTCTGAATAAAAGCATGGGACATGGTCCCCAGAACGGGGATCTTAAACCTTTTCCCGGCCTCAACCAGGGACGTTCCGGCAAAACCGGCAATATACGTGGCTCTTGCCCCATAAAGGGAAGCATCTAAACCATGGCCCCGCCTTGCCCCAAATTCAATAACCTGATTCTCCCCCGTAACCTGCTTGATACGGGAAGCCTTCGTTGCAATCAAAGTTTCATGATTAAATATATTTAGTATGGAGGTCTCAATGAGCAAGGCTTCGATCATGGGCGCTTCAACCGTGAGCACCGGTTCGTTGGGGAAAATGATCTCCCCTTCCCGCATGGCATAAATATTTCCTGAAAACCTCAGCTCCCGCAGAACCTCCAGAAATTTTGCGTTAAACCCCAGGGACTCCAGGTATTCCAGGTCATCCTCTGCAAACCTTATCCCTGTCACAAAATCCAAAATACTATCCAGCCCCACAAAAACTGCATATCCGTTGCCAAAGGGCAGTTTCCTGAAGAATAAATCAAAAACCACTTTTTTATCCTGCAACCCTCTGTTTACATAGGTTTGCATCATGTTCAATTCATATAAATCTGTGCGCAAAGCGAAGCTGTTTCCCATTTTTCCCCTGCAATCCCCTTTCGCCTCAAGACAACACTTGTTAATGCAAATCATTTCGCCACAGTTCTACTAAATCCTTTATTGGAATCTTTTTCATCACCATCCTCTTTTATACATTATTATGATAAAATGAACGAGAGACGTTCCAGTGGAACTGTCCCCATAAATCCTGCCAAAGGGGTGACTGCCGTGAAAAAAGTTAAATGGCTGGTGGTGGTGCTGATTTTGTTAATGTCCACCAGCGTGCTGATGCTCGGATGCGATGAGGCTATACTGGAAGAAATGTTGAAAGCACAGGGCTTCGATGAAGCTCGCTGGGAAGAATTGGAGCAAGAAATGAATGCCCTGGAGGATTATGCCGAAAGGCTCAAAGAATCATTGTGGCCGGAAGACCAAATAGCCTTTGAAGAGCGACTGCAAGAAATAATGGAAGAAAAATTTGGCGACATAGAAACGGACCTGGAAGAGCAAATGGCTGCCATAGAAGCAGATATTGAACAGCAGTTGGATAATGAAGAAATTACAGAATTAGAAGCCATGGCCCTGATGATGGAAGCAATGGCCGGTTTCTTCATTGAAATGCTCCACCTCATGGAAGAAGCCGTCCCTCATATGCGGGAAGCACTGGCAGAGTTGGTGGAGGAATTTGATATTGATGTTACCGCCATCCGGGAGTTTGCCCCGGGAACCGTGCTGATCGTCATGGCCATTGACGACCACTTTGCCAGGGTAAATGAGCAGCTATACACCCTGGAGCAGCCGCCGGTCATCCAGGATGGGCGCACCCTGGTACCCCTCAGGTTCATCGGTGAAGCCCTGGGCGCTTCAATAAACTGGGATCGGGACAGCAGAACCGTCACCTATACAACACCGGACACTAAGATCCTTCTAACCATTGATAATACCACAGCGTATATCAACGGCACGCCGGTGGAAATTGAGGTTGCCCCCACCCTTGTCAATGGACGCACCCTGGTTCCGGCCCGCTTTGTCAGTGAGGCCATGGGATTTAAAACAGACTGGGTCTCCCACAGCAGGCAGGTAATTATCACCAGCGTGCAATAGTATCTAACAACAGCCAATATCCTGCACATAAAAAAGGTGGGGCAACAATTATTCATTTTCCCGAATACGTATTTTCTTTTCGTCAGCTATCCATAATTTGCCAGCAGGACTTTCCTTTTTCATAGCAGATACTATTTTTTTTAATACGGATAAGGTTATATCGATCGATTGATCCGCAAGCCGCACTACTATAATGCCTGGAACTGCACCAGGAGAATAAACACGGACATCAGAAAAATCAAGGTCAAAAGTTATAAAAATTCTTCCTTCCCTTTTGCAGACATTTATTAACTCTACATCCGTGGAGCCTTGCAGCCCTTCAGATAAAACTGTTTCTGCATCATAGCCAAACTCATTAAATAAATTTGCAGCTTCTATTGGTAGATTTTCGTCAAATTTAAATTTTAACTTACCGGCGCTCATGATAAAGCAATGGTCCTTTCCTTGCTCAACAATGCTCCATAAGCAATAGCTGCTCGAATATCATCTGCGTTAAGCGAAGGATAATTTTTCAGGATTTCTTGGTAGTCCTTTCCTGCTGCTAAATTATCAAGTATTACTGATACCATAACTCTGGTTCCTTTTATACAAGCTTTTCCGTGACAGACATTTGGATCAACGCTTATTCTTTCATCAATTAAACCCACGAATATCACCCCTGTAATTATGATTATATAACACATTACTTTTAACGTCTATATGCGCCTAAAAAGCGTATTTGCAGTTGGTCATGCACATAAAAAAAGTGGGGCGCTACCAAACAAATGTCTTTAAGACAGTTTCCCATAGCGCTCCACCTTAATTTTTTCATATTATCAGCAGGAAGCCTTTTAACCAGATTTACTCCTTCTCAACGAATATTTCCCCTATTGGTCCATCAGCACTGTCATAACTATAAAAACTAACAACATATTCCTGGTCCTGATAAATCATGTAATAACTCCCAAATTCTCCCCACTCCTGATCCTCAACTACGTCCATTTCCTGACCGAGTATATCCATCGCTTGCGTAAAGCTCATTCCCGTCTCCACGCCTGCAAAAAAGCTTAAATGGGTAATCACAACATTATCGTCGTCGTCAATCCATACCCACAAATAATCCTGATTTGTAACACCCTGCTCGCCAGGCTCAATAAACGAACTTGCATCTTCATAGTACAGGTATGGCCCTGCCCACCAGTCCTCAAGATCCGGTTCACCCAATACCCCTAACACTTCCTGTTTCCCCATATCCAGCACCTGCAGCAATTTATCTTCTCGCATCTGTTCAGCAAGGGACAATGCCTCCTGGGTCCGTTCATCTGTATCAGCAATGACCTCCTGCTCCGTTTGCTCTTCTTTCCCTTCCTGATCTGCCTGTCTTTCTTCCTCGTCAGGGAGAGCAGGCTCTGCCATTTCTTCGCTGGGCTCTTCTTCATTGCCATCCCCGGTCACCGGTCCACACCCAATCATTAATAACAAAGCGCACACAAGCAGGAAAGACAACAATAAAACCAACCATCGTTTCGACCTCATGCAGACCCGCCCCCCCATCTCATTTAGTTATAAACTTTCCATAAATATTGGTTAAATTTCGCCTTCCCTGTGCCAAAATCCTTCAGTAGAAAAAAATTTAGGGAGGCCCCCTTAGTCCGGTGGTCTCCCCTTAACCTTAATCTTGCACTAATGGTGCTACCCTTATAAAAAATGATAATTGCAAGCTTGAAAGCTACCATATATCTGCTACAGCAGGCACCTTCGAACGATCATTTAGTGTTATGGCATCCCTTTCACAGCTCGCACGGCAGATACCACAGCCAAAACACCTTGGCGGATCGATGCTCACTCTTTCATTGGCCAGGCTGTAATTGATGGCACCAAATTGACAGACCCGCATGCAGGATCGGCACCCGTTGCACAAGTCCGCATTTGCTTCAGCTACATATTCGCCCCGAAACATCACCGGGAACGATTTTTTTAGCGTCGACTTCATCGCCATACAATCATGATCACAGTTGCAGATACTGCCGATAAAAGGTGTGACAAAAGTCCACACGGAATGAAAAAGACCCTGCTTTTCCATTTCCCGAAATTGAATGAGAGCCTCTTCCTTGGACAACTCTTCCAGCCCTCCCGTGTGCGGCCCGTTGAGATAATCTGCACCGGTGGAGCGGGCAATCTTCCCCAACTGGGAGTCTTCCGGTGGAACCATACTCAGGGCATAACAATAGCGCTGTTCCGTCCCCACACTGATTTGGCGGCAAATACAGGGCAGCCTCGTAACAGAAGTAATAAACTCAAATATTTTTTCCACGTCTTCCAGGGGAAGGACCTGTCCATAATGGGATTTTTTTGCCCGGTTAACAAAGACAGGTTTGACCACCGCCTGCACAAAGGCAGGAAGCCTGTTCAAATCATCCAGCTTATCAACCTCTGCTCTAAGCTTTTCCGGATATTTTAAGAAATTGTGAATGAATTTGCGTCGCCTAAGGTCGCTTAGCAGGTCCTCCGCATAATTTTGTGCCTGCAGATACCACTTTTCCCCTTCGCCATGCTTCACGCAAAATTCACACATCAAGAACATCTCCTTCCCGCTTAAAATAATCAAAATCCACGCACTCCACGCTTCTTTGCAAATATAATATCATATCTAAATCGCCATTACAGTGCAAATATTCACATATTTTACGTGATTTTTTTATAGCTTAAAGGGAATATTTTTCACTTGTTTTTAATATAAATATAAGTTAGGGATACAACATGCAGGTGTCAGGCATCAATTTTCTAAAAATAATAAAACCACCCCTTGAAGACTGGGATGGCTTTTATTTTAATTCTGTGGGATAAGTTGTCAAGTACCCCGTCCCCCTGTCACATTTTTACTTCGCTGATTTGGATCAAGGGTTGTATATCCGTGTAGTTAGGTGTGTCTTCCATGATTGCTGCCATGTGGGGCCCAAAAGCGGTTTGGAATGCCTCCGCAGAGTCAAAATATAAATGACCCATGGCAATATAGGTAGCAGGCGAGCCGGGCGCTGCCCCACCCAGTCCCTGCTCAACCGCCACACCCTTAAGTGCATCTCCCAACTTTTGCTGTACCATGGGAATATGCTTACTACAGTAATAATCCATGTTAAATTTCTTGCCATCAGCATTTGGATAGAAAACAGTTACTTTGATCATTATTTTCCTCCTCTAACTAATTTTGTTATCCACTCTGCTTCAAATAGTAATATTCGATTTAAGCAAATATTTTCCTGCCCCATAACTCCTATTTTAACAACTTCTAATGTTGTCAGGGGGACGGGGTACTTGTCACTATTTATTTTTTTAGCGGCGCAGCACCTCAATAATCTGCTGCAGCAGGCTGGTGATGATTTCCAGTATCCTGGCCATAAGAGACCTGGCAACGGGGTCTTCGTAAAAAGAAATAATCTGTTCTCTCAGTTGATCCAAATCTACATCCAGGTCATTAAACTTTTCCAGGAAGCGCGCCAGCTGTGAGATCTGCTCTTCAGTTAACTCAATATCCAGCTCGCCGGAAAGTTGCCGCAGCAGTTCCTTGATTTCTTCATAATCCAGGGGACGGTTTTTCAGTATTTCTTCCTTTGCCCTTTGCATGAGCTCCGTAGTTTGCTCCGAATTCTGAATCCTCTCCGCCATTTCAAGTAAAATAGTGAGTTCTTCGTGGGCTGCTTCTTTGTTTTCTGCACTCAGCTCTTCCCCGGTTATTTCCTCAAAAGCCTTCACAACACCGGTGAGGGCTGCCGTGCCCGATACGGGAAAGGGAGCCGCAGCAGTAATCAGTACGTCGCTAACCCCGGCCGTGACCAGCGCTGCCGCATACATCCCCTCTGTAACCCAGGTGATGTTGTGCGTTTTAACCTCGATCCCCGTTCCAGGGGGACGGATTTCCAGCAATACTGATGAAATGGCCCTCGTGCCAATCACATCACGCCCCACAACACCTTGAAGGTACAGGTACTCTTCCTCGTTCGTAACCTCCAGGATAATCACATCATTTTCCTGTACCCCAAAATAGGTCAGCATCTCCCTTTTTTGGCTTTCGTTTAGGTCGGCCCCAAGGGTAACAATCTGCTCACCA
>SLRC01000071.1 GCA_007131175.1 Syntrophomonadaceae bacterium
CAGAATTCAGAAGTCAGACAACCATGCCGGCCCCTGCAGCGCCGGCACCAGCAGATAAATGAAAATGCAACAGCAAGCTGAGCGGTGCAGGGTTGCCTGTGAATTCAGAAGTGAGAAGTCAGAGTGCCAGTGAGCCAGCAAAGGAAGTATAACAGGAGAATTTTGAGATGTTCTATCCGGCTCACTGGTTTCTGACCTCTGCATTTTCAGGACAGCCTTTAACACAGCTTTCTTAAAAACTGAATCAAAGGAGACGATCAGGTGAAGATTGCTCTTGCGGCAGACCATGCGGGTTTTTCACTCAAAGAGGCTTCCCGGGACTTTCTTGAAAAAAAGGGCTTTGTGGTCCAGGATTACGGGACATTTAGTGAAGAATCGGTTGACTACCCTGAACTTGCTGCGGAGGCGGCGCGGGCGGTACAAAAGGGAGAATGTGAGCGTGGCATTCTTTTTTGTGGGACGGGTGTGGGGGTTGCCATTGCTGCCAACAAGTTAAAAGGCATCCGGGCCGCTTGCTGTACCGACTGCTATACTGCGGCGTGTGCCCGGGAGCATAATGATGCCAATATCCTCACCCTTGGAAGCCGGGTAACGGGTTCCGGTCTGGCCTTACGGATTATTGCTGTATTTTTGGAAACATCCTTTGCCGGAGGCCGCCACCGGGCCAGAATTGAGAAAATCAAGAGCCTGGAAGAGACAGAACGGTAATAACTTAAGTATCTGCACTTTGAAAGGGGGTGCGGCCTGGCAGTAAAACCAGGCCTCATTATGCACGTGGAGGGAAAAACTGAAAAAAATAGCATTAACAAGTACAGGGCACTTAACATGTTTGATCCCCAGGTAAGCCGGGCAATTGAAGCGGAAGTGAAGCGCCAACAGGACAAAATCATTCTAATTGCCTCTGAAAATTATGTGAGCCAGGCTGTACTGCAGGCCCAGGGTTCGGTACTTACGAATAAATATGCGGAAGGTTACCCGGGAGCAAGATATTACGGTGGTTGTGAGTATGTGGATGTAGTGGAAGAGATTGCACGGACAAGGGCAGCTGCCCTGTTCGGTGCCGAACATGTAAATGTCCAACCTCACGCAGGCGCGGTAGCAAACCTGGCCGTTTTCCTGTCCGTTTTAAAGCCAGGGGATCGTGTTCTCGGAATGGGACTGGATCATGGGGGGCATCTTACCCACGGCAGCCCTGCAAACATTTCAGGAAAATATTATGAGAGCTTTAGTTACAAAGTGGATCCCCGGACTGGTTACCTGGATATGGATGAAGTAAGAAAAGTGGCCCATCGTGTCTCTCCCCGTATGATTATTGCGGGGGCGAGTTCTTATCCCCGTATCATTGATTTTGCCGCTTTCTCCCAAATAGCCCGGGAGGTTGACGCTTTACTCCTGGTGGATATGGCCCATATTGCCGGGATGGTCGCGGCAGGGCTGCATCCTTCTCCCGTATCCCATGCCCACTTTGTCACTACCACCACGCATAAAACGCTGCGCGGTCCTCGCGGCGGTATGATTCTATGCCGCAGTGAGTTTGCCCGCGCGGTGGACAAGGCTGTTTTTCCGGGGATACAGGGAGGTCCCCTTATGCATATTATCGCAGCCAAGGCAGTTGCTTTTAAAGAAGCACAAACAGATGATTTTTATCGCTACCAGGAGCAGATCCTGAAAAATGCCCGGGCCCTTGCCCAGCACTTGAAGGAACTGGGGTTTGACCTGGTTTCAGGCGGCACCGATAATCATCTTGTGCTGCTTGATTTACGCGGCAAGGGGGTTACGGGCCGGGAGGCCGAATTGCTCCTGGACGAACTGGGTATTACCACGAACAAGAATGCCATCCCTGATGACCCGCAGAACCGCATGGTTACCAGTGGCATCCGGTTGGGATCACCTGCCGTAACCTCAAGGGGCATGCAGGAGGCAGAAATGAAACAGATAGCCGATCTCATCAACAGGGCTATCGAAGGCAGGGATGACCGCAGAATTTTGGCCAGGGTGAAGCGGGAAGTAAAAAACCTCTGTGCCGCTTTCCCCGTTTATCCGAAGCGATTGTCTGATATTTGTGGGGTATAATTGAGATGTAAGCACATAAAAGCCCTGGAAACGAGGCTGTTTCTTTGAGACCAGCATGGGATAGTTATTTTATGAAAATTGCTGCGGTTGTTGCGGAACGCTCTACCTGCCTGCGCCGCCAGGTGGGTGCAGTTCTGGTTAAGGAAAAACGTCTTCTGACCACCGGTTATAACGGCGCCCCTGCAGGGTTGCAGCACTGCCTTGACCGGGGTTGCATGCGCAGGGAACAACAGGTGCCTTCAGGACAGCGCCATGAACTTTGCCGGGGTCTTCATGCGGAGCAAAACGCCATAATCCAGGCGGCTTTGCACGGTGTATCTATCCGTGATGCAATACTCTACTGCACCCATCATCCCTGTTCTTTATGTGCTAAAATGCTAGTTAATGCCGGAATAACAAGGGTAGTCCTGGTGGAGGACTACCCTGACCCCATGGCACGGGAATTGTTTGCTGAGGCAGGAGTCCCGGTTGACATTGGGGACGAAAACATTTCCCGCGAGAGTGCCGGCAGCGGAGAAAAGGGGATTTAGGGAAGATAATATGGTGGCAAAACCTCTTCCTGCCTGGAAAAAGGGCCTGGCAATTTCCCTCACACTTAGCATAACGGCTGCCCTTTCTGTTCTGATATATAATTTTGAAGAAGAGACATTGGAAAGCCTTCTTTATATGAGGCAGGAATATCTTTTGGCTGCTGCCTTAATGGTTTTTATGCTCTGGCTTATTGAAGGATTACGCATTAAGGTGATGGTGTCAACACTTACCTCTGATAAAAGAATTTCTCTTTTTGACGGGATGCAGATCTTCCTTATGACCTTTTTTTTTGCTGCCGTAACCCCTTTTGCCGCCGGAGAATGGCCTGCACATATTTTTGCCCTGAAACAACATGGCCTTTCCATCGGAGAGGCTACTGCTGTTACAGTTATGCGCGCCTTTGTAACCAGGATTCTCTTCACAACTGCAGCCATATTAATGTTTATCTATTTCCTGGATCAGCCCATACCTACATTCCTTAACAGGATTTTTATTTATGCTGCCCTTGGTTCCCTGGCTACCACCCTGGTGCTTCTTCTCCTGGTCTGGAAACCGCACTTTCTGGAATGGCTTTTAAAAAGAATAACTTTATTGCAAAAAAGTGCCCGGGGCAGAAAGGTTTACACATTTTTAATTGAGGAAGTGGTGAAATACCGGGAGGCCACCCATTCATTGAACCGCTGGAAGGTGGGTTCTTTAGTTCTAATCTGTCTGCTCACAGTGAGTTATTGGTTTTTCTTTTTTAGCATTGCTCCCGTTCTTTTATTAGGTTTGAACAGGATTGTTCCCTTCACCCAGGCGCTGTTTTGGCAGTTGGTGATCCAGATGATTACCTTCTATGTTCCCCTCCCCGGTGGCAGCGGTGTTGTTGAATTGGGAGTGGCCAGGTTATACTCGTTTTTTGTCCCTGCCTCAGTGCTGGGATTATTTGTGTTCAGCTGGCGCTTTTTTACATACTATATCCTTCTATTTTTTGGAGGCCTTGTGGCCCTTAACAAAATAAAGCTATAGGAAAATATCATATTTGGTCGCACCCCCCCTTTTTTCTCTTAAAGCCGTTCATAACCGCAAGTGCTTCAACAGCCTCCTCGGGAGTGGAGTAAACGGGAAACCCGGCTTGTTCCAACTGGATGACTTCAGTCATTACAAATTCCCTGCAGGGAACACAACAAAGTATTGGTTTTCCCTGAAAATCTATTTTATTAAATTCTTGAATGTACGTATCCAAAATCTCCGCCTGTAGAATTACGATAAAACTGTCAATATCTTTGCAACGCAACCCTATTTCAATTGTGTTCTTAACCTGTGCCGCATTCATATCAAACGTGAAATCCACCGGGTTGTTGCATCCCACGTATGGAGGCAGTATTCCTCTTAAAAGGCTGCAGGTCTCAGTGCTTAACTTCCCCAGCCTCATTTTGCTCAGGGAAAGAGCGTCAGCGGCTGCAACTCCCAAAGATCCCGTATAAGAGATTACCATGACACCGTCCCCCGAGGGAAGGGGCTGTTTGGAAAAGGCTCTGGCAAGGCCAAACATATGATCATTATTTCTGACCCTGATAATACCTGCCTGCCTGAAAGCAGCATCGTAGATTAAGTCGTTGCCTGCCATGGAAGCTGTGTGTGAAGAAACAGCCTTTTTCCCGGCTTCCGTCCGTCCCGATTTGAGTATGAAAACAGGCTTTCGTGCCGATACTTTCCGTGCTACATCAATGAACCTGCGTCCACTTTTTATATCCTCTAAATACATGCATATTACTTCTACATTATCGTCTTCCCCGAGGTATTCCAAAATATCCGTTTCGTTGATATCGGCTTTGTTACCGATTGTAGCAATAATGGCAAAGTCCGTGATGTGTCTTATACCCCAGAGCATTCCAGCAGCATAAACCCCTGCCTGAGCAATTAGTCCCACATTCCCCTTGCGCAGTTCGCTGACAATGCCAATGGATTGAACCATATTGTGATGGGTATTGATAATGCCAGAACAGTTTGGGCCCACAAATTGGCAACCATAACGTTTTGCCAACCGTTGAAACTCTTTTTCCATATTCTTGCCGTTTTCACCAGTTTCGGCAAATCCCGCTGACTCAATGATAATGTTTTTAATACCAGCCTGGCAACATTCTTCGAAAGCCTGCAAAGATTGATTTGCAGGAACCAGAATAATGGCTAAATCCACCGGTTCTTTTACTTCATCGATGCTGGATAATGCTTCAAAACCCTGAATTGTTTTTGTTTTGTTGTTGATCGGGTAAAGCTTGCCTGCAAATTTTTGCGAAAGATTATGAAAAACATTCCAGCCCAATTTCCCTTTTTTGTCAGATGCTCCCAGGACGGCAATGCTGTCTGGGTAAAAAAAGTTTTTTAGGCTTTTTTTCTTTTTGTACGGGGCAGGTGCTGAAATATATTTTTCTTTTTTTTGTAAAAAAATGCGGGCATCAACAATGATATTTCCTTCTGGATAAAGGAATACGGGATTCAAATCAAGCTCCTTTATCTGTGGATATTTCAATACCAGATCTGAAACTTTTCCTAAAAGATCTTTTAAGGCACTGAGATCAATTGCTTTTCCCCTGTATCCCTGGAGCAAACGGTAGCCCCGGATCTCTTTAACCAAATCCTCTATATCTTCCTCTGTAAGAGGCAGTATTCTAAAAGTAACATCTTGCAGGACCTCTACGAACACCCCACCTAACCCAAACATTAAGACGGGGCCAAAAGTAGGATCATTGCTTATACCAACGATGGCCTCCAATCCTGGTGATTCCATTTTCTGTACGGCTACTCCTGCTATTTGTTTATCGGGGAACGCCTCTATAATCTCAGTGTAAGCCAGCTCAACCTCTGCAGCATTCCTTAGATTTAATTTAACTCCGCCAAGATCTGATTTATGCATTATATTAGGAGACAGTACCTTTAAAACAACTGGATACCCAATCTCCTTACTTTTTTCCACCGCTTCAGCAGTTGTCTTTGCGACCATACTGGCAGCAACTGGCAACCCTTCCCTTGCTAATAATGCTTTGCTCTCGTGTTCCATAAGGTAAGTTCTTTCTTCTGGTTTAAGCACAGTGAAGATTTCATCCCAAAGTGAATTCATTTGTTCAGTGTTCCTCCTCAAGTTGCTAAGTAGTGGACAAAATTCCTGGTTTAAAGCCTAACAATTTAATTCCACAATGAAACAAGAATTACCTTTAAACGGAATTATCTTGCATATTGTGAAAGGGGCTGTTCCAAAGTTCAAAATGAACCATGGTCTCAGCCCCTTATCATTCTTTTTCCATTACTAAAATATCCTTGTAGGGGAAAAGAGAATTTTACAGCTTTGAAGTTTCTTGTTCCAGTGGAAGCATAAAAGAATAAATGCCCCCATCCCGATGCTTTTCGATGTTAAATCCTGCTTTTGTAAAAAGATTAAAGATGGGTCTGTTTTCCACCAATGCTTCACCAGTAAAGCCCAAAACCCCCTGGCGACCTGCCAGGTGGGTAAGATAGCTCAATAGTTCTAATCCAATACCCTGTCTTTGGTAGTCGTCCCGTACTACTATCGCCAGTTCAGCAGTCATAATATTTTTGCTTATGCCATACTGTCCAATTCCTACTACAATTTGACGGATATCATCCTCAATGATGGCCAGAATAACCACTTCCTGCCCATAGCACGTTTTCCAGTAACATTCCTGCAGTCTTTCATGGGGCATATTTTTGTAGACCGTTAAAAACCGTCGATAAAGGTTTTGATTGGATATGGAATAAAAAAAATTTTTAATAATTGATTCATCATCTATTTTGATGGGGCGCAAAAAGATGCGCAGGCCTGCTTTGGTTGTCCTGCATATTTCTAAAGCTTCAGGATATTCCCCTTCCATGAAAACTTGATCCGGGTAAATATAAGCATACTTTTTTGCTTCCTCAATAAGCCATGGGCGAAAGTTGGGATGAGCGATGGCTATTAAAGACATTGCCCGTTCCCTGATATTTTTGCCGTGCAGATAGGCGATCCCATACTCTGTTACAACATAATGGATGTCTCCACGAGTTAGAGTGGTACTGGCACCCATTTGGAGTTTCGGCACGATGCGGGATACTTTGCCACCTTTTGCTGTAGATTGCAGAACAAGTATGGGTTTACCCCCATTAGACAGGGCTGCCCCACGCATAAAATTTGCAACTCCGCCAGCACTGCTGTAAAAAACATGGCCAATGGAATCGGAAGTGGCCTGACCTGTCAGGTCAATTTCCAGGGCAAGGTTAATAGCTGCCATGTTATTTTGACTTGCTATCGCGTGAATGTCGTTCGTGTAATCAATTGTTCTCATTTCTATTGCAGGGTTGTCATGCAGGTAATCATATGTTTCTTTTGTTCCCAGGCAAAAAGCAGCAACTGTTTTTCCGGGATTTAAGGTTTTACGTGTATTGTTAACCACGCCTCTTTTCATCAAATCAACTGCACTGTCACAGATTAATTCTGAATGAAAACCAAGGTCTTTGTGGGAACAAAGATTTTGTAAAATGGCATTAGATATACTTCCATATCCAATTTGTATTGTGTCTCCATCTTGAATCAGGCGCGATACATATTGACCTATTTGTTTGGCTACACTGTCAGGATATTTAGGCTTATATTCCAGCAAGCGTTCGTTATAATGCAAGAAAAAATCAATCTCTGTAGCGTGAATAAATGTTTCTCCATGGACCCGCGGCATATATGCATTAACTTGTGCAATCACCAGTGAAGATTTTTCCATTACTGTCTTTATTACATCTACGCTAATCCCCAGGCTCATATAACCTCGTTGGTCAGGCAAAGAGGTTTGTATGAGGGCTAGATCAAATAAGAGATGGCGCTTGCGAAGCAAAGAAGGTATCTGGCTCAGCATAATTGGCGTGTAATCCGCTTGCCCTTCGTTAACTGCGCCACGGATGCTTTGGTTGATAAAAAAACAATGATGGCGAAAACACTCATGAAAATGTTCATATGAATAAGGGTCCCCTCCAAGTGTCCAGATTTGCAGAGGACCTGCCTGTTGACAGAAATGAGCATGGGAAACCACATAATTGACCATTGCGTTGGTGAGTTTTTGCGGCACGCCGCAAGCTGTCCCGATAAAGATGCGGTCACCCGGTTTAATATGTTCAAACACATTATTGAGCGACATGAATTTTTCAGGATAAGCTGACTGTAATTCCTGAAGTTCTGTTCCAGTTTCCCATTTATTAGTCATAATATATCCTCCACAAGAAATATAAATTTTGTTAATATATATTCAAATATTAAGTTTATTGTTATAATTAATATACTATTGTTGGCAACTTTTGAAAAGACTAAATATAGCTAAATCAAGGATTATTTTTAAAAAACAGCAAAAGAGGTGATGAGTGTTGAACAGACATAAAGAAGAAGGGTGCATAAACCTGAACACGTACCTGGAAAAAAACCCTAAAAAATTTCCCTCACTGCAGAAAGTTTTTTCTCACATCAGAGCCGGTGATCGCATTTTTATTGGAACAGGGTGCGGTGAACCCCAATACCTCGTGCAATCGTTAGTTGATTACGTGGAGCGGAAACCCGATGCTTGTTTTGATACAGAGCTTATGCAGGTTTGGAAATTGGGTTTTACCCCCTATGCGCAGGAAAAATACACAAATAATTTCCGCCACAACTCTTTTTTTATTGGGGAAAGCATCCGTGATGAGGTTAACAAGGGTATGGCCGACTATACACCTGTATTCCTTTCTGCTGTTCCCAAACTTTTTGATCGGAGAATAATTACAATCGATGTTGCTCTTGTTCAGGTATCCCTCCCTGATGCCCATGGTTATTTCAGCCTTGGTGTGAGCGTTGATATTGTAAAGGCGGCGGTTAAGCACGCCCGGACAGTTATTGCCCAGGTAAATGCCTATATGCCCCGCATATATGGAAATGCTTTTATTCACATGGATAACATTGACTTCCTGATAGTTCACGATGAACCACTGCTTGAGTATAATGATCATGGCCAGGTATGTGATGTAGTGAAAAGAAGTATTGGGAACAATACGGCTCAGCTAATTGAAGATGGGGATACGATTCAGATTGGATATGGAAGTATCACTGACGGAGTAATTGAGGCACTGCTTGAAAAAAAACATCTTGGCATCCATACTGAGTTGCTCAGCGATGGTGTTGCAAGACTTATGGAAAAAGGAATCGTTGACAACAACTGTAAAAACCTGTTACGAGGCAAAACGGTGGCTTCCTTTTGCATGGGAAGCCAGAAAACTTATGACTTTCTGGACAATAATCCCGCCGTTGAATTCCATCCCATTGATTTTACGAATAATCCTTTAACGATTTCCCGTATTAATAATATGGTAGCAATTAATAGTGCTGTTGAGCTTGATCTTACCGGCCAGGCTACAGCTGAATCTTTGGGTGATATGCTTTATGCCGGAATAGGCGGGCAGGTGGATTTTATGCGTGGTGCTATCCTCGCTCGCGGAGGGAAATCAATTCTAACAATACCGTCCACAAATAAAGAAGGCACAAGATCTTGTATCGTACCTTTTTTGCCGGAAAGAGCAGGCATTACCCATGTTAAATGTGATATTCATTATGTTGTTACAGAACATGGCATTGCGTATCTGCATGGCAATAACTTGCGTGAGCGGGCCATGTCTTTGATTGGTGTCGCTCACCCTGACTTTCGCCCCATGCTGCTTGCTGCTGCAAATAATCGTTCTTTGATTTTTATGGACCAACCTTTTCCTTCAGGTACAGAAGCACACTTTCCTTTGGAGCTGGAGTCAAGACGTACTACCAGAAAAGGGCTTAGCATTTTTCTGCGGACTGCCAGGGTTGACGATGAACATGCTATAAAGCAATTTTTCTGTTCCCTCTCTGACCAGAGTATATACAAGCGCTTTCTCATAGTAGATGAAGATTGCCTGGAGACAGGATTGCAAGAATGTGTTGTGAACAGTGATTATACGCAAAAAATGGTTGTGCTGGCCGGGATCAGAGAAGGCGATAAGGAGCGTTTAATCGGTGTGGGTCAATATGCTGTTATTGGTGATAGCATTTTAACAGCAGAGTCAGTCATTGCAGTCCATGATGATTATTGTAACTCCGGCGTGGGCAGAGAACTTTTTGCCTATATGAATCATATGGCCGGTAAAAGGGGAATCACCAGCTTTACTGCTTTTGTCCAACCTGATAATATAAGATCAATCAGCCTGCTTGAAAAGGTGGGCTTTACAGCAGAAAAGAGGGTAGGCTCCGGAGTTTATATATATAGGTTTGATTTGACCTAGCGTAAAGGTTAAGTTTGCCACATTGTCCCTGCAGATTTTAAAAATTTGTACAGATATTGTGGGTTGGGGTAGCCGCAATGCCACTCCACCATTGTTCCCAAGCTTCTCCATCCGCGCGCATATTTCCAGCTGACTCCCCCAAAATGCTGTCATTTCCTTACTCCTTATTATTGATTTCCACACACGATGGAAGTTAACCATTTGACAGAAAAGAGACTCATTAATTTAAATTTATAATAATCCCTTAAAAAGGCAAAACGTCAACTCTTCCGAATATATTCGGACTCATTGACAATTATTATTGCCATGGGGTAATATAAATAGGAGAATATACGAGTACAAGGGTTTAATTGCAAGTTATCTTTGAATATTTCCAAGTATTCACTATAGTATCGGGATGCATGGGCTAATACTGAGCGCATTGCTATTAGTGTAGGTTATATTTGGGAGCGCACCAGGATATGACAATTGTTCTGGCGGATGGCGGGCTTTCGTGGGAAATTGATGTGGAAAGAGCCTTCCAGGTTAAAGGGAGAGCGGAAAAACACCTGAGAGGGAGCGCCCTGCAGGCTTGGATGCAGGCCTGGCTGAAGATGCTTTAAAAAAGGAGCATTGCCCGGTTAAAGGCTGCAGGAGGAGAGTAATTCCAATTAACTATTTTTAGGAGGTATTGACTATGGATGAAATGAAATCGATGATGGATGAACAACGGCAGTTTCCACCTTCGCAGGAATTTGTAGAGCAGGCATACGTAAAGAGTCGGGAAGAATATGAAAAAATGTGGAAGCAATCTGTTGAAGACCCGGAAACCTTTTGGGGCAACATAGCCCAAGACTTCCACTGGTTCGAGCCCTGGCAAAAGGTCAACCGGGAAGATTTTAGCAAGGGTGAAGTGGAATGGTTCGTCGGTGGCAAAACCAATATTGCTTACAACTGTCTGGATTTCCAGATAGAAAAGGGCAGAGGGGATAAAACTGCCATTATTTTTCAGGGTGAGCCTGAGGACGATGTAAAGGAGCTAAGTTATAAAGAAATGTTGACGTTGGTATCCAGGTTTGCCAACGTCCTGAAGGCGAAGGGTGTTAACAAAGGAGACCGGGTTGCTATTTATTTGCCCATGATCTGGCAGTTGCCGGTTGCAATGCTGGCGTGTGCCAGGATTGGAGCCGTTCACACCATCGTATTCGGCGGCTTTTCTGCTGAGGCGCTGCGGGACAGGATCATTGACGCCGGTGCAAAGATTTTAATCACGGCAAACGGTTACTGGCGTTCCGGTAAAAATGTAAGTTCCAAGGCTAACGCAGATCTGGCATGCGACCTTTGCGCCGAACAGGATCATGCTGTGGAAAGCGTTATCGTGGTTAAACGACTGGAGAATTTTGATGTTCCCATGCAGGAGGGCAGGGATACCTGGTTTGAAGAGGAAATTGCAGCTCCAGCCATCGGCGATGTATGCCCGGCAGAAGTGATGGACGCTGAAGATCCTCTTTTTATCCTTTACACATCCGGCTCCACGGGTAAACCCAAAGGGGTTCTTCATACCACCGGCGGTTACATGGTTTATAGTGCTACTACATTCAAATATGTCTTTGACTACAAGGAGCAGGATGTTTATTTTTGCACCGCAGATATTGGCTGGGTCACCGGACATTCTTATGTTGTTTACGGGGCCTTGGCAAACGGTGCAACCTCTGTTGTTTTCGAGTCAGTGCCAACTTATCCTAAGCCTGACAGGTTTTGGAAGATTGTGGAAAAATTCAAAGTAAGTATCTTCTATACAGCACCTACCGCAATCAGGGCCTTGATGAAAGAGGGTGAAACGTGGCCAAATGGCAGGGATCTTTCTTCCTTAAGGGTCTTGGCTTCGGTGGGTGAACCGATCAATCCGGAAGCATGGATGTGGTATCACAAAAATATTGGTAATGAAAAGTGCCCTATCTGTGATACATGGTGGCAGACCGAGACCGGCGGCCACTTGATTACCCCTCTACCCGGTGCGTGGCCCACAAAGCCCGGTTCGGCAACCCTGCCGTTCTTCGGTGTCAAACCTATAATTCTGAAGCCTCGCTCCTCAGGGGACGAGCCTGCCGTGGAAACTGCAATCAATGAAGGTGGGGAGCTTTGTATTGCCCAGTCATGGCCTGGCATTATGAGAGGCGTGTACGGTGAGCCTGACAGGTTCTATAACACTTACTTTATCCAACAGCCCGGATTCTATTTTTCCGGTGACGGGGCAAGAAGAGATGAGGATGGTTACTATTGGCTCCTGGGCCGTATTGATGACGTTGTCAACGTTTCCGGTCACCGCATGGGGACGGCAGAAGTTGAGTCAGCCCTCGTATCCCACCCTGCAGTTGCCGAATCTGCTGTGGTTGGCTATCCCCATGATATCAAAGGGGAAGACCTTTACGCCTATGTCATACTGAAAACCGGCATTGAAGCAAGCGACGCCCTTAAAAAAGAACTGGTAAACCACGTTAGAAAAGAGATCGGTCCAATTGCCTCTCCTGGCAAGTTGCAGTTTGTTCCCGGCCTTCCCAAGACTCGCTCCGGTAAGATTATGAGAAGAATTCTGAGAAAAGTTGCCTCCGGTGCGCTTGACGAGCTTGGCGATACCACAACCCTTGCCGAACCGACTGTTGTGGATGATATTGTTAAAGGCCGGCAGTAAGCTCCGGGTATAAAACTGGATAATTTAGGGCGGGCAAATTCCGGGTGAATTTGCCCGCAACAGAATGCGGTTAATGCAGCATTTTGAGATACAACAAATTATAAATTGTCTGTTGTCTTAAGCGTTAAGATCAGACAATCTAAGGGGCAAACATTATGAAGCATAAAAACATGAAGGAGTTTGAAAGTGATATTAACAAGATGGCAAAAAAGGGATGGCAGGTTGTATTTGCAGGGCTGGGTGTCAATCTTGCATTAGGTATCCTCTATTCATGGAGTGTCTTCGCCCAGTCTCTCAGGGATGATTTGGGATGGTCGGCCACTGACACCCAAATACCTTATATGCTGGCGTGCGGTATTTTTGCTCTTGTTATGGTTCCCGGGGGACGGATTCAGGATAAGATTGGTCCCCGTGTTGTGATTATGGCTGCAGGTATAATGGCCGGGTTGGGGTTAATTGCTTCATCTTTCTTTTTAAGTATAGTAGGGCTTTCTATTTTTTTTGGCATTTTCTTCGGCACAGCCCTCGGCCTGGGGTATTCCTCAACCACGCCACCGGTTGTGAAGTGGTTTGCCCCGGAAAAGCGCGGCTTAGTTACGGGGATAGTTGTTGGTGGTTTTGGCCTGTCTTCAGTTTATGCAGCACCTTTATCAAACTATTTAGTAAACGCTTTTGGTTTAATGACAACCTTTCTGATCATTGGAGCTTCCTTTTTCCTGATAATTATGCTGCTGGCACAATTTATTAACAACCCCCCTGCACAGTACCAGCCAGCCTCTTCCAAGTCTGTTGGTCCGACCTCAGCAAACAGACCAGATGTACAGCGCGATTTTGAATGGTACGAGATGCTAAAAACGCCCCAGTTTTACCTTATCTGGCTGATGTTTTGCTTTGGTTCCCTTGCCGGCTTAATGATTATTGGCCAGCTTTCCAGCATTGCTCTTGAACAGGCCGGTGTAGCTGCAGGGTTTTTAATTGTGGCTGTCCTGGCAATTTTTAATGCCGGCGGTAGGGTCATCGGAGGGGTCATGTTTGATAAATTGGGGAGGACCCCCACCTTGCTCATTATTTTTATTGGCCAGTCTATAAACTTTGCTCTGTTCAGTATGTATAACAATCTTCTCCTTATGTTGGTTGGAACGATTGTAGCCGGTCTTTTTTATGGAGCCTGTTTGTCTGTCTTCCCTGCTACAACAGCTACTTTGTTCGGGGTTAAGAATTTAGGGATAAACTATGGCTTGGTTTTTGTTGCCTGGGGTGCCGGTGGAGTGTTCGGCGGTTTGCTCGGGGGGCTAGTCCGTGATTTAACCGGTGCTTATCTATACGCGTATCTGGTAGCTGCTGCACTTTGCCTTGCCGGTGCTGCCCTGGCATTACTTATCAAGCCAGTGTTCCATACCGAGCCTTTATCTGATACAATGGTCTCTGATGCAATGGCCGGAAAACGAAAACATGTTGGTTTAATGGATAATTAGATATTCAGAAATATTTGAAATAGCCCAACTGCAAAGCTGGTTTGCGCCGGCATATTTATCCAATATATTCCCATGGCTAATGATTTTTGAAGATGTTATAATCAATTTGAAGTAATAATTGCTTTTACAATTTTATTTATACTGTTCCTATGCACAGTGAAAAAGTTTTCTTTGCTTGCAGAAGCAATTAAAAGTATTCGGAAATCGGGTAAAAACACAGGAGATCCGGCGTGGCGCCCAGGCCAAATCCCTTCTGCTCACGACTCTTTGCTCCGGGTTTTGCCACGCGTCATCGCCATAAGCGTGAAAATACTCTCAATCATGCTCAGGGGGGGGGGTATCATCGGTGCCGTTATACCACAAGGCAAAGAAAACAATTACCTTTTTTTTCCTATACCATTTAAAGGATGGTGAAATATGTCTATTCAAGTAAAAGAGCTCATTGACAAGATTAAAAATGAGGGCGTCCTGGCCGCAGAGAATGAGGCGGAGAAGATTATCGCTGAAGCCGAAGCAAAAGCGGCTCAGATTATAAAGGACGCTCAGGCTAAGGCCGAATCGTATCAAGCTCAGGCCGAAAAAGAAATTGCGAAACAGGAAGCGGCTGGCAGGGAAGCTTTAAAGCAGGCTGCCCGGGATGTTCTGATTGGCTTGGAGAAGCAAATTATGAAGCACTTCGACGCAGTAATCAGTGAATCTGTGGATGCTGCCCTAACTACGTCGCTAACAGAGAAAATTATTACCGACCTGGTCCACGCGTGGGCTGAAAAAGGCGAAGCGGGCATCAAAGTTATCCTCTCCACAAAAGATGCTAAAGAATTAAAGGATGTTTTAAGAGGGAAGTTGTCTCAGCGCTTTAAAGAGGGGGTAGAAATCATTCCCTCTGCAAAGTTTGCCAAAGGTTTCCGTGTCGGTGGCAGCAGTGGTGCACTGTACGATTTTTCCAAAGAAAGTATAGCGGAGGTTTTGGCAGAGGCCCTTTCCCCCGACCTTGCGGCAGCTTTAAAAGAGGCAATCTGAGTATTGGGAGGAAAACGTCTTGACAAATTATTATTACACAGTAGCTGCCTTGGAAACTATCAGGCTCGAAGAAAAAGTCCCCATCAGCGAAGCCCAGTTTCTGCAATTTGCGGAAGACACCATAGATGGGAAAGACTATCAAGTCCTGCTTAAAAGTCGTTGGGGCCATACTGAGCCAACAGGCCTGTCTTTCGCCGACCAGATTCTTTCCTGGGAAAAGGAACTGCGCCTGGAATTGGCAAAAGCCCGGATATTGAAACTGAACTTCGAACAGGCTCTGCCGGCCTCTGATGGCAACTACGCTTTGCAGGAACAAGTGCGTGCAGTCATGGCTCTGGATTCGCCTTTGGACAGGGAGCGTTTCCTGGATAATTTACGGTGGAGTTTTCTCGAGGATATGGGTGCCTGCCACTTTTTTGACCTTGAGGCGTTAGTCGTGTACTATTTAAAACTTCAACTCGCTTTGCGTCAGGCGAAATTCCAGGAAGAGCTTGGTCGGGAGTCTTTCGAAAAGGCGTACGCTGCCGTTACTGATAGTTTTAATCTTACTACGCTATAGAAATGGGTGAGGATGATTAACAAGGTAATTGGAGTTAGCGGAAATATGGTTTCTGTGGAATTTGCCGGCGAAGCCACGATGAACGAAGTCTGTTATGTCCATTCCGGGGGAAAGAAATTAAAATCGGAGATCATCCGTATTAATGGTAATGTGGCTGATATCCAGGTCTTTGAGATGACTACGGGAATTGGTGTGGGAGACGATGTGGAATTCACCGGTGAGTTATTGAGCGTGCAACTGGGCCCTGGTTTGCTGGGGCAGGTATATGATGGATTGCAAAACCCCTTACCCGAGCTGGCGGAAGAATGTGGGTTTTTCCTGGACCGGGGCGTGTATTTCTCGGCGCTCAACGAGAGCAAAAAGTGGGAATTCACCCCCTCCGTGGAAGTGGAAGCCAGAGTGGAAGCCGGTGAACAAATCGGCTTTGTGAGGGAAGGTATTTTTAAACATTGGATTATGGTACCGTTCCAGCTTGAAGGTGTTTTGACCGTTAAGCGCATTGTTGGGGCTGGAAGTTACACCATTAATGATACTGTGGCGGAAGTTGAAGATGAAAAAGGCGCTCTTCACCCTTTGACCATGGTTTTTAACTGGCCGGTAAAAAGGGCTGTTAAGTCCTATGCTGAGCGTTTAAAACCATCAGAAACATTGATTACAAAACTAAGGATTATCGACACTTTTATTCCTGTGGCCAAAGGCGGCACCTACTGCATTCCCGGTCCGTTTGGTGCCGGTAAGACGGTCCTGCAGCAGGTTACTTCCAGAAATGCCGAAGTGGATGTGGTTATCATCGCCGCTTGTGGTGAACGTGCCGGTGAGGTGGTGGAGACCTTAAAAGAGTTCCCCGAACTTATCGACCCCAAAACCGGCCGCTCTTTGATGGAAAGGACAGTCATCATCTGCAATACCTCCTCCATGCCCGTAGCAGCCCGGGAAGCTTCTGTCTATACAGCTGTTTCCATAGCCGAGTACTACCGCCAGATGGGTCTGAACGTTCTTTTGTTGGCAGATTCGACTTCACGGTGGGCTCAGGCTATGCGCGAAATGTCCGGCAGGCTGGAAGAAATCCCCGGTGAGGAAGCATTTCCTGCATATTTGGAGTCCCTGATTGCCGCCTTCTACGAGCGGGCCGGTATTGTCCGTCTCAAAGGTGGCGAAATTGGTTCCGTAACTATCGGTGGCACTGTTTCGCCTGCCGGCGGTAACTTTGAGGAACCGGTAACCCAGGCTACCCTGAAGGTTGTGGGGGCCTTTCACGGTTTGTCGCGCCAGCGCTCCGACGCTCGCAAGTACCCTGCGATCCACCCCCTGGAATCATGGTCAAAATATAAAGGCATCATCGATGAGGAAAAAACGGAGTTTGGTCGTGCTATTCTCTTTAAGGGCGACGAAGTAGGCCAAATGATGAAAGTGGTTGGTGAAGAAGGGACCTCACTGGATGATTATATTATTTATCTCAAATCTGATTTATTGGACTTTGTTTATGTTCAGCAGAACTCTTTTGACCCTGTAGATACTGCCGTTGAGCCTGAACGTCAACAGCACACCTACGATCTGCTCATGGGTATCCTGACGGCTGAATTAGATTTTGCCGGCAAAGAGGAAGCCCGCTCCTGGTTTAACAGGGTACGTCAGAACTTCCTTGACTATAACAGTAAAGAATGGAAAAGTGAAGAGTTCAATAAACTTGAGGCAACCATCTCTCAATTGCTGGCCGATAAGAAAAAAGGTGTCGAAGCTGATGCCGTAGGTTTTTAGGCTGGCAAACCAAGGAGTGTGTTAATTTGCAAAAAGTATATAGTAAAATTGAATCAATCGCCGGAAACGTTATTACAGTGTCTGCGACGGGAGTGCGTAATAAAGAACTTGCTGTTGTGGAAACCAGGTATGGTCCATCTTTGGCGGAAGTAATCCGTCTGAAACGTGATGAAGTGGCCCTGCAGGTGTTTAATGGGGGAAGGGGCGTCTCCACGAGTGATGAGGTCAGATTTATGGGCGAACCCATGAAAGTTTCCTTCTCCGATAACCTTTTAGGCCGGATCTTCAATGGCTCCGGACGACCACGGGACGGCGGACCTGAACTTACTGATACCATGATTGAAATCGGTGGTCCTTCTGTCAACCCGGCCAGGCGTATTATTCCTAAAAACATGGTTCGTACCGGAATTCCCATGATCGACCTTTTTAATTCGCTGGTAGAGTCGCAGAAGCTGCCCATCTTTTCTGTTTCGGGAGAACCTTATAACGAACTTCTGGCCAGGATTGCTCTGCAGGCTGAGGTTGACATTATTATCCTCGGAGGTATGGGGCTTAAATACGATGACTATCTATTCTTCAAGGATACCCTGGAAAAGGGTGGCGTGCTCTCCCGGACAGTCTTTTTTGTCCATACAGCGGCCGACCCTGTGGTGGAATCCCTGCTGGTGCCTGATATTGCCCTGGCTGTAGCAGAGAACTTTGCCATCCATGGCAAGCGGGTACTGGTGCTGCTGACGGATATGACCAACTTTGCCGATGCTATGAAAGAAATTGCTATTACCATGGAGCAGGTTCCGTCCAACCGTGGATACCCGGGAGACCTTTATACCCAGTTAGCTTCCCGCTATGAAAAGGCTGTTGACTTTGATGGTTCAGGTTCCATCACTATCCTTGGTGTGACAACCATGCCCGGGGATGATGTTACCCACCCGGTCCCGGATAACACCGGCTATATCACAGAAGGGCAGTTTTATCTACGCAACGGCCGTATTGAACCGTTCGGCTCCCTCTCCAGGTTAAAACAACAGGTAAATGCCGATACCCGGTCTGACCATCGTGCCATCATGGACGGCATGATCAAATTGTACGCCTCCTACAAGGAGTCCCTGGAGAAGAAATCCATGGGCTTTAAAATGTCGGACTGGGACGAGAAGCTTTTAGCTTATGGAGGTTTGTTTGAACGGGAAATGATGGATCTTTCCGTGAACATTCCCCTGGAGGCCGCCCTGGACAAAGGCTGGGAAATTCTGGCCAGCTGTTTTGAGCCGGAGGAAACAGGGTTAAAGTCGGAACTGATTGCCCAATACTGGACGAATAAGGTGTAGCCATGGCTAAAATAAAATTCACCAAAAATGAATTAAAAAAACAAAAAGACGAACTCAAAAGGTTCGAGCGCTATTTGCCCACATTGGTCCTGAAAAAGCAGCTGTTGCAGATGGAGATACGGCAAGTTGAGGTGCAAATACAAGAGAAACGCCTGGAACGGGAAAACATGTTCGCCGAGCTTATGTGCTGGATTCATGTATTTGGAGAGGAGATAAATCTTGTCGAGCTGGTGAAGATTAAAGAGGCAGATTTAAGCTCCACCAACATTGCCGGTGTGGATATCCCCATTTTAAGGGGAATTATGTTTGAAAAGATTCCCTATGACCTGATGGTATACCCTCTGTGGGTGGATAGGGGCATCAAAAAGCTAAAAGAAATAATTGCTGTGGACATGGAACTGGCCGTTCTGGAAAAGCAAGCAGACTTATTGGGAGAAGAACTTAGAGTTACCACACAACGGGTTAACCTGTTTGAAAAGGTAAAGATCCCAGAAGCAAAGGAGAATATCCGGCGTATCAACATTTTTCTCGGGGATCAACAGACAGCAGCAGTTGTGCGGGGTAAGATGTCTAAAAGTAAACTGGTGAGGGGGGCGTAAGCGATGATTATAGAGATGAAAAAAATATCGATGGTTATCCAAACCAAAGATAAAGAATCAACTCTGGATTCACTCGGTAAGCTTGGCCTTGTCCACCTGGAGGACTATCAATGTTCTTCCCCGGAAGTGGAGAGTGTTATAGCCAAAAAGAACAGGGCAGAAACTGCCTATAATTTTTTGGCCGAATTCAAACCCGGGGAAGAACTACCCCCCCCATCTGTAAGTCCTTCTGAGGCGGTAGAGGATCTGCTGCAGCTCAGGGATAATCTTCAGTCCGTTAGAGAACGGGTAGAATTTTTAAAGAAGAGAATCGCTGAACTGCAAAGTTGGGGGGATTTTGACCCAGCTGACATTAAATATCTTGCAGTCAAAGGCTACTACCTTAAAATCTACACTGTTTCCCATGATAAAATCGGAAAAATGGATGATATCGAGGGTGACGTATTGATTTTAAGAGAGCACAAAAAAGGTCTCGTTTTTGCCCATATTACCAGAGAACCAGTAACCCTGGAGGACTTTGACGAATTTATTATTCCCTCTCAAAGTCTCAGCGCTATGCAGGCAGAAAATGATGAGTTATCGCAGAAAATCGGGGAAATTAGCGAAAAAGCACAAAATTATTATGGCCTCAGACCTGCTCTTAAGGCCTATGTGGATAGTTTGGAGTCGAACCTCCAATATTGGATTGCCAAAGCAAATGCGATGGACGAAGAAAATCTTACAGCCATCGTCGGTTATCTTCCAGTTGACGATGTAGAGGCGTTGCAAAGTTGGGCTCGCCAAAATTCTGTGGCCATAGGCATAACAGATCCTGACCAGTCGGACCCCATACCCACGCTGGTCCGTAATCCCAACTGGCTGGAAGTTGTCAAGCCTGTTTTTAAGTTTATGGGCACTGTGCCCGGCTATAAAGAATTGGATATCAGCCTCCCTTTTCTAATCTTTTTCACCATCTTTTTCGCCATGATTATAGGGGATGCTGCCTATGGTGCCATCTTTTTCCTGGGAGGATTAGGGATAGTATTTTACTACAGCAAGTCCAAAAGAGAGAAGCCTCCTTTGGTCGCATTGCTCTTTACCTTCCTTGGTTTGGCAACAGTAGTTTGGGGGAGTATAACCGGATCCTGGTTTGGCAGTCCTGAACTGATCGAGGGCACTTTCCTGGAAAGATTGGTGGTTCGCCAGTTGACGGAGGGATTTAACGTTTATACCCCCGCCGGGGAGTTTTATAAGGAATTAAGAAGTCAGGATGTCATTATGCTGTTGTGTTTCATTATTGCCATAATCCACCTGACGATCGCGCAGGTTTGGAATTTTTTACATGCTCTGGCCCATCGTTCCCTGCAAGCTTTGGGACAGGTTGGATGGATGCTCGTAAATTTTGGTCTCTTCTACCTGGTATTGGATATGGTGGCGAGATTCAATCTTGATGAGGCTTTAGGTGCGGGAGGTCTGATCACAAGCGTAAGTATCAATATTATTTTTGTCGGGTTAGGAATGGTAATCCTCTTCGGCTCACAAGAGGGAAACTTTATCAAAGGAATTCTTTCAGGTCTTGGAGGGCTACCGAGCACTGTTCTGGGCTCCATTTCGGCTTTTGGTGATATCATTTCCTATGTAAGGCTTTTCGCTATGGGGCTGGCTGGAGCCGAAATTGCGAGAGCTTTTAACAATATGGCCGGTGACTTTTTGTCAGGTAATACATTCATTTTCGGAGTACTGATATTGTTAATCGGGCACATTTTTAATTTCGTGCTATGCAGCCTGGGCGTGCTAGTGCACGGAATTCGTTTGAAAATGCTGGAATTCTCAGGCCGTCTCGGTATACAGTGGTCCGGTCATGAGTATAACCCTTTCAATGTTCGCAAGGATATCGCCCTCCCGGTAGCAATGTCTGCTGAAACACAAAGTGTGAGCCACGCTGGTGATTTAGTGTCGGGAAACTAAACTGAATTTAAATATTATAACGAAAAGGAGCGTAATAATATGGTTGAATATGGATTAATGGGTATTGGTGCAGCACTTGCTCTTGCTGCTTTTGGTTCGGCGCTGGGTATCGGTGCCGCCGGGCAGGCCGTTATTGGGGCGTGGAAGAGGGCTTTTATGCAGAATAAGCCGGCGTCATTTATGTTGCTGGCTTTCACAGGGTTCCCCCTCTCCCAGACTTTTTATGGCTTGATTTTAATGAATTCCATCGTGGCATCGGTCCACCTTTTGGAAAGCGGGGTTATACTTGGCATCGGCATTTTTGGCGGTTTAGCTATGGGTGCATCAGCTTATGCACAGGGTATGGCCGGTGCGGGGGCTGTTGACGCTTATGGAGAAACGGGCAAGGGGTTCACCAACTATGTCCTGGTGCTGGGTGTTATCGAATCGGTTGCTTTGCTGGCAATGGTATTTTTAATGACTATTATCAACACCATAGTAGGGTAATTCCCTTAGGGATGTTTCCCAGCAAGACAGATTTACTACATGGCAGGAACAAAAAGTTTCCTGCCATATTTATTTTTTTAAGCCCTCCTGAAAATAAATGTATACACATGTGGCACCAGTGCGCAAGGTGCCTGTTCACAACCGCAGTCTCAATAAATGATGAGCAGCAGTGGGCTTTTCCGTCCCGGCACACATTTTAAACTCGCTGCGCTCAGACAGTAAAATGTGGCAACCCCGGTCCGGTAAAGCCTTTTCATCGAGCCTGAACGGTTGCTCACAGTCAACCTTGCACCCCTCTTGTGCATGTCATCCTTTATTCTGGATACTGACTCCTGAATTCTGAATACCTGTCCAGAAAATGCAGAGTTCAGAGGTCAGAAATCAGTGTGCCGGACAGAACATCTGAAAAAACTACTGATGTACTTCTTTTGCTGGCTCACTGGCACTCTGATTTCTACTTCTAAATTAACAGTCAACCTTGCACCCCTCTTGTGCATTATTATTCTTCTGATGGTGCCGGCAACGCAGGGGAAGGCGTGAGGATCTGAATTCTGAAGCATTTTCATCCTTCTGATGCTCCCGGCTTTTCCTGGCCTTGACTCCCTTGAATATATTAAATCAATGTTCCCGTCGGAATCAAACTCTTTATCTTTTCGGCAGAGCTGATAAACTGCTCCTTTTCTTCTTCCACCAGTGAAAAAGGGATGATTTTTTTAACCCCTTCATGCCCGAGAACGCAGGGCAGGCTAAGGTATAGATTCCCCATACCATAAAAATCATGGATATATGTAGACACGGTAAGAACTGATTGCTCATCACGCAGGATGCTTTCCATGATACGGCGCAGGGCAACGGCGATGGCGAAATAAGTGGCACCCTTCCCATCTATAATTTCATAGGCAGCTTGCCGTACCATGCGTGTTATTTCTTTCCGGTTGTCCCTGGAACAGACGTTTGGGCACTGCCCGCAAAATTCATCCAGGGGAACGCCGCCGATATTCGCCTTGCTCCAAAGGGGAATTTCTGAATCTCCGTGTTCCCCAATCACGTAAGCATGAACATTCCGGGGGTCAATATTACAACGATCGCTCAAAAGATGACGGAAACGTGATGTGTCAAGGACAGTTCCTGAACCAATTACACGGGCTGAAGGCAGCCCTGAAGACTGCCAGGCAACATAGGCCATTATATCCACGGGATTTGTGACTATGAGCAAAATCCCTTCCCGATTATAAGGCCTGATTGAATCGACTATCTGTTCCATGATCTTTGTATTAGTATGGACAAGATCAAGGCGTGATTGGCCGGGATTTTGGGGTATCCCGGCCGTAATTACGATTATATCTGCTCCCTGACAGTCCGCATAATCCCCCGCATATATATGAACCGGGCGTACGAAGGAAGCCCCATGATTGAGATCCATAACTTCACCGCGGGCTTTCAGCTTTATTTTGTCGATTAAAACAATTTCCTGTGCCGTGCCGCCGAGTATGCAGGCATAAGCTGTAGTGGAGCCCACAAAACCGGCGCCGACAATAACAATCTTTGACAAATTTATCCCTCCCATGGAATGACGCTATCATTTAGAATGTAACCGTCCGGGAAGGGTTTTATACAAATAATAATATAATGCCCGGATTCAAAGAATCAAGATCAAGGAAAAGAAAACAGAAGGGTAACGGGGTAAAGTTTTAAGCAAGGAATAGGTAAGTTCTGTTATATAAGTGGGAAAAGGTGCATATAAATAAGAAAATTAGCAATAAGTAACAAGGGTTGGCTTTTTCAAGGCTGTACAGGGGGGGGTCACTGTGGAATGCTTAATCAGATTGTCCCGGAGGCTTTTGGGTAAGAAAAAAGAACCAATAAATACTGGGCTGCTGCCTGCACAAGATGTACTGGTGGAGAAGGCAAGGCAGGAGTGGCAGGCAGCCCAGTTCCTTTTCAATAACGTCATTGAAAAAAATTTAATTGATCACGCCATTTTTAAGATGAACGCGGCGGAGCGCCGTTATATTTTTTTATTGCAGGAAACACGTAGTTTACGGACTGATATGCAAGAGCAGATTCTGAAAGGAGGAATCCCGGACAGGGGAATGTAATGGTTCCACTTGAATTAAACCAGATTATTGCTATTTTTTTTGGACTGCTTGTAATATATGTGCTGGCTCGGCTCCTTTATTTACCCGCGAAAATATTGCTCACCTTGCTTGGGAATACAGTGGTTGGGGGAAGTTTGCTCTTTCTCTTTAATGCCGTTGGGGCTTACTTTGGAGTTGGTATCGGCATAAATGTGTTAACGGCTGTGATTGTTGGGCTGCTTGGTATACCGGGGATCTTCCTGCTCATGATCCTCCAACACCTCAGTGTTTAATTCTTAGCGGAGCAGCGCAGCTATATTTTGCCGATTTGCTTCGCCAAGGGTGAAGGTGTGAGGAATGCTTGCCAGCGTATCCTTGACCTCTTCCAGGATCTGCTTTGCATTTAGATCATCCCTGATACCCGAACTGGAAGCCGTGATGTTCTCAACTGCCACAAGGTTGTGGGCAATAGCGGTAATTAGCTCCTTTTGCCGGATGGCAAGTTTCTGCCGTTGTTCTTCCAGCCTGGCAAGATAACTCACTAAATCTTTTTCAAAGGCTTTTAATTGTAACAATGATGTCTCGTCAAATCCTGCCCCGGTTTCCGGTAAAACTGATGAGCGATCCCCGCTTGCGGTATCCGGTTTCATTTTGGTCAACAAATCCCGCACCTTTCCCAGGTAACGGTTGAGCATATCCATTTTTGGAATCTTTGCTTCACTTTCTTGAAATTTAAGCAGTTGCCCTATTTGCTGATATAGTTTTTCAGCTTCCACAAGTATTTTTTCGTCCTTTTGCAGTAAAGACAACTCTTCCTGTGCACTATGCACCTGTGCCAAGTGTGTCCGTATTTGCGTGCGCTTTTTCTCCAACACACCATTATTGACACTGCAATCTTCTTCCGGGAGAGACAGGTTCCTCCTTGATCCAGGCGGTGTGTCTTTATTTTCGCCGGTCCGGGGTGCCTGGCTTTCCTGTTGTAAGAAAGGGTAAGCCCTGATCTCCATCCCCGTTATCTCCCTCCTGTTTTAAGTTTTTTTTTAAACACTCATGTATCCCGAAAATGCCAAAACAAGTTGGACAGTTGGATAGTTGGAAAGTTAGAAAGTTAGAAAGGAAAAGATAAAGCCGGGAAAAAACCGAATATCCAGCCATTTTCATTGGTCTGATGGGGCAGTTGCAATTTTTTACAGTATACTACATTATTTTTAAGGGAGCAAGAATATTTTGGCAAATGCCTGCTAAAAGTATTGCGCAAAGTAGGGCTTTAGTGTAGAATATTTATTATTTAGGTAAATTTCTTCACAGAAAGGAGTATAAGGCTTGCTTTCTTTAAAAAATGTCAGTTTGCGATTGTCCACAGAAGAACGGGAAGTGACTATTCTAAGCGGGATTGATCTAAATTTTGAACGGGGTAAAATGTATGCATTAACGGGTCCCAACGGTAGCGGTAAATCCACGCTGGCCCGTGTGATCATGGGAATTCAGAGTCCCAGTGAGGGAAAAGTAATCTTTGAAGGTAACGATATAACATCAATGGGATTGACGGAGCGGGCACAAATGGGCTTTGGCTATGCTTTTCAACATCCTGCCCGTTTCAAAGGAATGCGGGTGCTGGACTTACTGGAGATCGCAATGCGCCAGGGCTGTGATACGGAGTGTACATGCTTGCGTAACATTGGCCTCTGCCCTGAAGAATACCTGGAACGGCCCCTTGACAGCAGCCTTTCCGGCGGGGAGATGAAACGCATTGAGATCGCCACTATCCTGGCCCAGGACCCCCGGGTGCGTGTTTTTGATGAACCGGAGGCAGGAATTGATCTTTGGAGTTTTGAACGTCTCATCTCCGTGATTGGGACAAGCCATGATCAGGGAAGGATCACGATCATCATCTCCCACCAGGAAAAGATTTTGAAAATGGTGGACGAAATCATCCTTATTGAAAGCGGGAAAATCAAAATGCAAGGGGACCGGGATTCAATCTGGGGCCAAATTTACGAAAGTGCCCGGTGTGCTTGTCGGGAAAACTGTAAAAAAGAAGGTGAAAATTATGCTGAGTGCACTCGATAAGGAGTTACTGCATGAGATCGCCGATCTGCAGGGTGATCCGCCGGAAGCTTATAATATTCGCAAGGACGGGAAGGGAATAGATCGCCGTTCCATGCCGGGAATAGAAATCCGGCCGAAAGATGATAAGCCGGGGATTGATATTATTGTGGAGCCGGGGAAAAAGGGAACAGTACATATTCCCGTAATACTTACCACTGCAGGACTGCATGATCTTGTATACAACACTATTGAGATCGGAGCGGGTGCAGACGTAGTCCTGATGGCCGGCTGCGGCATCCATAATCCTGGTGATGATACGGCGCAGCATGATGGGATCCATGAGATTTTTGTCCGTCGTGGTGCACACTTGCGCTATGTTGAGAAACATTATGGTCAGGGAGAAGGAAAGGGCCGGCGTGTGCTAAATCCCCGGACAGTCTTATTGGTGGAGCAGGATGCTCATGCGGAACTGGAGTTGGTCCAGGTGCGGGGCGTGGACGATACGGTGCGGGACACGGAAGCCCGTGTGGAAGCGGGAGGGCAGCTGACCATGACTGAGCGGCTCCTTACACACGGCAAACAGTCTGCCCGTTCTAATATGGTTGTAGAGCTGCACGGAGACGGCAGTGGTGCCCGGATTATATCCCGTTCCGTTGCCCAGGACGAGTCATCTCAGGTTTTTCAGCCGCGCCTGGTAGCTTACGGACGAGGCCGGGGTCATGTGGAATGTGATTCCATTATCATGGGAACGGCGAAGATTCGGTCCGTCCCCGAGATATGGGCAGAAAGTGCTGAGGCGGAACTTGTGCACGAGGCGGCTATTGGGAAAATTGCCGGCGAGCAACTGACTAAGCTGATGGCCCTGGGATTGACCAGGGAAGAAGCTGAAGAAGCAATTATCAATGGTTTTCTCAAGTAGTTAATCAAGCATACAGGGTGCCCGAAAGGGCACCCTGTATGCGAAGC
>SLRC01000127.1 GCA_007131175.1 Syntrophomonadaceae bacterium
CCTTTTTCCGCCAGTTCCACTGCCAGATTGAGGGCCGTCTGCCCGCCGATGGTTGGGAGTATGGCATCGGGCGTTTCCCTGGCAATAATGAGTTCCAGAATATCTGCTTTCAACGGTTCGATATATACTGCATCGGCCATTTCCGGGTCTGTCATGATCGTTGCCGGGTTGGAATTTACGAGGACTATTTGATATCCTTCTTCCTTAAGGGCTTTGCAGGCCTGGGTACCTGAGTAGTCAAATTCGCAGGCCTGTCCGATGACAATGGGTCCCGATCCGATAACAAGTATTTTGCTCATATCCGTGCGCCGCGGCATTAAACCCTACCCCCCATCATCTCCCTGAATTTATTAAACCAGTGGGTTGCATCGTTCGGTCCCGGTCCCGCTTCCGGATGGTATTGCACCGAAAACACCGGCAGCTCCAGGTGATGCATTGCTTCTTCCGTTTCGTCGTAAAGGTTTTTCTGCGTCAGGCGCACCTGGCCTTTCAGGCTTGCCATATCCACACAGTAGTTATGGTTTTGTGCTGTAATATCCACCCGGCCTGTTTCCAGGTCCATGACAGGATGGTTGCCGCCATGGTGGCCAAATTTCAATTTGTAGGTTCTGCCGCCCAGGGCCAGGCCAAGGATCTGGTGGCCGAGACAAATACCGAAAATTGGTTTTTTGCCCAGCAGTTTCTTCGTGTTTTCAACGGCATAAACTGCCATGGCCGGATCTCCCGGCCCGTTGGAGAGGAGTATTCCGTCAAAATCCTTTTCCAGGATTTCCTCCGCCGCTGTGGCGGCCGGCATCACCGTCACGGCAAAACCGGCGTCAACCAAGTTTCTCAGAATGCTCAGCTTCACACCAAAGTCGTAAACGGCCACACGCAGCAGCGTTTCTTCCCTGGCCTGGGGCCTGCCCCAGGCACCGCAGCCCTCACTCCAGGTAAAAGACCGGTTGGTGGACACTTTTTCCACCAGGTCCAACGCTCCAATACCCGGGTGCGAGCGCACCTTATCAAGCAGACTTTGCACATTTAAATCCTTCGTTGAGATTATCCCCATCTGCGCTCCGTAATCACGCAGATGTTCCGTAAGGGCCCGCGTATCCACCCCTTCCACAGCAACGATGCCGTACTCTTTAAGGTAACCACCGAGCGTACCGCCGGCGGCACGGGATGTCGCCCGCCAGTTGCTGGGAAAATCCAGGTATTCTTTAACAACAAAGCCTTCGGCTTGCGGCCCGCCTGCCGACTCTGCGTCTTCATCATTCACTCCGTAATTGCCAATCTGCGGGTAAGTCATGGTCACAATCTGTCCCTTATAGGAAGGATCCGTCAGTATCTCCTGATAACCGAACATGGAGGTATTGAAGACAACCTCACCAATCCTTTCCCCTTCCGCCCCAAAACCTGACCCCTCGAATGCAGTTCCGTCAGCCAGGACCAACAGTGCTTTGCTCATCGAACCGGTCACCTTCCCTTCAGCAATTTGCACAAAAAAAGCTGGCAAGCGGTTTAAAACCTGCCTGTCAGCGTTGACAGCTAGCCTGTTTTAGCCTCACAGGGCTAAGTCAGGGTGGATTTTCTGTTACCATGCCACGTTTCCAGACCATCTTAAGAGAATTATAAAGCTTATTTAACATAACTGTCAACGAATATTTGTAAATAAACCGGAGACAGACTACTGCACATAGACAAATAATTTCAAACCGGTGCCATATTGGAATCTTATACCGTTGCTAATCAGCGGCGGCTCATACTTTGTATGTATTTATAAACTACCACTGGACCTTGTAAAAATTGGCTTCTTTTTGGTAGGGCTTGGCCAGGGACTCCAGGTTTTTCATGGTTATGCTGGGGTAAGGGGTGAATTCCCGGGCGATACGCACATTTTCTGAAAGTTGATCCAGTGAAGACAACCCCACGATTGCCGTGCTCACGGGCAGCGTATATACGTAGCTCAGGGCCTGTTGCATTGATTCAATTCCACCTTGTCGCAGCAGCCGACCGTAAGCAGGAACCTTCATGGCAATAATGCCAAGCTCCTTTTCCACAGCAAAGGGGAGAAGTTTTTCCTGGAAGGACTGAAAGTGTATTTCCGCAGGGTTTAAGGGCATGAGGACGCAATCAAAGGGGAAATGTTCCAAAGCATGGAGCAGAGGGCCGGGGGCGCGGTGCCCGGTAATACCCAGGTAACGGACAACCCTTTCGTTTTTTAATTTTTGCATGGCTTCCAATACGCCGTTCTTTTTAAAGATGGAAATGCTGTCCTCCTGATCCCTGATTCCGTGGATCTGGTAGAGATCAACCCGGTCAGTCTGGAGGTTTTTCAGGCTCTGCTCCAGCAACCGCATGGTTCCGTCGTAAGTGCGGTCCAGGGTTTTGGTGGCTAGAAACACCTCTTCGCGGCGGTTTTTGAGCGCCTTGCCAATGTGCAGCTCGCTGGTGGCGCCACCATATGTGGGGGCGGTATCAATATAGTTTACACCCATGTCCAGGGCATGGGTGATAAGCTCAATGGCTTCATCCTCCCGGTCAGAACGGGCAATAATGCCGCCACCACCCAGGCCAAAAATACTGACCATTTGACCCGTTTTGCCCAGGGGGCGCTGCCAGTTGTGCGCCGCTACCGGAGCGTTAGGGGCATTTGACGGTTGGGGTTTGCCATTGTCTGGCTTACTTGCAGAACAGTTTGCCGTATTTCCATCCTGTGCATCGGGGTAAACTTTTATTTCTGTTATGCGGGCATCAGGCGGTTTCGTTTCGACGTTTGGAATCTGGGCAGGAGCTACTGGCCTGGGAGAAGGGTAGATATATTGTGCCAGTACACGCCAGAGGCCGGTCAGCACCAGCGGAATCAAGGCAAGCAACCCCAAGGTAAGAAAACGTCTGCGACTTAATCGGGGCATTCAGATCCCCCTCTTTTGGCAGTTTGCCATATTTATAGCCCTACTCTTAAACACGGTAATGACCAAATTACTTATGTATTCAATTTTTTCAAAAGCCAGGCCATATTTTCCCCCAGTTTTTCCATGATCATTATTCCTTCTTTGTCCCGTTTAACATCACCAATTTCTTTGCCCATACCTAAATTCCAATATATAGAGCCGGGAACGATCATTTCGTTGATCAAAAAGAAGTTATTGATGGCTTGGAATGCGTTAAGGGCACCGGCCCTCCGGACTGCAACTACTGCAGCACCTACTTTTCGGCGCAGCATGCTGTCATTTCTTTTAGCAACGAAACCGGTCCTATCCAGCAGCGCCTTGGTTTCTGCATTTAATGTGGCAAAATAAGTAGGAGAGCCAATGATTATGCCGTCAGCTTCCACCATCTTATCCAGGAAATAATTGAGCTTATCTTTTTCAATAGCGCAGTGTTTATTCATGTTTTTACTGCACTTGTAGCAGGCACTGCATCCGGAACTAATCTTGCCAAACACGTTAATCAGTTCGCAGTCTATCCCTTCCAGCTCCAGTTTCCCTAAAACATGCTTAATAAGTATAGCAGTGTTACCTTCTTCGTGGGGACTGCCGTTAAAAGCAACCACTTTCACTTACATTACCCCCTGTCTCTTTTGCTGTTATTCCTTGCAAACATCTTATTTCCATAATTTCTGCTTCCATAGTCCCAATTCCTTGTATGTCATATCTCAATGTTATTATATACCATTCCAACGAGTGTATAGTCCATGTTCTATATTGAACTGATCCAGAATTTTACCAACGGTTTGATTGACCAGGTCATCTATTGTTTTGGGTTTGTTATAAAAAGCAGGCATAGGCGGGATTATAACCCCGCCAACTTCTAATACCTTGGTCATCAAACGAAGATGGTTTAAGTGTAAAGGGGTTTCTCTTACAACAAGGATTAACTTTCTATTTTCTTTTAAAACTACATCAGCCGCTCTAGTCAAAAGGTTGGCGTTATAAGAGTTAGCAATTGCCGAAAGGCTTTTTATAGAACATGGTGCAATAATCATCCCGTCAGTTTTAAAAGATCCACTAGAAACAGAAGCAGCTAAGTTATCGTTATCGTGAACTTCAGCTGCCAGTGATTCAACTGCCTTAATCGTGTACCTTGTTTCCAGCTCAATAGTTTTTTTACCTGTTTCAGTAATAATCAAGTGCGTCTCTATATCTAGTTGCCGTAATACTTCCATAACCCTTATGCCGTAAATAGCACCTGTTGCACCACAGATTCCCACGATAAGTTTCAATGATATCGTACTCCTTCAACAATTTAGCTCATTAATAAATCAAAGTGAAAACACAATAAACATAAAGCCATAACAAGGAAGTTGTTAGTAAGGCCAAGCCTAGAACTATTATATCACTTCGCTTAAATCCTTTAAGATTGATCCCTGCTCCCAAACCCACAAAGCATATAACGAAAAACCAAGATGCGAGCGATTTTGTTAAAGCAATGCTTTCTGCCGGTATAAATCCCATAGTACTTAACGCTGCCGCTATAAGAAATCCAAAGATAAATTTGGGAAACTTATTCCAAAGCAGTTTAAGCCTTACTTTTTCACCTACGGACAAACCCTTCCGTGTGTAAATATAAGATATTGATAAAATTACCAGAGGCATAAGCCCATTTCTTGCAGATTTTATAATCGTTGCCACTTCCCCAGCTATCTCGCTATAGGCATGTCCAATGGCAATGCATTGTGCTGTGTTTGCAGGGACTATGCCCGCAATAAAACCTGCAAGTGTATGGCTCCATCCCAAGGCATGTCCGATCGGAGAAAGGGTTATCAGCACGATTATATCTGCAAATATTGTAATACTTATGGCCGTTATAATTTCTCTTTCTTTTGCTTTAATAACAGGAGCAGTGGCAATAATGGCGGAAATGCCACAAACACCCATACCTGTTCCAACCAGATGCCCCCAGCGTTCTTCAATTCCCATCTTTTTAGCCAACAAACCACAGAAAGTTATACAAAAGGTTATGGATATGGCCACCATTAGCAGCGCAACGGAACCAATGGTAAATATTTTAGATATGTTAATTCCAGTCCCCAAAAGAACTATGCCGATGTAAAGGCATATTTTAGTGGAAAAATCAATTCCATCTCTAAAATATTCAGGTATGGTGAAAATATTATTTATGAATAAGCCCAATAAAATAGCAATTATAACATAATTTAGGATAAAGGTTTCTTCACCCAACAAGTTGGCATCTAACAAGATAGCAAAGCTGCCGAATAATAAGCAAAATAAAAAGCCCGGCAATATGCCCAGGAGATAATGTCTCCAACTTTCATATTTCGGCGGCGGAATTTTTGGCATGTTCTAATTCTCCCAGGGCAGCTTTGTTAATGTATAAATTCGTAAAAAATAATAATCAATGCAACAAGAAATAAGCCAGCGATGCAACCTAACCAGTCTTCCTCAAAGCGAAGTGTTTTTTTTGAATTTTTCATGAAGCCATTCCTAACTATAACATTCTATTTAATCTTGACGATCCTGCAGGAGAACCCCCGGTTTATTTCGCCCCATATGAGCCGAAACACCCTTATAACTTTCTGCCTCCAGGGTCTTAATTCCTTGTATGTAATTTCGTTTTCAATCGTACATGAGCCCTACCTTGCTGTTGGTGCGAAAATTAAAAAGGCCTTCTTCGCAGATTCTGAAGAAAGGGATGGCGGGCGAAGTAAGGGTCATGAGCGTTAAATGGGTATTTTCCAGGGGCGAGCCCAGCTTAGCAGCAGCACTTTGAAAGGCATCGCTTTGCTGAAGCACCTCTTCCAGGGGTAGATCGCTGATATAGGCCCCGATGGGGAGGGGCTGTTCCACAACAATCCGTCCCCCGGCACAGACGACGGCCCCGCCTCCCAGCTCTTTAATCCTGTTCACAGCCAGCGCCAGATCTGCCTCATCCACCCCCACAACGGTAATGTTGGTGACATCCCAGGTCATGGTCGTGGCTATGGCCCCCTTTTTAATTCCAAAGCCCTTTACTAACCCCGTAAACTGCACAACGGGTTCGGTCTGGTAATCGATACAGGCAATTTTTAGCAGATCCTCTTGCGGGTCTGCTTTGATCTTCCCCTGGCAGGGAGAAACGGTCAAGTGAGTTTCCTGCGTGACAAGCTCGTCAATGAGCTCAATGACCCGCACTTTGGCTTTATCCGATCCGACAGGGACCCTGATTATAAAATCTTCCGCTGTAAAGTTTTTCTTGATGTGAATCGCCTGACGGGTCCATTCGGGAAAAACATGCTTGCGCGGCTCTGCCAGCAGCTTTCGCCCACGTGAAATTATTCGCCCGCTGCTGATTACATACTCGGCATTGATCTTGTGCAGCTCCGGTATAATTACCATATCCGCATATTTACCCGGGGCAATGCCGCCCAGGCAGTCGTCCATCCGGTAATACCTGGCCGCATTGATGGTGGCCATCTGAATTGAAGTAATGGGGTCAAACCCCAAGTCGATAGCTTTTTGCACCACCACTTCCATGTAACCTTCATCCTTTATCTGCCTGAGGGAGGCCGTGTCTGTGACCAGGACCAGCCGGCTCAGATCCAGCTCCTGGTGATTTATCCCCGCAATGGCTTCCAGGTCCCGGCGTGTTTCACCCTCCCTGGCCAACACATATAAGCCCAGGCGCAACCTTTCCATGGCCTCCCCGGCGGTGATAGGTTCGTGGCAGGACGCTACCCCGGCAGCAGTATAAGCGGCAAGTTTCTGACCTTTTGCCCCCGCAGAATGTCCTGCAGCAACCTTCCCAGCTTTTATGGTCTCTTCAATCAACCCCAGCAGTTTTTCATCCCCGTTGATCACGGGAAGCCAGTATACCTCTCCCAGCCCCAGGATATCCTCCCGCTGCAGCAGTTCCCCCAGTTTCTCCTTATCGATGCCGTTTTCCCTGGCCCTGGAGCTGAGGGAAACCATGGGCGGAACCACGCCAAAAATCTTGAGGGGTTGATCCTTGCAGGAATCAAGGTATGCAATTATCCCCTCACGGCCCAGGGTGAAATACAACTCGATCAATTCGGTTACAATGGTTGTAGTACCACCCCGCCCGATATAACGGAGAACTTCGTCAGCCCGGCAGAAAATGGAGAGATGGGTGTGGCTGTCAATAAAGCCGGGGACAACCGTTTTCCCGGCAGCATCAATTACTTTAGTGTCCGGGCCCACCGTGTGCTGAACATCCTTCCCCACACAGGCAATCCGCTCACCCCGCACAGCTATCCCATACCCATCCAGCAATTCTCCCGTATAAACATTAACCAGGGAGCCGTTAACAATCACCAGGTCCGCCTTCTCTTTCCCCAATGCAGTTCTGATTAAATCTGTTCTTTTCTGTATATGCATGGATAATGCCTCCTAAAAAATACTTTAACCATATTTATGACATTTTTCTTATTCGTGTTTGGCTAATCTGACTCCCATGTCAAATGCTTTTTGACAATCCTTTGGGAAAACTTCCCTGTGACGCTCTGCTCTTTTCAGAGGATCGAAACGAGAAGAAACTACCTTTCCATAATCTTCAAACTGTAACGTCTCACAACTGTAAACTGTTTCGCAACTGCCGAATACCATTTTCATAGATCCTTCATTCTGAATAAAGTAACGATCATAGCCAAACTTTTGCAGTTGCTCCTCCGGGCGATTCATGGTATAAATAAATCCCGTTTTAATCTTTCTTGGAAAAAGGGTGCTGAAAGGATCGGTATACGCAATGTAAGGATACAGCAACCGTTCCATAAAAGATCTCATTTCCCCGGTGACAGAGTGGAAATAAATGGGTGATCCCAAAATTATGGCATCCACTGCTTCAATTTCTTTTAATAATGGGGTTAAATCATCCTTTACTGCACAGCTACCGTAAAATCTACCGTTTTTTGTTTTGCAGGCGAAGCAGCTGATACATCCCTTGAAGCTTAGATCATATAGATGGACAAGTTTTGTTTTCGCCCCGTGTGAAGCACATCCTGCGAGGGCTTTTTCAAGCATCACCGCAGTGTTCCATTGTTTCCGTGGGCTGCCGTTAAAAGCCATAACCTTCATGAGAAATCCCCCCTTGTTTATAATTTTTGATGACAACATACTTGTATTACCACACTCAGGGGCTCCATTTTTTCTCTTCTTTCACAGAAAGCAATCTGTTACTGCAATTACATATACTGGCTTAGTTGTAATCATCAAAATTCGCCAAATTTTTTAAAACCCCTGCCAGATAAGAGGTATCAATGCAGTACTTTATTATAATTATCGCTAACCAGTGTTCTTTATAAATCAAAAAAAGGGGAGTTAGCCCCTTTTTTTAACGACGTTTTATTGGTATATAACTATAAGTTTTTATTTATTTGTTTCGCTTTTTGCACCAGCGCTTCAAAGAGGATTAACTGTTCTTGCTGTGATTTGTACATCAGTTCGGGATGCCACTGCACACCCAGTACCCAAGTATAATCCGGTGCTTCCACCACTTCCACGATTCCGTCAGGCGCAATGCCTGTTACATGAAGCCCTCTACCGATTTTGTCCAGCGACTGGTGGTGGAAAGAATTAACGGGTAATTGATCTTTGCGGAACAGATCTTTAACCAAACCTCCCCTTAATGCGACGGTATGGATCGGCTCTGCATCATCACACAGCTCCTGCCAGTGTGTAAGTTTTGAATCATGCAAGGCAATAATATCCTGGCAAAGATCTCCCCCCATCACCACGTTCAGCATTTGCATGCCCCTGCATATTGCCAAAATGGGCAGGTCCCGCTTAAGGGCCCTGTCCATCAGTTCATACTCGAAGCTGTCCCGCGCAGGATC
>SLRC01000090.1 GCA_007131175.1 Syntrophomonadaceae bacterium
ATCGATAATCAGGTAATCCATCACCACAGAAAGGGAGAGGCGATGGAAGTACCCGACCAGGTAAGAGATTGACAGCACTCCCCACATCATCCAGGCCAGGGACTCTTTATTATGCTGCTGACTATTACTTCCTGGCATTTCTAAGTTCATTCAGTATTTTTTCTGTATTAAGGGGCAGCTCCTGCAGCCTTATTCCTATTGAATCGTAGATAGCATTGGCAATGGCGGCTGCAGTGGGTCCGCATGGAGGCTCACCCACCCCCTTGGCACCAAAAGGACCGGTATCAGCCGGGTATTCCACAATTATACTTTTCAGTTCCGGCAGATCGGCTGCCGTGGGCATGCGATAGTCCCGGAAAGAAGGATTCAATACTTTTCCATCTTTGATGAGCATCTCCTCCACCAGTGCATAACCCATCCCCGTTACCATTCCCCCCTCCAGCTGGCCTTCCACACCAAGGGGATTAATGGCGCGACCCACGTCCTGTGCCGCAGCAATTTTTTGAACATCCACCAGTCCCGTCTCTTCATCAACTTCCACTATTGCTGCCTGCGCTCCAAAGGAGGGGGCGGGAAACGATGGATAGGGGTGCCCCTCTACAGTGGCAGGATCAAAAGGTGGATGGGGCGCGTTAAAGGTAGCACGGCCAACAATTGGACCAAGGGATCTGGCAATATTAACCAACTCCCTGAAGGAGAAGGTTTTCCCTTGGGGATCGCCCGTTATTGTGGCCTCACCGTTGGCTAAAACAAGCATCGCAGGTTCAATTCCCAGCTTTTCTGCTGCCTGCTTTATTAAATGCTCTTTTGCATCAAGGGCTGCCAGCTTTGCCACCGTGCCAACCGAATAAGTCATGCGACTGCCGCTGTCCCCGTGGTCATAGGTACATGTATCTGTATCACCGCTCAAAATTTCCACATGCTCCACGGGAACCCCCAGTACTTCTGCCACTATTTGGGGAACACTTGTATTTTTTGCTCCAGTGCCGATATCAATTGCTCCCGTAATTAGCTGCACCGTTCCATCAGAATTAATCTCCAGCACGGCAGATGCGGGCCACCCCCCGCTCATCCACCAAAAACAGGCAATTCCTTTTCCCACTCCGGCTTGCTTTTTATTCCAGTCGACGCTTTCAGCAGCTTTAAGCAAGCAATCCTTCAGTCCCACATTATTCAACAGCTGACCTGAAGCAGAGATATCACCATCTTCAACAATGTTTTTTAAGCGAAACTCAAGGGGATCCAGATTCAATTTAGCAGCAATCATATCCATATGTGATTCAACAGCAAAGACACTTTGCGGTAAAGCCGGGCCACGACAAGAACCAAAGTTTTGTTTGTTGGTATAAACAGCATGACCTTCAATTTTTAAATTATCTATCCGATATGGACCGGGCACCAGTAAGGTGGCAAGGCCGGCCACAACTGGCCCGTTACCGGAATAAGCCCCCGTATCAAAAATTACTTTCGCCTTTCTTGCTGTAATCGTCCCGTCCTTATTTACTCCGGTGGTAATTTCAATAACTGAAGCATGCCTGGCATTGCCGGTTTCAAATTCTTCCTCACGGGACATGAGCATATTAACTGTTTTATTAGTTTTAAATGCTAAAAGGGCACAATAAGGTTCCAGACCTGGCTCCAGTTTCCCGCCAAAAGCACCACCAATAGAGGTGGGAACAACCTTAACCTTATTTACAGTCATACCCAGGGTTTCGGCAACCAGGGCTCTTACCGTAAAAGGTTTCTGATTGGTGGTCCAAATAGTGATGCGACCATCCACATCCACGGATGCTGTTGTGGCCCGGGGTTCGAGGTAGCCTTGATGCACAGCAGGAGTCTTAAATCGATCCGTAAATACAAAATCCGCGGCCCCTAAAGCGGCATCCACATCACCCCGCTCCACCTTGGTATGAGAACAGACATTCCCGGAGAGATTTTTTCCTTCCCAGGAAGCAACAAAACTGGCCATCTGATAATTTTCCAGCTCTTCATGAATAATGGGAGCGTTATCATTCATCGCCAGCAAGGGGTCAAAAACGGGCTCCAACAGTTCGTAGTCCACTTCGATTAATTGAAGGGCGGCTTCCGCCGTTTTCCGGCTTTCTGCTGCCACAGCAGCTACCGGGTCTCCAATATAGCGCACTTTTTCTGCTGCAAAAAGGGATTGGTCTTCAAGCATTACACCAAATTTTACGGGCGGAACATCTTCAAATGTAACCACTGAAGACACACCCGGCAAAGACCTTGCCTTTGTTGTATCGATCTTTAAAATTCTCGCATGGGGATGGGGGCTTCTCAACAAAGCCCCATACAGCATTTCGGGAAAACTTATATCAGGTGCATAAACAGCACGCCCTGTCACTTTTGCTGCTCCATCCTTGCGCACCACATTAACACCCAGGCAACTCTGCACCGGGTCACCTTGCAATCCCTTTTGCAGTTGATGCAGCTCTTCTGCTTTAAGGTTGGGATTTTTATTAAATATCTTTACCGCATCAATGATCTTTGTATAACCGGTACAGCGACACAGATTGCCGGCGATTGCCTCACGTATCTCCCCTTCAGTGGGATTACTGTTTTGTTCAAGCAGGGCAGCAACAGCCATCAGCATTCCCGGTGTGCAGTAACCACACTGCACGGCACCGGCTTTAAGAAAGGCTGTTTGCAGCGATTGGAAACCATTGTCGGCAAGGCCTTCCACTGTTTTTATTTCTTTGCCATTGGCATTAAACGCAGGAATTATGCAAGAATGGACTGCCTTACCATCCATTATAACGGTACAGGCTCCGCAGTCCCCTTCACCGCAGCCAACTTTTGTACCTGTGAGGCCCAGCTTATGGCGAATCACTTCTGCCAAACTCCAATGGGGTTCAACTGCAACAGTGTGCTTTTGGCCATTTACCGTTATTTCAATTTCAGCTTTCATTATGATCTCCCCCTTACACGCTGAATAGCTTTTACAATACTGCGGCGTGTCAGGATTGCCACCATATCTCTGCGATAAGCAGCAGAAGCTCTGATGTCATCGATGGGCTCTGCTGCTTCAGCTGCCGCCTCTGCGGCGTCCATAATTGCCTGACCTTCTGCTTCTAATTTTTTTCCTGCTAAAAGCTGTTCACTTTCAATCGCCCGGAAAGGAACAGGGCCAACAGCACCCAATGCCACTCTGGCGGCACTGCAGACACCGCTTTCATCGAGCACAAGGCCCACACCAACTGATACAATTGATATCTCCATTGCCTTTCGTTTACCCAGTTTCATGTAACAATCACCCCATCCAGGGGGGACAGGTGGAACTACAATGGCCGTAACCATTTCGCCTGGTTCAAGCACCGTTTTGCCGGGGTCTTTAAAAAAACCGGTTAAGGGCACTGTTTTTTCACCGTTAGGATTGCTTATGAGCACACTTGCATCCAGAACCATAAGCGGGGGGGCAAGATCAGCAGCAGGTGATGCGTTGCAAATATTGCCGCCAACAGTGCCTGCGTTTCGTATTGAGCGACAGGCGATGACAGATGCGGCCTCACCCAGTATTGGACATTTTTCTTGCACAAGGCTTGATCCTTCTAAAACACGGTGTGTAACCATGGGGCCTATGAGCACCTCACCTGTTGCACCCATAATTATTTGTTGCAGCTCCAACACCCGTGCTAAAAAAATAATATTGCGGGAAGATATGTGCCCTTGCTTTATGCGGGGCATCAAATCCGAACCGCCGGCCACCAAAACAGCATCATCTTTCATATCATGCAAAAGCTTCAGGGTCTCTTCCAGGGATTGAGGCTCAAAATGGCACAAGTCCATTTCATTACGGAAATCCGATGCTGGAGACATCTTATCCCTTCCTTTTCCATAAATTTATATATAACCCTTTAAGGGCATTTTATCGTTTGCAGGTATTTTACGAGGATGCTTAGAAAAGCTCAGGCAAAACAAGGCGTGGTAAAAACAAAACGACTTCTGGGAAAAAAATACAGAGAATGATGACACCAAGGGTCACAGTCCAGAAAGGGAGCATGGGTAGCAAAGTTTTACTTACATCAACCTTGGCAAGCTTACCGGCGATCAATAAACACAGCCCATAGGGAGGGGTTGTCAAACCAACAGCCAATGTGAGTACCGTAATTAATCCAAGCTGTACCGGGTGAATACCCAGGGTATATGCAGCTTTAAGCAACATTGGAGAAAAAAGGACAATAGCGGGGAACCCGTCAAGGAAAGTTCCTGCGATCAAAAAGATGGCAACTACCAGAAGCAAAAAGGCCCACGCGGGAATATCAAGGGTTTCCACCATGTTTCTAACCGCTTCCCCCAGGCCATAGTAAGTTAGAACCCATCCAAACAGAACAGCTGAAGCGGCAGCAAGCAGGGGCAGGGCATAAAAAAGCAGGGATTGCCTTAAGATGATGAGCAGGCGCCCTGGGCTTATCTCCCGGTAAACAAGCATGAGCAGTATAAGCGTATAGAAAAGTGCTACAAAACCCGCTTCCGTTGCTGTAAAAACACCACCCGTAACTCCCAGTATGATAATTAAAGGTATAGCAGCGGGGGGTAAAGCCCGCAAAACTATCCTTAACTTGTCTTGGAAACGGTTTGCATACGGAAAACTGCCAGAATCAATTGAACCCTGGCTGCCGGCACCAGCTCCAACAAAGCAAGCAGCAGCCTCCCCTATATCAATACCCTGGCGCCGGGCATACACATAATTGACAATCATTGCACCTGCACCAACCATAATGCCCGGCACAAAGCCTCCCAGGAACATGGCCCCCACGGATACATTTGCATATGCGCCGTAAATGATCATGAGAATGCTGGGCGGTATAATACTGCCTATTGTTGAGCTTATGGCAGTAATAGCCGCACTGTATGCTGCCGGGTATCCACGCCTCACCATCATGGGAATAAGTACTGACCCGATACCCGATGTGTCCGCAGTGGCAGAGCCTGATATTCCTGCAAAAATCATGCTCACCACCACGTTAATATGACCGAGGCACCCCCTGACTCTGCCCACCAGAAGCACAGACAGATCCAACAACCGGGTTGCCACAGACGTGGATGAAGCAAGAAAACCAGTGATGAGGAAAAAGGGTATGGCCAAAACGGTAAACATATCCAGGCCACGGTACATCTGCGTTACATAGTTAACAACATTAAGGCCGTCTAAAACTATACCGGTAAAGGAAACCATACCCAGGGCAACAGCAACGGGAATCCTAAAAGCAATTAAGATAAAGAATCCTAATAATAACAATAAGGCAATGTATTCCTGTGCCATATAATCATCCTTTTAGCTAATATATATACAAATATCACTTGCTTTCTGAAAGTGTTTTTTGTTCTCTTCCCATAATTTTATTCAGTATAACTTCCAGCATAAAAAGAACCCCCGCAAATCCCATCACTGCCAGGGAGGCATAACCCCAGTTATAAGAAATTCTGGTAATAGCATAGAACCTGGCTATATCAGCCTGGATTGTAATAACACCGATAACAGCAAACAACATCACAAATAAGAAGCTCAGAGATAATATTACCGCCTCATGACCTTTTGCCAGCCACGATCCCGGGGGGAACTGAATTAAATCCAAAACCAAATGCTCCCGGTAACGAAAACCAATTGCAGCACTCAGGTAAACCGACCAGAGGAAGGTTAACCTGGCAATCTCATTACTCCAATGGATACTGTGGCTTAATAAATAGCGTGAAAACACCTCTGCTCCCGTTATGCTGACAAAAGTTACCAAACATAACAAGCCTACAGCAATCAAAATCTTTTCCAGTATGTTGTTTAACATTGTGAGCCCGTTTAGCAATTGATTAACCATAGCTCTCACCTCATACACCTTTCCCTAAAAGCCAACCCTCTGCGATACAATTAACCAGGCGGCTTTAACTGTTTAAAGCCGCAGCCGCCCGATTATTTTATCTCTTTCAGTTACCGCCTTGCGTTTACCAGTTCAAAAAATTCCAGCATATTTCTTTCCTCAGCCAGCTGCTCAACAACAGGCATGACAATCCCTGTTAACTGGTCCAAAAGTTCCGGAGATGGCTCGGTAATCGTTACACCCATTTCTGTTTCAAGCTGGTCTTGCTTTACCAACTCTGCCTCTTTGGCAATGCGCAACCACTCCACCTGTACATCCGCCAGGGCCTGGTCCACCTTTTGCTGGAGGTCTGGTGAAAGGGCTTCATAAGCATTGTCCGCAACCATCATCCAGGCAGCTGAAACCTCATGCCTGGTTAAAAGATAGTACTTGGCAACTTCCTGGTGTGCAAAATGTGTATACCCTGTTGGTGAGTTTTCACTTGCATCGATCAAGCCCGCCTGTAGTCCGCTGTAAACATCGGCAAAAGGTAAGGATACAGGGATGCACCCCAGCGAACCCCATACCGTCGCCATAATTGGATTTTCAGGGATGCGCATCTTGAGGCCTGAAAAATCTTCAATTGTCGTTATGGGCTCCTTGGAGTATATACTCCGTGTCCCTTCTGTGCCTATTGCCCCAACTCTGAAGCCTGCCCTCTCCTGGGCCAATATGTCATTCCAAAAAGCCCGTCCTTCCTCAGTATGCATAACCGATTCCCAGTGTTCATAGGAATCAAACAAGAAAGGAATGGCCAGAAAGCCGAATTGTTCAGCCACGGCAGCAACAGAGCCGGAAAACTGTATGCCTGCCTGCATATCCCCTGTCTTATAAAGCTCCAGCATGGAGGCCTCGTCTCCCAGCGCCCCGGCACCTTTAATATCCAGTTTAATTACCCCATCAGTATATTCGTCCAGTTTGTCCCGGAAAACTTCAGCAGCCTTTTGATAAGGGTGATCCGGTGAAGCTAAGTGGCCAAAAACCCATACAATGCTTTCCTGAGGTGGAGTTTGTTCCGGAGCTTGTTCTCCACCGTTTGCTTGACCATTCGTTGCCTGTTGTCCGCCGCCGCACCCCACGACACTAAAAGCAAGCAACATTATTGCCAGCATTAAAGCCGTAACTTTCCAAGCATTTTTAACAGATAAAAATCTCATCTTTTTATGCCCCCTTCTTTTGGTGTTAGCAATTTAAACCTTTTGGAAATCACCTAAATACCAAGCATGATTCATTAACGACACATCATATATGACCCAGCTTGTGGCTGGTACATCACCCCCTTTTTCCCCATATTCTATGGAATAAGCCGATACACTTCTAAGAATGCTCCCCGTAAGCAGCGCGGAGCTTAAAATTACTGATTTTGCTTGGTTTGCTCAAGCTTCACATGCTTCTTCAAATCAGCCCTGCTCTTTCCTGAATCTTCTGTGGGCTTCATCGTAGGCCACGGCTGTAGGAAATGTGCCTCTGGCGTCAGCCAATTCAATATTTTTCCGGGTTGCTGCAGGGATCACATTTTCAATAATACGCCGCACATCATCTGCAGTCGCTTTGTCATCGCTGATATAGCCTTCAATCGCTGACAGGATGCCTCCAACATTGTGTACCCATTCCACCTGATAAAAGATACCCTTTTCATGCAGCATTTTTGCCAGCCTCAATTCTGCTGCTTCACCGGCGGCAGCCAAAACGTTGTTGGCAGAACCGATAATCATTTTACACTTAAGTTCCTCTATAACATTCTCACTGATAACTCCACCTGCAGATACTGGAATAAAAACATCCACTGCATGACTTAGAATCTCTTCAGGATTAACAACTTTGATATTAAACCCTTGCCCTGAGGGGTAGTCACGCAACAGTTTTTGCACCGGTTCTTCAAGTATATCAGCAACCAGGAGAGATGCTCCCTCTGCCAATAAAAGTTCACAGATAGCCCTCCCCACTGATCCCACACCCATAACAGCCACTGCAAGACCGGCAGTTGACGCTGTGCCAAATACATGTTCACATGCCACTTTTAAGGCAAGCATTACCCCGTAGGCTGTTAATGGTCCTCCAAGTCCAACGCTGCTTTTGGTCCCACCCCTTATATTAGGGGTATACCTGTCGTTAATAATATCAACAATACCGGGCCCAATTCCCATATCAGGACCAGACAGGGAACGGGTCCTGTCAATGGAGTACGCCAAAAATCCAACAATATCTCCATTGCTTTGATCAATTGGGCGGGCAACAATCACATTATTACTGCCCCCGTAAGGCAAACGGGCAGCGGCACTTTTCAGTGACATCGCCCTGGCCATTTTAATAGCTTCCAAAATGATGTCAGCTTCAGGTATGGTGGGGTCATAACGCCTTGTGGCACCTACGCGAATGGGATGGCGCCTGTTTTTTAAACCGGGAAAACTTGAATCTACCACATGGAAAAACCGTATGTCGTGTTCCCTTAATACCCAGGCTTCGATTCTTTCAATACCACTTTTTTTGACTTCTGCACATATGCTCTCAATATAATGGGCAAGACCGGCACGCTCATATAATGCCATGGTTTCCGTATGATTAAGCGCCTCCATAGTACGCCCATAAGTGGAGTCACAGTCAAATTCTTTCATATACTGACTCCATTTTAAATTATCCCACTCCCTTGAACAAGTAATAATTACTTCCCTGTTACCAGGGCAGTTGAGTATGCGTATGGTGGTATAACCTTGATCCAGGAGGGGAGTAAACAAGCTGAGCTGCCTGTCAAATTCTTTAAAAAGAACATTTTTCAATTACATCACCAATGATAG
>SLRC01000197.1 GCA_007131175.1 Syntrophomonadaceae bacterium
ATATGGGACCGTTCCTCATCCTTGCGGCGGGTGGCATCTTATGGAACACCTTCGGCCTCATCGTACTGGCCCGCCTCATGTTTCCCAAAGACTGGATGCAAAACGGTCTTGCCAATTTTGGGCAGGGAATGGGTATGACCGTCATCGGCCTGCTGCTTGTACGCATGAGCGATCCCATGGGCAAAGCTGGTGCCATGGAAGCATTTGGCTACAAACAGCTGCTCTTCGAACCAATCGTCGGTGGCGGCCTGTTTACCGCGGCATCGCTGCCGTTGATCTACCAGTTCGGGCCGGTGCCCGTGCTTATCGGTGTCACCGGCCTCATGATTGGCTGGTTTGTTTTCGGTATCTTGAGCTTTGGGCCCCACAGTCGAAAAAAGGATTAACGATTGTTAAGTAGGTTCTTTATAAAAGTACTAGGGACCGGTTGGCCACGAAAGTGTAAATAAATTTAAAGGAAATAAAGGTCATTTTATAGAATAATATTTATTGTTACATTACCGTTTTTAAGGGACAGGGTGATCTTAAATGGAGCATTACAACAAAAAGCAAAAGCTGTTAGCAAAGGGAATGTATGATTCGTCCAGGGAACACGATGCCTGTGGCGTGGGGTTTCTGGTCAACATCAATGGTGAAAAAACAAATAACATTATTCGCAGCGGTGTGGACGTTTTAAAGAATCTGCTGCATCGCGGGGCAACCGGTGCAGACAACGAGACCGGTGATGGTGCCGGTTTGCAGTTCCAGATTCCGGATCGCTTCTTTCGTAAAGTCTGTGACGAAAAAGGCTGGCAGCTCCCGGCAACTGGCCAATACGGGATTGGGATGGTTTTTCTTCCCAATAATGAAAGGGCAAGGGAAAACTGCTGTGATGCCATGGTGCAATCCATAGTTCAGGCCGGCTTGCGCTTCCTGGGCTGGCGTGATGTTCCTGTCGATCCGAAGGTCCTGGGTGGCATATCTTTACAGGAAATGCCCTTTATCCGTCAGTGCATTATCGATGGCTGTGGACTGTGTGAAACAGATCTGGAAAGAAAGCTGTATATAATTCGTAAGGAGTCAGAACGTGAAACTGCAGCACTATATGAGAAACCTGACTTTTTTTATGTGCCCAGCCTTTCCTGCCGCACCATTGTGTACAAAGGCTTACTCATGCCGGGGCAGGTGGAACAGTTTTACCCCGATCTCACCGATGAAATGATGGAAAGTGCTTTTGTTATTGTACACCAACGTTACAGTACCAACACCTTTCCCTCCTGGCCTTTGGCCCAGCCGTTTCGTTATCTGTGCCATAATGGTGAAATCAATACCCTGCGGGGCAACCGTAACTGGATGGCCTCCCGCGAGCGGGATTTGGAATCGGAACTGTTTGGTGATGATGTGCAAAAGATTTTGCCCGTTCTAGAGGCTGATACCAGCGATTCCGCCAACCTTGACAATGCCCTTGAACTTATTTATAACGGTGGGAGATCCATTGATCATGCCATGGCTATGCTTATTCCCCAGGCTTGGGGTGAAAAATATCCAATTGGTCCCGATCTGCGGGGATTTTTTGAATACCATGCCGGAATCATGGAACCGTGGGACGGTCCTGCTGCAGTGGTCTTTACAGATGGCCGCCGCGTGGGGGCTCTCCTTGATCGGAATGGTCTGCGCCCGGCACGTTATACTTTAACCAAATCGGGATTCATGGTATTTGCCTCCGAGGCCGGTGTTATTAATATAGGGGCAAATGAAGTGAAAGAAAAGGGTGCGTTGCGGCCGGGTGAAATGCTTTTAGTCGATCTTGACAAGGGGAGATTACTTAAAAATACAGAATTGAAAATGAGGCTGGCCCGTCGCCAGCCTTACCGGCGCTGGACGCAGGAAAACCAGATCAATATTCATGGATTTTTCAATGCCATGGCGCCCCTTAAAGTTGACGGAGATGCCCTTTTCAGGGCTCAGCAACTTTTTGGTTACACCCGCGAAGATATTAATCTCATCTTAAAACCAATGGCTGTTGACAGCGAGGAACCGGTGGGTTCCATGGGTGCGGACCAACCCCTGGCAGTCCTTTCAGAAAAACCGCAGCTCCTTTTCTGGTATTTCAAACAATGTTTTGCCCAGGTAACCAATCCGGCCATCGATCCCTACCGTGAAGAACTTGTCATGTCCCTCATGACCTTTATCGGCTGTGCCGATAATATATTGACCGAATCTCCCAGGCATGCTCACCTGATTAAACTGAGCCATCCAATCCTCTCAAATGAAGATTTAAGCAGGTTGTGCAGCCTGGAGGAACGGGGCTTTAAAAGTGCCCGGTTGAAAATACAATTTCCAGCCGGAGGTAATGGCTCCCAGCTCGAACAAGCCCTGGACCATATTTGCAGGCAGGCGGAGGAAGCTGTTACAAGGGGACATGGCCTCATTGTACTCTCAGATCGCAATCTGGAAGAGGAAATGGCGCCCATACCCTCCCTGCTTGCCGTGGCGGCGGTTAACCGGCACCTGGTGGAAAAGCGGCTCCGCACCGGTATCGGCATCCTTGTTGAAAGCGCCGAAGCCCGTGAAGTAATGCATATGGCCCTCCTCCTCAGTTACGGTGCTTCAGCAATTAACCCCTACCTGGCCTTTGAATCCATAGCTCATCTGGCGGAGAAAGGATTGCTTGGCAGGGTTGTTTCATCTCAGCAGGCCATGGAAAACTATGTGAAGGCTTTACGCAAAGGAATCCTGAAGATCATGTCCAAGATCGGGATCTCTACCCTGCGCAGTTACCGCAACGGGCAGGTTTTCGAAGCAGTGGGGTTAAACGACACATTAATAAACCGCTATTTCGAGGGGACAAGCTCCCGTATCCAGGGCCTCGGCCTGGATGAAATAGCCCACGAAGTGAATATGCGCCACGCTGCATATCGTCAATTGGTGGACAATGTTGATACGATTAGATTATTGCCTGCGGGAGGGCATTACGCTTTTCGGATGGACGGAGAAAGACATGCCTGGACACCCCAGACGATAAGCCTGCTGCAGCATGCGGTCCAAACCAATGAAGTAAATAAATACCGGGAATATGCAGAACTGGTTAACAACCAAATGAAAAACCAAGCCACACTGCGCGGCTTACTAAGTTTTAAAAATACTGCTGCAGTTCCTCTTTCGGAAGTGGAACCGGCTAAAGCAATTGTAAAACGCTTTGCTACCGGGGCCATGTCATTCGGTTCCATCAGTCCCGAGGCCCACTACACCCTGGCCATGGCCATGAACAGCTTGGGTGGAAAGAGCAATACGGGCGAGGGGGGGGAAGATCCCCGGAGATATAAACCCCTTCCCGGTGGTGAAAACGCTTGCAGCGCCGTAAAGCAAGTGGCCAGCGGACGTTTCGGGGTAACGGCAGAATACCTGGCAAATGCCCAGGAGATCCAGATTAAAATTGCCCAGGGTGCCAAGCCCGGGGAAGGGGGCCAGTTGCCCGGCCATAAGGTCAATGAAATGATTGCCAGGGTCAGGCATTCTACTCCGGGGGTGACACTGATTTCGCCGCCGCCCCACCATGATATTTACTCTATTGAAGATATTGCCCAGCTCATTTACGATTTGAAAAATGCCAATCCAAAGAGCAGGATTTCCGTAAAGCTTGTTTCCGAGGTTGGGGTGGGAACGGTTGCTGCCGGACTGGCAAAGGGGCATGCCGATATGATTTTGATCAGCGGCTACGATGGGGGCACAGCTGCCGCACCCCTTTCATCAATCAAGCACGCCGGCGTTCCCTGGGAACTGGGCCTTTCAGAAACGCACCATACACTTATTCTAAACGGCTTGCGCAGCCGTGTCAGATTGCAGGTTGATGGTGGTTTAAGAACGGGGCGCGATGTAGCTGTGGCTGCAATGCTCGGAGCAGAAGAATTTGGATTTGCCACTGCGGCACTGGTAGTCCTGGGCTGCGTTATGATGCGCGATTGCCATTCCAACCGTTGTCCCATGGGAGTGGCCACACAGGATGAAGAAATGCGCAAGTGCTTCTCCGGCAAACCGGAATATGTGCAAAGATTCATGTTCTTTGTCGCCGAAGAATTGCGCACGATCATGGCGGAACTGGGCGTGAGAACTGTTGACGAGCTGGTGGGACGTGCAGATTTACTGGAACAAAACGAAGCCTTAGAGTTCTGGAAAGCCGGCAAAGTTGATCTCAGCCGCATTCTGTGCCTGTCGGTGGCGAAGGACGAGGAACGCCGCTGCACCATATCCCAGGTTCACAATCTGGAAGAAGCCCTGGACTATGAGCTTTTACCACAGGTTGAAAGGGCCATCGAAACAGGCGAGCCGGTGGTGCTTAATGCGCCAATTTATAACCGCAATCGCACCGTAGGCACGATTATATCCAACCTTATCGCCCAGAAATGTGGCAATAAAGGACTGCCTGACGATACCATTACGCTTAATTTCACCGGATCGGCCGGACAAAGTTTCGGTGCTTTTGCATCAAAGGGTATGACCCTTAACCTTGAGGGTGAAGCCAATGACTACCTGGGCAAAGGGCTCTCCGGGGGAAAAATCGTAATCAAACCTTTCAGTGGCGGCGATTATGATCCTGCCCAGAATATTATTGCCGGCAACGTGCTCCTTTATGGTGCTACTGCAGGTGAGTTATATGCCAACGGGCGGGTTGGTGAACGATTTGCGATCCGCAACAGTGGCGCAAAAGTTGTGGTTGAAGGGATTGGTGACCACGGATGTGAGTACATGACCGGAGGGCGGGTTGTAATCCTTGGCCCCACGGGGGTAAATTTCGGTGCGGGAATGAGTGGGGGAATTGCCTATGTTTATGACCAATCGGGCATCCTGGATCGAAACTGCAACCTTGATATGATCGACTTTGAGACCGTATCAGAGCAAGAAGATATACTGGAGTTGCGCACCTTAATTGAAAATCACCTCAAATATACGGACAGCCCCAGGGCTTCATATATCCTTGATCACTGGCACGAATGCCTGCCCTTTTTTGTCAAGGTATTCCCCATGGAATACAGGCGGGTTTTGGGTAAAATGAGCAGGGAAGATGAGGCTGTGGAAAGAGCTTTACCGCAAGAACACTAAGAATTACGGGAGACTGGAGATGGCTGCAAACATGGATCAGCAAACGACAAGGAAAGAGCCCGGTTACCGGGATATTCAAGAACGCCTCACCGATTTCAGAGAAGTGGAGAAGATGCTGACGCTGGATGAGGCGAAGCAACAGGCAGAACGCTGTTTTTCCTGCGGCACACCGTTCTGCCATGGCTATGCCTGTCCCCTTGCCAATATTATTCCCGAGACAAATGAATTGGTCAATGCGGGCCGCTGGCAGGACGCCTTGGAGATGCTTTTGGTTACCCATCCATTTCCCGAATTTACGGCACGCATTTGCCCGGCACTGTGTGAAGGTTCTTGTGTACTGGGCATCAACGAAGAACCGGTCACCATTCGCCAACTGGAAAAAATGATTATTGAAAAAGGCTTTGCTGAAGGCTGGGTCACACCACGACCGCCTTTAAAGCGCCGCAGCGATAGTATTGCGGTGATTGGATCGGGCCCCTGTGGCCTTGCTGCAGCAGACCGGTTGAACAAAGAAGGTTTTAAGGTGACCGTCTTTGAAAAGGATTTTTACCCCGGGGGATTGCTCATGTACGGGATCCCCAACTTTAAACTGGAAAAAGATGTTATTGAACGCCGGATTAAAATCATGAAAGAAGAGGGGATCACCTTTGAATGCAGCGTGACAGTGGGCAGCGATATCTCTTTTAATTATTTGCAAAAACGATTTTCAGCAGTAATTTTAACAGGCGGTGCACAAAAATCCCGCGATTTGGATATACCGGGACGGAACCTGCAAGGTATATATTTTGCCATGGAATTTTTAAAAGCACAGAACAAGCGCATTGTTGGTGAACCCCTGGCATTGGGCGAAGATATTACTGCAAAAGATAAGAACGTGGTAATCATCGGTGGTGGTGATACGGGTTCCGATTGCCTTGGCACAGCCCTGCGCCAGGGAGCCCGGCAGGTTTACCAGGTAGAAATTATGCCAAGGGCCCCGGAAGGGCGCACCGGGGATAACCTCTGGCCACTCTGGCCCCAGATTGATCGTGAGTCAAGCAGCCATAAAGAAGGGGGCATACGCTACTGGTGTATTACCACTAAAAAGTTTGAAGGCGATAAAGAGGGCAATGTGACACGCTTACACTGTGCCGAGGTAGAATGGGTAAAAAAAGAAGGGTGTTTCATTCCGGCAGAGAAGGAAAATACTGATTTCACCCTGGACGCGGAGCTTGTTTTGCTTGCCCTGGGCTTTGTTGGCCCCGGTCCCGATCCGCTGGCCGATGCCCTCGGATTGGAGCGTGATGAAAGGGGTAATATAAGCGTGGATGATCATCATATGACCAGCATGCCCGGAGTTTTTTCAGCCGGTGACATGGCCCGGGGCCAGTCATTGGTGGTACGGGCCATGGCAGATGGAATCAGGGTGGCGGAAGATGTCAGGTCTTACCTGGATACCACGCTGTAAATTACTTTTTATATGCTAATGAGCTATTGAGCTATCATGAGTCTGCAGTGGCAGGCAGGGTGCTTTCAAAAAGCGCCCTTTTGATTAGAAATAGTAAAATTACCATTAATATTTGAGTAAGGTTTGTATTTATTTCTGAGCACTGCATGTGATAAGATTTAATTAATTTACCACTGTTTTCCTGCTATTTATTTAAAGAGGTGAACACAGTTGAATTATTACGATAATGAATTATTTAAGAAGCGACCGGTGAAGCGTGCTCAGTTTTGGAAGGGTATGATCCTGGGTTTGCTTTTGGGTGGTATCATTATGACAACCATCTTTTCCCAACAGGCCTGTGGTGTGCTTCCCCGGGAAAATGACATGCCGGAAACGCTCCCCATGCCTGATCAGGAGCAAGATGATACTGGACAGATCATGGACGTCCCTCCCGAAGTTGAAAGCTATTATATGGCCATAGTTAACGCCGCTGAGCAGGTAATGCCTTCTGTGGTCGGCATCAGCAATTTTGCCCTGTTCACCGATTCCCTGGGGCGCAGCAGTTTACAGGAACGGGGTGCGGGCTCAGGCGTTATCATTGATGAAAATGGTTATATCGTAACCAACTATCACGTTATCGAAAATGCACGGGAATTGATAGTCACACTGGGCTCGGGAGATGAACTGGCAGCCACTGTTGTTGGCACCGATCCACCCACGGACCTGGCGGTGCTGAAAATAGAAAGGGATGGTCTTCCCGCTGCTGAACTTGCTGATTCAGATGAACTGCGCGTTGGGGAACCGGCCATTGCCATAGGAAATCCACTTGGTCTTGACTTTCAACAAACAGTAACCCTGGGCGTGCTCAGTGCCCGGGAACGTTCTATCACGATCCAGGGACAATTTTTCCTCTTCCTGCAAACCGATGCAGCCATCAATGAGGGCAATAGCGGTGGTGCACTGGTGAATATTTATGGGCAGGTTATGGGTATCAACACAGCCAAGATATTATTTCCCGGGGTGGAGGGAATGGGTTTTGCCATCCCCTCCAATACGGTAAAAGAAATTACCCGGGACCTTATCACGAGGGGCAGGGTGGAACGGCCGTGGCTGGGAGTCTATTTAAGCACCCTTACCCCCCTGGATGCTGAGCGTTTCTCCCTTCACGTGGAAGCGGGCGTATTAATCCGGGATGTAATAGCCGGAAGTCCGGCAGACACTGGGGGAATCATGCCCCTTGATGTTGTTATTGCCATAAATGGCAACAATATAGAAGAAAGCGGACAATTACAGGAAATGCTTCGTAATGCGGATGTGGGGCAAACGATGGATATTGCCCTGATGCGTGGGCAGGAAGAAATAACAATTACAGTTACACTAAGGGCAATGCCGGACCAGATGGATTAAAAGCGCGAGGAGTCTTGAACTTGGAGGCAGGAAAAATAGACCATAACATTGGGCCTGTTGTGGAGGCTATGAATAGAACCGCCTATCTAGAGACCATATCCAGTTGTGAAGGCCATATTAAGCATGAAATTTATGATATCCCCTATATTAAGTTTTTTTGCAAGGCAAGCGGTATAAATGCCTTATCTGATATCCTTAATAAGGTCTACCGGAAGTTTGACAAGGGCTATTTAATGCTGCATATCATTTTTGATGAAGAGTTTGATGTTTGCCAGCGTGACGCTCCCGAGGGGTATTTATGTTTGCAGATAAATGTTTGCCTGTATAAGCCCGAAAATATGGAAGACAAGTTAACGGTGTTCAGGCTAATGGAAAAGGAGTTCAGGCAAGCATCCCGGCAATAAACATTTTTTCAGGACAAACGGGGGGACGGTTCTTTTGTGTTAAACACTAACACTTTAGAACCGTCCCCCTCCTTACACGTGGCTTTTCCCAGAGTATTTAATTAACTATTCACCTTTTTTCGGTAAGACTCCGGGTTTCCGTCAGGCATAGGGAGAGCCTTTTTTTCCTTTCAACATTTTCCTCACTGAGAATGATCCTGGCATCCACTATGGTGAGGCCGTCCTCATGAACTATTACCGGGTTAAGATCCATTTCGTGGATTAACGGATAGGCCTCGATGAGTTCCGAAACTTTTTGGATCAGTTTGGCAATGGCCTGCTTGTCACAGGGCGGACGCCCCCGCACACCATCGAGGATTGCCGCTGATTTGATCTCATTTAGCATAGAGGCGGCCCAGTATTCGGAAACAGGAAGCACCCGGAAGGAGACGTCCTTTACCACTTCCACCATAATACCCCCCAGGCCAAACATGACAATGGGTCCGAACTGATCGTCAATTTTTGTGCCGATGATAACCTCTACCCCCTCGCCGGACATGCGTGAGACGATGCATCCTTTGATGTCGGCACCGGGCTTGTATTCTTCTGCATTTTTCATTATTTTTTTAAAAGCTTTGCGCACTTCCTGCTCGTTTTTAAGTCTCAGCTTCACGCCTCCAGCGTCGGATTTGTGCAGTATATCCGGCGATACTATTTTTATGGCCACGTTGTAACCGAGATCGGCAGCGATTTTTACCGCCTCGTCTTCATTAACGGCCAGGCGGTCCATGGAAACGGGTGCGCCTTGCAGTCTTAACAGTTCTTTAGCTTCGTGTTCCAGCAGAGCCCTCCTGCCTTCCATAAGGGCATTGTCAATAATTGCCTGGCCTTCCGGGATAGCCTTCGCTCCCCAGTTAAATTGAAAATGGCTTTCTGCATGGGATTCCCGGCGGTAAGAACCATAAATGGAAAGAGCCTCAACACATTTGCAGGCGATCTCCAGGGAATCATATACGGGAATATTGTAGTATCGTAAAAGATCCAGCGAATGGGGTTTGGCAAAATTGTAAAGGCTGTGAAGCACGATGGGTTTGCTGGTTTTCCTTACCAGTTTTCCCATGCGGTGGGCGGCGTCCTCTTCCATGAAAGCCAGCTTTTTGGCAAAGCGGATGCCGTAACCACCAAAAAGCCCCACCACCAGGAGTCCGTGTATATTCCGGTCACTTAATAAAATTTCAGCGCAGTCAGCGAAAATAGCCGGGTTTTGGTCCGTGCCCCCCGCCACATCAATGGGATTGGCCAGTGAAGCATTGGCGGGAAGAAGGGCGGCAAGCTTTTGCCTGGTTTCCGCTTCCAGATCGGGCATTTTAATGCCCAACTCGGTGAGATAGTCGGCTGCTATAGTGGCATGTCCACCTCCGTCCGCAAGAATGGCGATGGAGTTTTCTTTTAATATAGGCAGCAGGGCTAGTGATTCGGCCACAGGAAACATCTCGTCGGAATGCTCCACGCTGATGATGCCTGCCCTTTTAAAGGCAGAACTGGATACCTCCGAAATGCCCGCCAGCGCTCCCGTGTGTGAACCCGCGGACTTGCTTCCCTTGGCGGATCTTCCGCTTTTGTAAAGGACTATTGGCTTTACCTGGGATGTTCTGCTTGCCTGCTGGAGAAACTTACGTCCTTCCCGGAGACCTTCAACGTACATCAGGATAACCTGCGTGTCAGGGTCCTCCGTAAAGTATTCCAGGTATTCGTGAAACTTTAAATCCGCTTCATTACCCACGCCCACATAATAGTTAAATCCCATCTGGCTCTTGAGGCCCGCTTCAGTAATCAGTGTGAGGGCCATGTTGCCGCTCTGGGTAAGGAGTGCAATTTTGCCCTGGGGTACATTTTGTAGCCCCACCAGGTTGAGGCCCTTATTTACATTTATCATCCCTGATGTGTTTGGACCGATAAGCCGTATATTATTTTCCCTGGCTACTTCGACTATATTCTCTTCAAAACATTTCCCTTCTTCTCCCAGCTCACCGAACCCCCCGGCGATGACCACTGCTCCCGCCACTCTTTTGTCACCTAATTCAGCAAGTATATTTTTCAAAGTGTGGGCAGGGGTGGTGATGAGGGCCAGGTCAATTTTTCCCGGGATCTCCTTAACGGATCTGTAACATCTGAGTCCAAGAATAGTTGTTTCCTTTGGATTAACGGGATAAATAAAACCTTCATAACCTTCATCCTGCAGGGTCTTAATGGCCTGGTAACCCCTCTTTGTCTCGTCTTTTGAGGCGCCGATAATTGCTATTGATTCAGCTTTGAAGATTCTGTCTAAATACATGGTTATCTCCCCTTGTAAACCGGATTTCTTTTCTCCGCGAAGGCATTAACCCCCTCCTGCCAGTCCTCCGTATCCATGCAGGCAAGTATGGCATCGGCCTCCAGTTGAAGCACCGTTTCAAGATCAAGTTTGCCGGATCTGTGCAAATGCTTCTTCGCCATAGCTATGGAAATGGGGGCCTTGCGGGCAATAGTGGCAGCAAATTCCATGACATTATCCATGAATATTTCCATGGGGTAAGAGTAGAGTGCTATGCCCAACTCAAATGCCGCCAACCCGTCCAGGACCCTGCCCGTATAAATTAGCTCCTTTGCTTTCATCAGCCCTACAATGCGGGGAAGATGCAGGGTGACACCCCCACCCACGAAAGTGCCAAGTCCCGTTTCGGGAAAGGCGATGGTGGCTTCATCAGACATAATTATAAAATCGCTGGCAAAAGCCATCTCCGCACCGGCACCCCGGGCAGGTCCGTTTACGGCAGCAATGACAGGCCTGGGATAAGTATACAAAAGACGTGTCGCTTCGTGGGCTTGCTCGATGTAATTTCTTTTTTGGCCATGGGTGCGTTCGCCTGCAGAATGTTTTTTCAAATCCGCGCCCGCGCAGAAGGCCTGCTTTTCCTTGCCATCCTTGATTCTCACCGAACCGGTGAGGACGACTGCGCGAACACTATCGTCCTCCCTGTATTGATGGAGCAGATGTGCAATCTCAGAATACATTTCTTCATTTACGGCGTTCATTCTATCCGGTCTGTTAAGCCTCAGAATAAGGATGCCGTCATTAATTTCATACTTTATTGCCGTATAATTCATACGCTCCTCCTTAAAATTAAGCTTGGTTTTGGCCCAATTCGCATATCCTTAAATTGAACCACTTATCTTTAATTGTATTAAAATTTTATTTTTCTGTCAAACCAGCAGGGCATCAATTCAGGCCATTTCGTATGTCCTTACCGTTTCCATGGCTGGTGAAAGTACAGGGGGCCTGCCATCAAAACGGGGCTTTTTTTGATTTGGTCCATACAACTCAGGGCATAATGGAGCCAGTCCGAGGTGGTGGTAAGGGGCGCTGTCTCCCACCTGGGAACGGGAATCTCAATAAGGGGAGTATTGGGAGGCAGGTTGGCCAGTTTGCGCAGCTTGGAAAGGGCCGCTTCCAACCCGCCCAGTTTATCCACAAGCCCGTGTTCGAGGGCCTGTTCCCCGGTCCACACCTTGCCGTCTCCAACCTGGTTTACGGCTTCAGGACTCAAATTCCGACTGTGGGCAACATGTTGGACAAAAAGCTCATAGACGTGCCTGATGTATTGCCATACCTTTTTCCTCTCTTCCTCCGTAAAAGGCTCTTCGGGGGAGCGAAAAAGGTCATTTTGCCCCCGCCGGATGGTTTCACGGTTGAAAAGGATCCGCTCCAGAAAACGGGAGTTCACTATTTTGGCGGAAATTACACCAATGGAACCGGTAAGGGTCCCGGGTTGGGCCACAATAAAGGAAGCGGGAGTAGCCACATAATAACCTCCGGAGCCTGCCATGGAGCCCAGCATGGCAACCAGAGGTTTTTGGGCAGCTACTTGTTTCAATATGGATGTGATAGCCTCCGAGGCTGATGCCGAGCCACCTCCCGAATCGATGTAGAGCAAGACCCCGCGAACTCGCTTATCCCTGATGGCCATACGGGCCTGCTGCACAAAGCTCAGATCACCGGTTTGTTCATTGAAGAGGAAGGGAATGGGAATAGGCGGCCGGGTGGGAGGACGCTGACTTTTCCCCTCCACTATATTGCCCTGTATCCGCAGAACGGCAATACATTTTCCAGGCGGGGACGGCAAAGGGCGGGGAAATCGTCTGCTGCATTCTGCCCAGCTGGAAAGAAGCACTGGTTTATCCTTGCTCCCAAGTAACTTGGGAAGTTCTTCAGCATTGACAATGTGGTCCACTGCCCCTGCTTCTACTGCTTCCTCGCCGAAAAGGGGCGTTTTTTTAATCAGATCATGCACTTTTTCTCCCTCAAGGTTGCGTCCCCGGCCAATGGCCCGCACAAGTTGCTCATAATAAGAATCTAGCAGCCACCCGATCATATTTTTTACCTCTTCAGACATGTCCGTCTGGATAAAGGGATCAAGGGCTGATTTGTAGGGGCTTACCCGGACCACATCCAACTCTATGCCGCACCAGTCAAGGGCTTTTTTCATGGACAACTGTTCCTTGGCAAAGCCCAGCGTATAGATTATACCGCCCTTTTGTAACAGGATACGATCCCCGGCCGTTGCCAGAAAATATGTATGGGTATCATAAAAAGCTGACCAGATGATCACCTCTTTACCCCTGGCCTTGAGCTCCTTGATCATTTCTGTCAGAGACTGAACCTGGGAGAGGGAAAGGGTAGGACTGCTCAGTTTTAGGATTATGCCCTTAACAGTGGGGATCTTTCCCACTATCCCAAAATCATTTTCCAGTTCCTGCAAACTTTTCATCCGGGCTTTCACCATTTTTTGCAAAAAGCCCTCCGGTGGCTGGCTCAGGTCGGGATAAGAGCCATGGAGGGTAAAAACAACATAGTCAGGCGGGCGAAACCCTTTTTTCAGGAGATTGCCAAATATTATTAAAGCTGAACGCAGCATATACGAAAGGTAAGCAATAAGCAAAAGATCCACCCCTTTCTATGATACGGTATCTGTTAATAATGTTCCGTTTTGAAGCCCTTGTATCCTTCAAATAAAAAATTAAAATGCTAACTTGGGTAAATACTAACTCTGAAGCAAAGCAAGAAAAAATAACTGCTTACTCAAAGGGGTGTGTTTATTTTGCAAAACCTTCCAGGGCCGGCAGTCTTTCTAACAGGAATGGTTGTCATGTTTCTTGTTGTTCCCTGGCAGAGGATCAAAGAACTTTTCTGGGTGGGGATGGTGGGGGGAGTTGTTGTTGGTATTGTGCTGGTATATTTGTGGCAGAACGTTTTCGGCTTTTGGGTCTATCCCGGGCCTTCTGATCTTGTGCACATTTTGAATTTGCCTGTTTTTCTGATCCTCAGCTGGTTCCCTTTTATTATTGTTTTTGCCCATCTTTTGTCCCAGTATGACAACTATTTCCTCATAGGCCTCATCAATTTTGCCTTTGCCGCCGGAGCCGTAGTGATACACTTTTTGCTGCTCAATGAGGGGATGCTGATCTATAATAACTGGAGCCTTTTTGCCACATTTATACTATCCTTGATCATACACCTGGGAATAACTCTGTTCCTATATGGCACCGGGCAAATGCTTAATGCTGAAAAGCTGAAGTGAGAATAATTTATCATCCCGCGGTTATGTGCAAGGCAGCATGTCCAATCCCTTGCGTTTATAACTACACGCTTATTATATCTTCCGGGAACCTGGTGATCTTCTCCAGGTTTTTGCCATTAAAATAGACCGTGTTTTCAACTCCTGCTATGGCGGTCCCTTTAAACAGAATCTTGGGTTCCAGGGCAAAGACCATTCCCTCAGCCAGGGGAAAATGCTGTTTAGCGGTGATTACGGGTAGCTCGTCCAGCTCAAGCCCTACTCCATGTCCTATGAACCCGGCCTTGTCCGTGCCGTAGCCCATGAAGTTTTCTTCGTACCCCAGTTCTGCCGCCATCTTGAAAGCAAGGTTAGACAATTCTGAGCAGGGTGTGCCTGGTTTTGCTGCCTTAATAACCTCCTCATGGATGTAAAGGGCGTCCTGGTGGGCTTTTTTGAGATTTTGTGGAGGAGTTCCCAGGTAGAAGACCCGCGTGCAGTCTACGCAGTAACCGTTATAAACGGTAAGATAATCCACGAGGACCATATCACCTTTCTCCATAATTTTCCAGCCGGGCCCCTGGGGGTAGGCGGGGGAAAGCCCCGGGCCGCCTGTGGGTCCGTCAAAAAAGGAAGAGAAGGTAAGGTTCTTTCCCGACATAATATGGCCATAGAAGACTTCCTGGTTGTACTGGCGCATGCGTACCGCACCCTGGTGTCCCAGGTTGCGTGCCAGATGTTCCAGATCTGCTGCGAATTCAACTTCCTTTCTCCCGGCCCTTAAAAACCGCGGGACTGACTCCAGCATTTTATGGCTGATTTCTGCCCCTTTTCTGATTATATCCAATTCATAAGCGCTTTTGTACATCCGCATTTCTTTTATCAGAGGTGAAATATCCATTATATCTGCACCATTGAAGGCTTCTGCGTAACGGAAATAAAGGGCGGCGGGAAGGACATCCAGCTCCATACCCAGTCTTTTAATATTACCTGCTCTTTCCTGGACCGTGGTAGGGAGTTGGCGGAAGCTTTGCTGATACTCCACGCTGGCTAAGGGTGTTTCTTTTTTTGCCCTATCCAGACTCCTGCTTACCAGGTAGCAGGCCTCTCCTTTTGCAGGTATGATCAAATGCCCTTTTTGGCAGCTGCCCGTGAAATAAAACAGGTCTGCGTTTTGTGTAACAATGGCTACTTCAATACCCTGTTCCCTTAATTTTGCCTGCAGTTTAGCGATCCTGTTGTCAATTTCTGTTTTCGGGGTGGTTTCCATTTATATCTGCCTCCTTTATTTACCTTGTGATCAAGAACCAGTGGTCACATTATATATTACCATAATTTCACGTCAAATAAATTAATTGTTGCCATGTCATTTGGCTAAGCTACAGCCACGGGAAAACACTTGACCAAGGCGATTCCCCAGTTTAAGATCCGTCAAAGCAGGAATTAGTTGCCATGCGTAGAATACTAGTAAAAAGTAGTGAAAAACTATAATGCTCCCAAACACTAAACACTAAATATAGTTTTACTTTTATCAATATCACTGAAGCGCTTCTCTAAAGGACATACCATGACGAAAAAAAATCGGGAAACACAAGCGGGCTGGAACCTGGAAAACACTTATCTCCAGTTGCCGGACACCCTTTATACGTGCCTCAATCCAACCCCTGTGCCCACGCCAAGGTTGGTCATATTCAATCACAACCTGGCCGTTTCACTGGGGCTTGATGCCCATGCACTCAGCGGTAATGATGGTGCGGCAATCTTTTCCGGAAACCATCTTCCGGAGGGTGCACAGCCACTGGCCCAGGCTTACGCCGGTCATCAGTTCGGTCATTTTACAATACTGGGTGATGGGCGTGCCCATCTTCTTGGTGAGCAAATCACCCCGTCAGGAGACCGTTTTGACATTCAGCTCAAAGGATCAGGGCAAACACCGTACTCCCGCCGCGGGGATGGACGTGCAGCCCTTGGTCCAATGCTAAGGGAATATATTATCAGTGAGGCCATGTGGGGACTGGGTATCCCCACAACGCGAAGCCTTGCGGTGGTTACCACAGGCGAGTCTGTCATCCGTGAAACCATACTTGCAGGTGCCATCCTGACGCGGGTGGCTGCCAGTCATTTACGCGTGGGTACTTTTGAATACGTTGCCAGAAGACGCACCTCAGAAGAACTCAGAATCCTTGCCGATTATACAATACAGCGCCATTATCCCTCGGCCGCATCAAGTGATAACCCCTACCTTAAACTCCTGCAGGAAGTGATCAAAAGACAGGCCGATCTTATCGCCCGATGGCAGCAGGCAGGTTTCATTCATGGAGTGATGAACACTGACAACATGGCCCTGAGTGGTGAAACCATCGATTACGGACCCTGCGCCTTTATGGACACCTATAACCCCAATACGGTGTTCAGTTCCATCGATCACCAGGGGCGCTATGCCTATGGCAATCAACCCTACATGGCAGCTTGGAACCTTTCCCGCTTCGCCGAGACCCTGTTACCATTATTGCACCCTGAAATTTCCCAGGCAGTCCGGTTGGCCCAAGATGCGGTTTCAGAGTTTTCCCCCTTATATGAGCGCCATTGGCTGAATGGAATGCTGGCCAAGCTTGGCATCTTTAATTGCGAAGAAGAAGATAAATCCCTGATCAATGAACTGCTTAAAATGATGCAGGAAAATGAAGCTGATTACACCAATACATTCGTCGCTTTAACATTTGAAAAAAACCTGGATACGGCGCTAAATGGCAAAACTGAGTTCCAGCAGTGGCTTGAAAAGTGGCAGGCAAGAAGGGAAAGGCAAACCCAATCCAAAAATGAGTCACAACAGTTAATGCAAGCTAAAAACCCAGCCATCATCCCGCGAAATCATCAAGTGGAAGCCGCTTTAGAGGCCGCAGTGGAAAAGGATGACTACAGCGTGACACACCGTTTCCTTGCAGCCCTTGAAAACCCCTATGCCCACTGCCCTGAACAGGCTGAGTATGCCGTACCGCCGGCACCATCAGGCATACCCTACAGAACTTTCTGTGGGACGTAATAGCAGAGCTGTTCCTATTTCCATATTCATGTTACAAATATCCTTTATTTGTTCTGCTTGAGGTGATATTATAAATATACGCTTATTTCCTTTTTATTTATTTTTTACTATTTCAAGTAACTATATATCTTTTTGTATATCCGGGAGAAATATATATGGTAAAAAAAAAGGATAAAAGTATTTATTTTATATTATTTATTTTACTGCTATCTCAACTTATGGGCCCATCGGTGTGGGCAGAGACATACACATATCCAAAATTGAATGCTGAATCCGCTGTTTTGATGGACGCTGCAACAGGGCAAATTCTGTTTGAAAAAAATATGCATAAAAGACAATACCCTGCATCAATAACAAAAATAATGACGGGGTTGCTTGCCATTGAAAAAGGAAATTTAGCGGATAGCATAACCATGAGTCGTGAAGCTGTTTTTTCCATAGGGAGGAATTCATCTCACATTGCCCTTGATGTGGAAGAAGAGTTGACACTTGAACAGGCACTGTATGCTATTGCAGTAGCTTCCGCAAATGATGCGGCAAATGGCATTGCCGAGCACATCTCCGGCAGCCTTGAAAGCTTTGCCCGCCTCATGAATGAAAGGGCGATACAATGCGGTGCCATGGATACCAATTTTGTTAACGCCCACGGACTACCCCATGAAAACCATTATACAACCGCCTATGATATGGCTAAAATAATGAGGGAAGCTGTAAGGAATCCTAAGTTCCTGGAAATATTCTGTGAGGCACGATATGAAATGCCACCCACAAACAAACAGGAGGAAGTAAGGTACCTAAAAAGCAGAAATATTATCATTAATGGGAGTTACGAATGTGAGGGTATTATAGCCGGAAAGAATGGGTGGACTTCACAAGCCAACCACACGCTCATTACGGCCGCAAAACGGAATGACAGAACACTCATCGTTGTAGTAATGAATAATCAAAACTTAAATAACAACCATGAAGATACTGTAAACCTTTTAAATTATGGATTTGAGGATTTCCTGGATATAAAAATTGATCTTGCCGATTTTAAAATGATAATAGGGGATTTAAACCTGAATAACGCGGAGGATGTAATTATTAAGCCTGCCCATAATGTGGCAAGGCTGTTACATAAAAACTTTTCTGTTCATGCAGTGGAAAAAAGTTACGAGTTTCTTGAAAGTAGTGGTGATGAGTCTGTTCGGGCAATTATGTGGCTAAACTTAAAAGAGCCGCATAATTTCATGTACAAAGATTTGGGATCCATACTACTTGAAGCGGAAATAATAAACGGGAACATACCCGGGACAGAAAAAACAGCAAAAAAGTTTAATTACTTTTTTCCAGGTGAAATGGGTTTGCTGTTTTTAGGATTAATCATAGCCTTTGTAAGGAGAAGGAGTGTACGGAAAAGAAGCAGGTATGTTTTCCGAAAACCCTACTGATCTTTTATCATGGCATCAAATGTGAAACAAGGTTCTTAAAATATAATAAAGGACCCATAATCCAAAAAATATAAGTACTAGCGTTGCAGTCCCCACCGGACTCACTTGTCTAACCCCTCATTGGGCCAACAGGGTTAACGTCATTACAGGTGATATGGCTAATGTAATTATGACTACCACACCTTTCATTAAGGTTGTTAGCATCAAAATATCATACGATCGTTCAATGTTCAAGATAAACCCTGAGGTGCAAATGGTCATACCCACATTAAATGTTTGGTGGGAGGAAAGTTCAAATGTCTTTTTATGAAGCAATGGAAAGGTATTATGACCACATCTTTCCCCTGCATCAAAACAACCTTGCTTTCCTCGAAAAAACTCTGGGGAGCGGGGCTAGCAAAAATATCCTGGACCTGGCCTGCGGAACCGGCACTTATGCCCTTGCCCTGGCTGCCAGGGGTTTTCGGGTTACGGGAATAGACCTGGACGAAACCATGATTGAACTGGCCCGGCAAAAAAAGCGGGAACAACTTACCCCTGTTGGCGGCAATGGGGCAACTTTCATCAAGGGTGATATGCTTAAGCTTTCAACATACCTGGAAAGTGTATACGACGGGGCATTTTGTATCGGCAATTCCCTGGTTCACCTGGAAACACCAAACGGGATTGCAGCTGCTGTCCGGGAGATTGCAGCCGTGTTGCGCAGGGAGGCAATCCTGGCGGTGCAAACAGTTAACTATGACCGCGTCTTAAAGCACAACGTCAAGTCCCTGCCCACGCTGGAAAATAAAGAGCAGTCCGTTTCCTTCCAGCGCCTATACAGTTACGACGCACAAAAACACCGGATCCTATTTACGGGAATACTGACCCTGCCCGATTCCACCAGCCGCACCAACACCATACCCCTCTACCCGCTGCAAAAAGCTGAGCTTGAAGGGATCCTTTCAAAAGCAGGCTTTGCCGTTAAGGGGTTTTACGGCAACTTCGCCGCTGAGCCGTGGTCAGAAAAAACAGCGGCCACCATAGTTGTTGCCGCCGCTGAATAACACCCTAAAGAACAATTTCCACTGCACTTCTAATGAAACCAACCGTCCCTTAGTACTTCAACAGTCACATCTTTGCCAATCCCCAGGATATGATTATCTGCCAATATTTGCGGCCGTAAGGACCTGGTGAGGAAGCATACCATGCTTATTTTACAGGCAGACCATTTGAGGCGGCAAAATTTCATAAAAGGCTCATTTAGTGGCAAAATATGTTTATGCCTGACTGGCAAAAACATTCAAAAGGAGCATTCACTTGGCAAAAGGGAAGCTTTCACGACGTCTTTTTCTGTTTGGTGGTGCGTTGGCAGGTTTGTCTTACTTATATTATCAGGTTAAGTCCATTGCCGTAACAAAATATGCAGTACCCGTAAAAAATCTTCCCCCTCCATTTCACGGTTTTACCATTTTGCACTTAACAGACCTGCACAGCAAGGAGTATGGTGCTAGGCAGGAACGTTTACTTGAATTAATTAACTCCCATGAATTTGATATGGTAGCCATAACAGGGGACCTGGTGGACAAGGATAAACGGCAGAGTAAACCTGCGCTGGACTTGATTCAGGGGTTGCCTCAAAAACCCGTGTTTTTTGTCCCCGGAAATCATGAGTGGTGGACCAACTACGAAATCAGGGATGCCCTGTTATGGGAAGGGGTCCAGTTGTTAGAGAACACAAATTATCAGTTTAATAAGGGCGAAGAACACATCTGGATTGCCGGCGTGGATGATCCATTCCTGCAGAAGCATAACCTGGATCAGGCCCTTGCAGGCACCGGTGATGACATGCCCAGGTTGTTGCTGGCGCATGCGCCGGATATATATCCCAGCGCCATGCAAACTGGCGTTGACCTGGTAATGGCAGGCCATACCCACGGAGGGCAGGTGCGGCTGCCGGTTTTGGGAGCGCTTTTTGTCCCGGGACAGGGTTTTTTACCACAACTCGATTACGGGCTTTTCTCCACAGGCTCAAGCACCATGGTGATCAATGGCGGCCTGGGGGAAAGCATATTACCGCTGCGCTTCTATAACCCGCCTGAGATTGTATTAATAACCCTGTTTAATGCTGCCACATCATAACCCGTGCAAAAACTTTGCTTTCTTGCTCCAAAAAAATTAATAAAGCATTCACTCCATAATAAATTTCCACCTTAGGAAAGGAATCCCCCCGCCGCAAGTCGAATAACAGAATAAGAAAGTTGGGATCTGGCCGTCAAAATCTGTTGGTTGCCCGTCCGTTTGACAATGAAAGGAGCAATGAATGCATTATGATGAGGGTTACACAAAAAGCCGCTGCTAAAATTGCAGAACTGCTGCAAAGTGAAGCTGAAAAGGAAAAGCATGTGCGCCTAAACCTGGACAGTGTAACCTGAGGAGGTCCAAGTATTAGCCTGGCTCTGGAAGAGCCTGGCGATTACATTGGAGATGAAAGGTTTTCTGTTGACGATATGACCATAGTTTATGAAAACAGGCTGGCTCGCTATTTCGAAGGCAAAATTCTTGATTTTACCTCAGGGCATCACAGCTCACAATTTCAAGTGAGGGACTTTCATCCGGCGGGGTAATTTTTACTTATTGTTCAGTTTTTTCCTTAATATAGAAGGATCGCCCAAAGGGGTGATAATTGAGGGAGCAGTGGTGGTAGAATGAAAAAGATATTGCTTTTAAAATAGTTTTACTATATTATTGTATGCAAGTCCTACGGCATTTTTATTCTCTAATTAACCGGAGCCTGAGATGACCTTTAACAGCAAAGGGCAGATGGAAGATGAAATCACAAAAGCCCTCATTCAGTGGGAAAAGGAATATATGGGGCGGGGGCCTAGTGAAGCCCGGACGGATATTGTCCGAAATATGATCATTGTTAGTTTAAAAGGCATACTTTCACAGGCGGAAAAACACCTTGCCAAGGAACAAAATGGAATGAGTCTGATTAAAAAGTTGCGTGAGCAATTAGTTTATCAGAGGCGTTCTGAACTGGAAGAGATTATTTTCAGCATAACGGGGAACAAAGTAGTAAGCATCCATTCGGATTTAAGTACCAAAACCGGGGAACGGCTTTTTGTCTTTGTAATTGAAAACGAGATTTAAGTTGGAAGTCAGGTTAAAGGGTATTTAATTATCCGTTAGTATGAAATCCAACGCCAAAGATTTTAGATTGGCTGTTGGATTTTTTCTTTTATCTGTTAAGGAGGATGCAAATCATATGTCAGAGCATGAGATAATTCTCAGCCCCGCAAACAAATTGTTGTTGTCTCCTTTTAAGGGAACTAAAGAAGAGCTGATTCCTATCTTGCAGCGGGTGCAGGAGCAGTATGGATATCTGCCCCAGAATGTGATGCTTGATATTGCCAAATATGTTTCCATACCGGAAAGTAAGGTTTATGCCACGGCAACATTTTACAGTCAGTTCAGATTTAAACCGGTTGGTGAAAAGCATATCTGTGTATGCCAGGGAACGGCCTGCCACGTCCGGGGTGCTGAAAAGATTCAGGATGTGATTGAACACCGGCTGGGTATTACTGCAGGGGAAACAACTGCAGACGGCAAATACAGCCTGGAAACAGTTGCATGTATCGGATGTTGCGGGTTGGCTCCCTGTATTACCATTAATAAGGACCTGTTTTACGGCAATTTAACCCCTGGAAAGGCAGTAAGAATTTTTGCTGAGCCCTTAAAGGAGGAAAGGGAAAATGCCGTTAAAAAAGTTGCTGGTTAGCCATGGAACATGCTGCCTGGCAGCAGGAGCAAAACAGGTTCATACTGCCCTGCAAAAAGAATTAGCCAGGTGGGGCCTGCATGATCAGGTTAAATTGAAGCAAACCGGTTGCCATGGTTTTAGCCGGCTGGATCCCGTGGTAGTGCTTGAACCGGATGGTATCTTATTTGCCGGGGTTAATGAAGAAGATGCCCCGGGGATTGTCCAGTCCTTAATGCCCGGCGGTGAAAGGCCCCATTACCTGTTTTATACAGATCTCCGCACACTTGAAAAAATTCCTTTAAGAGATGACATACCTTTTTTTAATAAGCAAAAACGTCTGGTTCTAAACAACTGCGGCATTGTAAATCCTGAAGACATTGATGATTATCTTAATACTGGTGGCTATAAGGCCCTGTTTAGAACTGTGTCAGGGATGACACCGTCTGATGTAATCGGAGAAATTAAAAAATCCGGCTTGAGGGGACTTGGCGGTGGCGGATTTTTGACGGGAAACAAACTGGAGCATTGTGCCAGGGAGCCCGGTTCTGCAAAATATATAATTTGTAACGCAGACGAAGGAGATCCGGGATCCTTTCAGGACCGGTCTATCCTGGAGGGTGATCCCCATGCAGTGCTGGAAGGGATGTTGATTGCAGGTTATGCCGTCGGGGCCGTTAAAGGGTATATTTACGTGCGGGCGGAATACCCCCATGCCATAAAGAAAATTGAAAAAGCCTTGTGCCAGGCCAAAAAACGGGGCTTTTTCGGTGGAAACATTTTGGGAAGCGATTTTAGTTTTGAATTGGAGATTTTTGTGGGTGCAGGGGCGTTTGTTTGCGGGGAAGAAACGGCGCTTCTTCAATCTCTGCATGGAGAGCCGGGGATGCCTTATCCCCGGCCGCCCTATCCGATTGTGTCAGGGTTTCAGGGAAAGCCGACCCTGATTAATAATGTGAAGACCCTTGCCAATCTGCGTTGGATAATTAACGTTGGTGCTGCTAACTTTGCAAAAACAGGCACTGAGAGCAGCAGGGGCACGGCCATTTTTTCCCTGTCAGGGAATGTGAATAACTGTGGACTGGTAGAGGTACCCATGGGAGTTTCCCTGCGGGAAATTATTTTTGGCATAGGGGGTGGAATCCCCGGGGGGAAGGCCTTTAAGGCAGTTCAAACCGGTGGCCCCTCCGGCGGTTTTTTGCCGGCGGAATTCCTGGACACGGCTGTTGATTTTGATACCCTCAGGGATGCAGGTTCAATTATGGGATCGGGCGGTATGGTTGTTATGGACGAACATACGTGTATGGTTGACACTGCCCGCTTTTTTATGGCTTTCAGTCTGAAGGAACTGTGCGGTCAGTGCGTCCCCTGTCGCCTGGGAACAAGGCAGATGCTTAAGATATTAAACAGGATAGGGCGGGGTGAGGGTAAGCACTCCGATTTGGATTTACTTGAAGAACTGGGCAAAGCAGTTGCCCGGGGTTCCCTTTGCGGGCTGGGTAAAACCGCCCCCAACCCGGTCCTTACAACACTCCGTTATTTCCGGGATGAATATGAAGCCCATATTTCTGAAAAAAGATGTCCGGCCCGTGTTTGTAAAGATTTAATAACCTACCGTATTGATGCACAAAAATGCAGGGCTTGTGCCCGCTGCCTGAAAGCCTGCCCGGTAGGAGCGATCATTGGGGCTGACAAACAGGCGCATGCCATAGATCAGAACCTGTGTATCCGCTGCGGCATATGCCTGGATGCCTGTTCAGAGCGTTTTGAAGCTGTAAAATGCATCTCATGAAAAGAGGGAGGAAAGCCATTGTGACCCATGTTTCGCTTATAATAGATAATCTCACAGTCAATGTTCCAAAAGGAACCACTGTTTTAAAAGCAGCTTTGCAAAAAGACATTTATATTCCCCATCTCTGCCATCATCCCCACTTGAAGCCGGCAGGTGCCTGCCGTCTTTGCATGGTGGAGGCCGACTTGCAGATGGTGCCTTCCTGTTGTACTGCAGTGAAAGATGGGATGGTGGTAAAAACAAGCACCCCGGCGGTTGAGAAAATTCGCCGCATTACAGCGGAATTAATCATCGCCGAGCATGATGGAGACTGCATTACTTGTGGCAAGAATTTTAATTGTAAGTTACAGGAAATCGCCCTTTTTGCTGGTATCAACAGGGAAAGGCTTCAGCAACTGCAAAGTCCAGAGCAAAAGCCTGTTGACAGTTCCCATCCTTTTATTGTCAGGGATCATAATAAATGTGTATTGTGCCGTATCTGTGTAAGAATATGTGCGGAGGTTCAGGGGGCAAACGCCATTGATTTTGCCTTCAGGGGTTATGCCGGAAAAATCAGTACCTTTGGCGATAAACCTTTGCAGGAGTCTGCATGCGAATCCTGCGGGGAATGTGTGGAGCACTGTCCTGTGGGAGCCCTTCTGCCTGCAGAGCAGGAACGACCGGCCCGTGAAGTGGAAACAGTGTGTCCATATTGCGGGACAGGGTGTGGGATCATTTTGGGGGCAAGGGGAGATAAGCTGGTCAGCGCCCGGGGAAATCCTGTTCATACCACGAATAAAGGGCGCCTTTGTGTTAAGGGCCGCTATGGTATGAACTTTGTTAACAGCCCTGAACGGCTGCAAACCCCCCTCATTAAAAAAGAGGGCCGCTTTGTGGAAGGGAGCTGGGATGAAGCGTTAACTTTAATTAGCAAAAAATTAACTCAATACAGGGGGAAAAAAGCGGCTGTGTTTGCCAGCTCCAAAACGACCAACGAGGAGATCTACCTCGCTTCAAAATTTGCACGGGTGGTTTTGGGGACGAACAACATTGCCAATGTTGCCCACCTATGTCATGCCAACACGGTTCGCGGTCTGCTCCCCGTTACGGGCAGCGCCGGCATGACTGTGCCTGTTTGGCAAATCAAGGAAGCGGCGTGCCTCTTTGTGATTGGCTGCAATCCCACAGAAGCCCATCCTGTAATTGGGGGGGAGATTCGCAGGGCTGTAAGGGAAGGGGCCAGATTAATAATTGCCAACCCTAAAGCTATTCCCCTTTGCCGTCTGCCCCACCTTCGCCTGCCTCTGCGGCCCGGGACAGATATGGCCTTACTGCTGGGCATGGCCAGGGTTATCCTGGACGAGGGTTTGCTGGATGAAAAATTTATTGAAGAAAGAACAACCAATTTCATGGCTTTTAAACAGTCCCTTAAGCAGTTTGGTTTGGCAGAGGCCGCAGAGATTACGGGAGTAGCCGAAGACTCTATCCGGGAAGCTGCCCGGCTATATGCTTCAAACAAACCATCCCTTATTTTTTGGTCAATGGGCATCACCCAGCACTCACATGGGCATGGCAACGTCTGGGCCCTGGCCCACCTCGCCTTAATGACGGGGAATTATGGCAAACGGGGTGCCGGTGTCGCCCCGTTGCGGGGCCATAACAATGTGCAGGGTGCTACTGACATGGGAGCAACCCCTGCCTGGTATCCCGGTTATCAACTATGCCCCGGTTATGAGCTTTATCCCCGCCTGGACAAGTTTGCTGCGGCCCGGGAGAAATTTGAAAAGGCCTGGGGATACGAACTGCCAGATTTTCCCGGTCTTTCAACGGTTAAGCAATTTAATGGAAAGGCCAGGGGATGGGGAACAGCGGAGCTGTGTGATTTGCAGAAGGAAATTAAGGCATGGTATATCATGGGAGCGGACCTGGCCAGCAGCGTGGCCGAATCACAAAAGGTAAGAGATACTCTCAAGGGGGCTGACTTTGTTGTAGTCCAGGACATTTTTCTTACGGAAACGGCAAAGTTGGCCCATGTCATCCTACCGGCTGCAAGTTTTGCAGAAAAGGATGGTACTTTTACTTCCACAGATCGGAGAGTACAGCGTATTCGCAGAGTTGTGGCACCCCCCGGTAAAGCCCTGCCGGACTGGTGGATTATTTGCGAAATTGCGCGCCGTATGGGATACAAGGGCTTTGATTTTAACCACCCACAGGAAATTATGGACGAAATAGCATCACTTGTTCCATTGTACGGTGGGATTAATTATGAACGCCTGGAAAATGAGGAGCTTCGCTGGCCATGCGTGGATAAAAACCATGGGGGAACACCAGTCCTACACGAGGATCAGTTCTTGCGGGTAGGTAAGGCTGAATTTTGGCCCCTGGGGTATGTTCCATCTCCCGAACTGCCCGATGCGGATTACCCGCTGATTATGACCACGGGCCGTCTTTTACCCCATTTCCACTATGGTATTACCAGGAAAGTTCAGGGATTAAACGAGCTGTGCCCGGAAGATTACGTGGAGATAAATGAGGAGGATGCTGCCAAACTTAAGATTTTGGACCGGGATATGGTCA
>SLRC01000054.1 GCA_007131175.1 Syntrophomonadaceae bacterium
ATATTATTTGTATATTTCTTTAACATGAGCAGGGGTGTATATACCCTGCCAATTATGGCCGATCCCGGTTTGCTCTCTTTCTTATACCGGGCAAACTTATTTCTCGCTGCTTTTAATTTGTTGCCGGGACTGCCCCTCGACGGGGGGAGAATCTTGCGTTCTTTAGTCAGCTCGCGCCTCGGCTTTTACCGGGCCACAGAAATGGCAGCCAGGGCAGGTCGCTGGCTGGGCTTTTTTTTAGTTATCTTTGGTTTTCTTCTGTCCATGGTTGACTATCTTAACCTTTCAATTTCTCTGGTTGGACTTTTTTTGTATTCTGCTGCCGGACGGGAACAAAATAATAACATCTATATTTTTTTACGTTACCTGCTGCGCAAAGAAAAATCGCTGCGCCGCGACCGGGTACTCAAAGGGGAGTTGTTGGTAGCACTGGAAAGCATTACAATCATGGATATCTTAAAGCAATTTAAGCCGTCAAAATATCACCAGATAGTTATTTTAGGCCCGACGTTTCATGTTAAAGGATTGCTATCTGAAACCCAAATAATAGCCGTGGCCATGCAGCAGGGGATGGAAATAACCCTGCGGGAAGCGGTAAGGGCCTCTTTTTTAAGAAAAGCCAATCCGGCTCCTTGCTTGACGAAAAAGCCTTATTTAATTATGCTATAGAAAGGAGTTAATGACCAATGTTCTGATCATAATAAGTTAAAAAGGAAAGAGTTGAAATAGATGAAAGATATTTCCAGGCTTCTTGCTTCCGTAAGCCGTCCGGCCCGCTACCTTGGAAGGGAAATAAACAGTATACACAGGGACCCTAAGCATGCGGAAGTACATCTGGCCCTTGCCTTCCCCGATCTTTATGAAGTGGGGATGTCCCACCTGGGCCTGCGAATCCTTTATGCCCTGGCAAATTCCCTGCCTGGCATATATGCAGAGCGGGTTTTTGCTCCTGCTGCAGATCTGGAGCAGCTTTTAAAGGAGCAACAGATCCCTCTTTTTTCTTTAGAAAGCCGAACCCCACTCAACTGCTTTGACCTGGTAGGGTTTACGCTCCAATATGAACTAAGCTATACTGCAATTTTATTTATGCTGGACCGGGGCGGTATCCCACTTCACAGCAGTAACCGGGGCAACGATGATCCTTTTGTGCTTGGTGGAGGTCCCCTTGCCTACAACCCGGAACCGCTAACTCCTTTTTTTGATTTCTTTGTCATAGGTGATGGGGAGGAAGTTCTGCCGGAGATTCTGCAAACTTACCGTAGCTGGAAAAAGAAAGGGTTACGCATGAGGGAATCATTCCTCCGGGAAGTAGCACTGATTCCCGGAATTTATGTTCCTTCTTTATACCGGGATCATTATGAAGACGGTAAGTTTGCAGCAATCGAACCGCTGGCAAAGGAAGCTTCCCTGCCTGTGCATAAGCGGGCGGTCACCGATTTGGAACAATCTGTTTTCCCCGAGTGTTTTGTTGTCCCATATATGGAAGTGGTGCATGACCGGGCTGTGCTGGAATTGTTTCGCGGCTGTTCCCAGGGCTGCCGTTTCTGCCAGGCTGGTTATGTTTACCGTCCAGTACGTGAGCGATCGGCAGAGAAACTACGGGAACAGGCCGGCCGGATCATTGCCAACACCGGCTTCACGGAGCTTTCCCTGGCTTCCCTGAGCAGCAGCGATTATTCTGCCATTGGGGAATTGATCACATCCCTTAAAGAAGATTTTGCAAATAAGCACGTATCCCTCTCTCTTCCTTCGCTGCGAGCCGATGCATATGCAGTGCAGCAGGCAGGCAGGCTGCAGCAGGGAAGGGCAACGGGAGTGACCATTGCACCGGAAGCGGGGACGCAGCGTTTGCGGGATGTTATCAACAAGAAGGTAACAGAGGAAGATGTGCTCGAGGCGGCTGCAGTGGCTTTACAGGAAGGGCATAATCATGTCAAGCTTTATTTTATGCTGGGCCTGCCCACGGAAACGATGGAGGATCTGGCCGGGCTGGTGGAACTGGTTGGAAAAATTAGTTTATTGGGCCGCAAAAGGGGAAAAGGACATAAAAAAGGGTCACCGCTAATTAATGTAAGTGTTTCTACGTTTATACCTAAGGCTCATACACCGTTTCAATGGGAATCACTGCTGGAGCAGAAAGAGATTATGCACAGACAGGATTATTTGCTAAGAGAACTGCGAAAGCTTAAGGGCGTGGCTTTTGCCCGGCATAATGCCTCCATGAGTCTCCTTGAGGCAATACTGGCCCGTGGTGACAGAAGATTGGCTGCAGTAATTGAGCAGGCTTATAACCTGGGCAGCCGCCTTGATGCCTGGAATGAAAATTATTCTTTTTCCCGCTGGGAAGAGGCGCTTGCCACTGCAGGCATGACAGCTCAGCTCTATACTTCCCGCCCCCTTTATTATAGTGACCCTCTGCCCTGGGATCACATTAGTACAGGAATTACAAAAGAATTCCTGATTAAAGAACATCGCCGGGCCCTGGAACTGAGTATTACGCCTGATTGCCGCGCAGCATGTGCAGGCTGTGGAATTGGGTGTAAGGTTGGCATTACTCCGCAGTCTGCCAGCCAAAAGGCAGGTTACAGATTTCCGTAACCGGGATAATTGATTAAACTTTAAACACCTGAATGGGGGTTTCAATATGCACCGATACCGAATCATATTTGTTAAGGAGGGGGACTTTGCCTGTCTTTCCCATCTGGACTTGCAACGTACTTTCATTCGGGTTTTGCGCCGGGCCGGGATGCCTTTGGCATATAGCCAGGGGTTTAATCCACAACCGCGGTTAAGCTTTGCCGCCCCCCTGGCCGTCGGAATTACGGGAGACAGGGAGTACTTAGAGATTGACTTTTTCAGGCAACTGGACAGTGAAAAGATTAAAGCAGATTTAAACAGCATTCTCCCCGCTGAACTGGCAGTGCGTATGGCCCAGGAAATTGATCCCAAAGGGCCTGTTCTTGCTTCCCTGGTAAAGGCAGCTTTCTACGTGGCAATTTTTTCACCACCTGTCCCGGAACTCATACCTTTAGTAAAAAATTTGTATGGCTCTTCTGTGCTGGAGGTAGAACGTAAAGGGAAAAAAATAAATAAGCGTGTGGATATCAAGGCATTTATCTACAATTTATACTTGCAAAATGCACCTGAAGAGGATAAGCTTTTCATGTTTCTTGCTACTGGCAATCTAGGAGGCACTCGTCCAGCGGAGGTAATTTCTCTGCTGCCAATAAAGTCAGAACCAGAGAAGGTGCGGCGATTAGGCATTTTTATTTCCGGTAATAACGGTGATGAATTTATTACTCCGGAGGGAGAGACACTGTCCACTTTTTCGAACGGTTTAAATTTGAATATACAGGATTCTGCAATTAGGACTCAGACCCCTACGGCTTACTGAGGCGGCAACTGCAGATAAGCAAAACAGCAAGTGATGCATGACTCTGCAGAAGTTTCAGGGGCTAAAGTATTCCTGATGTGGAGACCTGAATATAAATATTAAAAATGGAGATATAAAGAGGATTTTTTATGGAACAAAAAATTATTGTCAACTATGAACAAAAAGAGACGAGGGTCGCCCTTCTCGAAGAAGGCAAAGTTGTGGAGATCTACATCGAGCGTCCACTCAGTCAGCGCCTGGTGGGGAACATTTATAAAGGAATAGTGGAAAACGTACTGCCTGGCATGCAGGCGGCATTTGTAAATATTGGCGAGGAACGTAATGCTTTTCTTTATGTGGATGAGATTCCCCAACCCCGTGGCACCGATTCGCCAGGAGGGCGTATGCCCATTCAGCGTTTGCTGCATGTGGGCGAAGAGATTATGGTGCAGGTAATGAAAGAACCCTTTGGCAGCAAGGGAGCAAGGCTTACGGGCCATATCACCCTGCCGGGACGCTACCTGGTATTAATGCCAGGGCTTAACTATGTGGGGGTTTCCCGTCGCATTGCCAACCAGGATGAACGGGAGCGTCTGAAAAAGGAAATGGAAGCTGTAAAAGCTTCCGATGTGGGTGTGATCGTACGTACAGCTGCAGAGGGGATGGATTCAGAAAACCTGCATAATGATTTGCGCTTTTTAAGCAGTCTCTGGGAGAATATTCAAAACCTCTATGCCAAGGAAAAGGCCCCTGCACTTTTATTCATGGACGTTGCCCTGATCTTCAGGATCGTGCGTGATCTTTTTAATGATCACATCAACGAATTTCATATTGACAACGACCAAGAGTATCAAAAAATTAAGGAACTTTTAAATTGCCTTTCTCCGGAACTAATGAACCGTGTATACCTGTACAATGAAAAATTGCCCATTTTTGAACATTATGGTATTGAAAATGAGATCGACCGTTCCCTGAACCGTGTAGTCTGGCTCAATTGCGGGGGCTATTTAGTCTTCGACGAGACAGAGGCCCTTACGGTGATTGATGTAAATACAGGAAAATATACAGGCAAAAACAACCTGGAAGAAACCATATTCAAAACCAACCTGGAAGCGGCGGACGAAATTACACGTCAGATCCGTTTACGTGATATTGGTGGCATTATTATCGTGGATTTCATTGACATGAGTACCCTGGAAAACCGTCAGAGCATCCTGGAGCGGCTTAAAGAACAGATGAGCCATGACCGCACAAAAAGCCATGTGCTTGGCATAACCTCCCTGGGGCTCGTGGAGATTGCCCGGAAAAAAGTGCGTCAGGGTTTGTCTGCAGTAATGCAGCAGCCTTGCAGTTATTGCCAGGGAAAGGGGCGTATTCTTTCTGCAGAGGCGGTAAGCAGCAAGGTGGAACGGGAATTGAAAAAAGTGCTGCAGCGTAAGGATGTGGAAGCGGTGCTCGTGGAGATGAATAGTGAGGTTGCCGCCCTGCTAATTGGAAGCGGTGGTCTTTACCTGAAAAGGCTGGAGACGGTTACAGGAAAAAATATTTTTATCCGCGGTTCAGACAACACACACATGGAAAAGTACAAAATACTAATGATGGGGAAGCTAAATGAAGTGGAGAGACACGCCCTTCCAGTGGAGGAAGGTGGTATTTACAGGGTTAAGGTTGAAGAACCTCACGCCTCGCACCCTGAGCACGGTATTGCCAGGTTGCACGGCTATATCCTTGATATTGAAGATGCTGGATCCCTTGTTGGTGAGGAAGTACAGGTGGTGATTAAAGAGGCGGGGCGTACCTTTGCCCGCGCAGTACTTTTTGAAAAGGAAATTTCATAGTGGGGTGAAATATTCTGGAAATCAGGGGTTTATGTAAGACCAGCCTCATCGATTACCCGGGAGAGATCTGCGCAACTCTTTTTACCGGTGGTTGCAATTTTCGCTGCCCCTTTTGTCATAATCACAAACTGGTGTTGAACCCCATAGCTTTTCCCGTTTATGGGGAAAATGAAATTATCGCTTTTCTGACCCGCCGTTCCGGCTTGCTTGGTGGTGTTTGCATCAGTGGTGGTGAACCGTTATTGCAGGAGGATATAATAGACTTTGCTGCCCTTATTAAGTCAGCCGGATTTAAAATTAAGTTGGATACCAATGGAACCTGCCCCCATGTCCTGTCCGCTTTAGTGAAGCGGGATTTGCTTGATTATGTGGCTGTGGATATAAAAGCACCCTGGGAAAAGTACAACCGCCTGGCAGGCGTTGAAGTGGATTATGAGGCTGTGAAAGGTACGGTTGCCTTACTCCGTGAAAGTGGAATGGACCACGAATTCCGTACAACTTTTGTGCCGGGATTACTGGATAAGATGGATTTGATTGTCATTGCCAGGGAACTTTCCGGATGTTATCGGTATGTGATACAAAACTTTAACACCAATGCTTCTCTTCTGGATCCGAATCTTAGCTGTACAGATGTCCCTGCGCGTGGGGACATGGAGGAAACAGCCCACTTTTGCAGGGCCTATGTAAATGTTGTGGAACTGCGGGGATTTTGAATGACAGACCCTCACGCCGGCCCCTGCGTTGCCGGTACCATCAGATGGATGAAAATGGGTTGAATGTTCGATTTTTCATGGTTTTATTTTTTCCTATCAGCTACCAACTATCTAACTATCTAACTTCTTTTCGCATTTTCATGACAGAGAGGAGATTACTTTATTTAATGCTGCCAGCGCATGGTCTATTTGCTCCATGGTGTTCTGCTCCGATAAGCTGATCCTGATGGCCCCTTCCATGGACTGTTCGTCAAGCTTCAGGGCTTGCAGTACATGACTGGGGTCATTTTTATGGGAGTGGCAGGCCGAGCCTGTGGAAACGTAAACATTATACTCCTCCAGGGTGTGCATGATCAGCTCTCCCTTTAACCCGGGGAAAGAGACATTTAGAATATGGGGGGCCCCACCCTCTCCTTGTGCTCCATTTACCCTAGCCCACGGATGGTCCCTGGTTATGGCAGCAATTAACTTTTCTTTCAGGGAGTTAAGTTGTTTCATTTTCTGCTGTTGGTCCTGGAAACTGAGTCGTGCTGCCAATGCCATGCCGGCAATACCGGGGGTGTTTTCCGTTCCCGCACGAATTCCCTTCTCGTGGCCACCGCCACGCAAGAGGGGATCTACAAGGATCCCACGTCGCAGATAGAGGGTGCCCATGCCCCGCGGACCGTGGAACTTATGCGCGCTAATGCTCAGGGCGTCAATACGGCTGTCATGGGGATGGAGAGGAAACTTCGCAAAAGATTGCACTCCGTCAATATGGAAAATCACATTTGGGTTTCGGGCTTTTATTGCTTTTGCAATTTCGGAAATGGGTTGTACCGTTCCAATTTCATTATTAACATGCATGATGCTAATAAGGATGGTTTGATCACACACGGCTTCAGCAACAGATGAAGGTTCAATTAAACCATCCTTGTCCGGCAGCAGATAGGAAACGCTAAACCCCTCCTCTTCTAACTGCTGAAAAGGTTCAAGAACTGAAGAATGTTCAATTAGCGTTGTTACGAGATGATTACCCCGTCTTTTATTACGTCGGGCAATGCCCATAATAGCAAGATTGTTTGACTCTGTCCCGCCTGAAGTAAAAATAATTTCTTCATTGGAAACGCAAAGAAGCTCAGCAATGGTACGTCGTGCTGCTTCTATTATCCTGGCTGCCCCACTGCCGCGACGGTGCAGGGAAGAAGGATTACCATATTCATCCTGCATTATTTTATGCATGGTGGACATAACCTGTGGAAAAACCGGGGTGGTGGCACTGTTGTCCAGGTAGACTTCGCCGGAAAAGGTCATTTTTTTTCCACCTTCCTTAAACAATTACTCCAAATTATTCGGCTTAATGGAACAGAAAATCAGCTTCATCTACAGTAGCAGAAATAACTCTGGTTTTTATATTCTCCAGGGAACGATTTAACAATTCATCAAGGGGGATATTTTGTTCCGCTTTTTCCAGTATGTATAATTTGGGACGGGTAACGGGATGGGGAGGAACAAAAAGGGTGCAACAATCTTCAAATGGACGAATTGAAACCTGGTATGTATCTATTTGCCGGGCCCGGGCCATAATCTCTACTTTATCAAATCCGATTAAGGGGCGCAGGACCGGTAGCGTAACGACGTTGTTAATAACCGTAAGGTTTTCCAAGGTTTGACTTGAAACCTGGCCAAGGCTTTCCCCGGTATAAATAACTCCCAATTCCCTGTGGTGGGCCAACTTTTCAGCAATACGAAACATGGCACGGCGCATCAGTGTAATTAAAAGATCTTCGGGGCAGCGCTGGCGCAGTTGCTGTTGGATTTCACCAAATGGTGCCAGGTGCAGGGTAATCTTTCCCCCGTAACCGGCAAGAATTCGACACAGTTCCAACACTTTGTTGGTTGCCCCTTCACCTGTATAAGGTGGACTGTGGAAGTGCAGGGCTTCTATTTTAACACCCCTTTTCAGGGCCATCCAACCGGCTACCGGACTGTCAATCCCTCCGGAGAGCAGAAGTAAACCCGGTCCTGTGACCCCCACGGGCAGGCCACCGGGTCCGGGAAAGGATTGAAAAAACAGATAAGCTTCCTTTTCCCGTATTTCAATATTAATCGTAATATCCGGATTGTGGACATCCACTTTCAATCCCCCATAGCTGTTAAGTAAACTTTCGCCCACAATGCTGTTGATCTGAGGAGTGGTATGTGAAAAATGTTTATTTGCCCGACGTGTTGCCACTTTAAAGGTAAGCTCAGGCCCGGTGAAATGCTGCTGTAACATTAGCTCGGCCTGTTGGCAGATCTCCCCTAGCTCCAGGGGAACAGCCTGTACCGGACTGATTGATACAATACCAAACACTTTCTGTAATTTTTGTAAGGCGGCGAAGCGGTGCTGGGAGGAGATTTTAATAAAATAGCGGCCCCGCTGGAATAACACGTTAAAAGGTTCCAATCCCCCCAGTGCTTCTTTAATATTCTTCAGCAAGCTTTTTTCAAAAAAAGGTCTATTTTTGCCTTTCAGGGCAATTTCTCCGTAACGGACCAGCAGTAAACTTTCCATTTGAATATTCCCACCCCTGCTTTAGTATGCTCATTTTAAACTATAAGTTGAAATATTAAAAGCTGTCATCTCTGATAGTGCTGACGTTATCTTTTATAAATGTAAAAGGTCAGAGGTCAGAAATCAGTGTGCCGGACAGAACAGCTATTCTGGATTCTGTTTTCTAAGTTCTGAATTCTTAAATGTTTTCATTTCTCTGATGGTGCCGGCGCCGCAGAGGTTGTCGTGGCCGGCTGTTCCGAAAAAAAAGCTGTCTGCAATTGTAGCACCGGTGCGCAAGGTGCCTGTTCACAACCGCAGTCTCAGTAAATGATCAGCAGCAGTGGGCTTTTCCGTCCCGGCACACATTTTTTGGCTCGCTGCGCTCGGACAGTAAAATGTGGCAACCCCGTTCCGGTAAAGCCTTTTCATCGAGCCTGAACGGTTGCTCACAGCCAACCTTGCACCCCTCTTGTGCATGTTATCTTTTATTCTGGATTCTGTCTTCTGAATTCTTAATTGTTTTCATCCTTCTGCTGGTGCCGGCGCCGCAGGGGCCGGCATGAGCGTCTGTCCCGAAAATAAATGTATACACATGTGGTACCGGTGCGCAAGGTACCTGTTCACAACGCGCAGTCTCAATAAATGATGAGCAGCAGTGGGCTTTTCCGTCCCGGCACACATTTTTTGGCTCGCTGCGCTCAAACAGTAAAATGTGGCAACCACGCTTCAAGAAGCAAGAAGCAGGAAGCAAGATGCAGGAAAAGCAAGATCCGTTCTCACTCGCAACCCTGCTCCACTTTTGTGCATGTTATCTTTTATTCTGAATGCTGTCTTCTGAATTCTGAATACTGTCAAGAGTGGTCATACAAAAAGCCGGCTCAAATTATAACCGGCTTTTGCTGCTTAGCATCCCCATCTTTTGTGCCAGATTAGACCTGAATAACTTCTTTTACTTCTGGGATTTCCTGTTTAAGAAGCCTTTCAATACCATTTTTCAATGTCATGGTGGACATGGGACAACTACCGCAGGCTCCTGTTAATTGAACTTTTACTGTCCCGTCTTCTTCAACGCCAATAAGGGTAACATCTCCGCCATCGGCCTGCAGGGTGGGACGGATTTTTTCCAGAACTGTTTGGACTTTTTCTTTCATCAGGAAGGTTACCTCCTTTATATGTGACCGGGTATGACCGGTAATTATTATCATAGTATCACAAAAAAACCTATTTGTCGAATGCCTGCGATTTTATAAAAAATGAACTCCAATAATGAACTTATGAGAAAAAACGACCTTTATTTTGCAATATAGGTCGTTTTTTTTTGCAAACGTACATTGTTTATGAAAAAGTTATTCATTAATGACCCTTGCCATAACATCTTCCCGAAGGTCGTGCAACTTAGCTTCGGCTGCAGAAGCACTGTCAGCCTTCACAGCGAAATAAAACTTGATCTTAGGTTCTGTCCCCGATGGGCGGATACAGAACCAGGACCCGTCTTCCAGGGTAAAGAAAAGGACGTCAGAAACAGGGAGTGTAAGAGTTTGCTCTTTTTTTGTCTGTGGATCCCAGGATTTTTGCTGATGGTAATGCCTTATTTCTACAATTTTTATTCCGGTAATCTCCTCCAATGTATCATCGCTGAAAATATCCATAATCTTACCTGATAACTGTTGATTTGGCAGTTCCAGGGAGACCAAATCTTCCCGATAATAGCCGTGCCGCTTGTATAGTTCTTCCAGCACCTGGAGGAGGTTTTTCCCTTTTTGCCTATGATAAGCGGTCATCTCTGAAATAAGGGAGGAGGCAATAATAGCATCTTTGTCCCGGACAAAGGTTCCAGCCAGATAACCATAGCTTTCTTCAAAACCGAAAATAAAATGACGGTCCTGATTTTCTTCAAACTCACTGATTTTTTCTCCGATGAATTTGAAACCGGTTAGTGTCTCCAATGTTGGGATGCCGTATGATGCAGCGATTTCGGCACCCAGATTGCTGGTAACAATAGTTTTTATAATTACCCCGTTTGGGGGAAGGGCGTCTTTTTCCTGAAGACGTCCCAGCAGGTAGGCAACGAGCAAAGCTCCAATCTGGTTGCCGTTAAGCAGAACGTAATCACCTTCCGTATTGCGTACTGCACAACCTACCCGGTCTGCATCCGGGTCAGTAGCTAAAATCAAGTCGGCTCTTTTTACAGAAGCCAATTCCAAAGCAAGGGCAAAAGAATCCCGCTCCTCTGGATTTGGTACTTTTACAGTGGAAAAGTAAGGATCGGGCTCAGCCTGTTCCGGGACTACGTGAACATTTTGATAACCCAATTCTTTTAGTAAGCGGGGAATCAGGTATACTCCCGTTCCGTGCAGCGGAGTGTAGACGATTTGCAATTTATCATCCCCAGGTTGCATGGAAAGGGTCTTTATTCGCTCCAGGTACTGGCGGTCCATCTCTTCACCAAGGTATACAAGCATATCTTTTTTCTCAGCGTCCTCTGCAGAAATAATTTTCACGTTATCAAAGTAATCTACATTCTCAATGGCGGCAGTAATCTCTTTCGCCCGTTTAGGCACGATTTGCCCCCCGTCTTCTCCGTATACCTTGTATCCATTGTATTGGGGGGGGTTATGGCTGGCAGTAATGACAATGCCCCCCTGGCAACCCAGTTCCCTTACGGCAAAAGAAAGCTGGGGGGTGGGGCGCATTTCACGGAAGAGATATGCCTTGATTCCGTTGGCGGCCAAAACCAGGGCTGTTTCCAGGGCAAATTCGGGGGAAAAACGGCGTGAATCATAGGCAATAGCTGCTTTTTTTTGTGGAATATCAGGGAATTTGTTGTTAATATAATCGGCAAACCCCTGGGTGGCCCTTCTGACCACATAAATATTCATACGCCGGCTGCCAACCCCCACCAATCCCCGCAATCCTCCGGTACCGAAAGGCAATTCTCCATCAAAGGAATTTTTAATCTCCTCCATGTTGTCGGAAAGTGCATGCAACTGCTCTTTTGTTTGACTGTCCACAATTTCACTGTTGAGCCAGTAGTGATAAAGTTTTTTTGCTGCTTCAACACAGGATATCTCACTTTCCTTCAGGGTTGGTTCGTCCTGTTTTCCGGATAGTTGTTTTTCATTTTCATCTTTCGCCTGCACGCGACCGAAATCATCATCAAAGCGCTCAATATCATCTTCGCCCAGGTAGTCTCCATTCTGAACTTCAATAAATCGTAATAGTTCCTCTCCTGTGTTTTCCACCCGGTGTCGGGCCATCCGGGGTATGGTGATACTTTCTCCCTGCTTCAGGTTATATTGGTTGTCGTCAACGGTTACAAGAGCCTGGCCATTTACCAGCGTCCATTGTTCCGCACGGCGGCTGTGACGCTGCAGACTCAGCCTTTTGCCAGGGTGAACGCTGATCTGTTTAACCTTGAAGTTTTCACCTTCCAGCAGAATGGTAAAACTGCCCCAGGGGCGTTCCTCACTGGTCTGAAAAACACATTCCCTGCTGTTTTCAGCTTTTAGATGATCTACAATTTTCCCCACGTCCTGAGCACGATTGCGCGGGCAGACAAGGAGGGCATCGTTTGTGTCAATGATTGCCATATCATTTAAACCAAGGGTGCAGACCAGACGGGACTGGGAAATAACAAGGGAACCATTGGTTTCCACTGTGATTGCTTTTCCGCATATATAGTTACCTTGATTGTCCTTGGGGGAAACCTGGTAATAAGACTCCCAACTTCCCAGATCGCTCCAGGTAAACGACGCGGGCAGTACAACGATCTGCTCTGCTTTTTCCAGAATTCCATAATCGATAGAAATCTTTGGCATAAAGCTGTAGGCTTCTTTCAAGGCTGCCTCATCAGCGAAGTCCAATTCATCTAACAAACGTGCCATTTCAGGCAGGTAGCGACGATACTCATTTTGTAATTGCGCTACTTTAAAAACAAAAATACCACTGTTCCAGAGGTAGTTGCCGGCAGCAAGATATTCTCCAGCCTTCTTTCCGTCCGGTTTTTCCACAAATGCATCTACCCTGCAGGAATCATCCGGCTGGGCAACGCCACATTTAATATAACCATAACCTGTTTCCGGGGCATGGGGGCGAATGCCGAAAGTAACCAACCCATATTTTTCGGCCAGCTGCTCCCCTTTGCGCAACAGTTCCTGAAAGACCTCTCGTGGTGCTATGTAGTGGTCGGAAGGAAGAACAGCCATGATCGCTTCCGGGTCTTTTTTTGCCAGATACCAGGCAGCAAGTCCAATAGCCGGTGCTGTATTCAGGGCTTGCGGTTCGGCGAGGATCACTGGTTGCTCCAACTTAAGTTCCCCAAGTTGCAGGATTATGTTTTCTTTTTGATCCTTGTGTGTTACTATAACCAATTCCTCCGGCTTTGCAATTCCCTGCAGCCTGACCACAGTCTCCTGAAAAAGGCTGAGCTCTCCTTTTCCAATTTTAATGCATTGTTTGGGAAAACGTTCCCGGCTCAGGGGCCATAACCTCGTGCCGCTGCCTCCTGCAAGGATAACTCCGTACATGTTATCACTCCTTAACTCTTAATCATCGTAAGGTTGGTCTGTCTTTCCACTCGCTCAGAAATATTAATTATAATCCAGATCTGCAGCTGCTTCCTGTTGAAACAGCCCCTGCTGAGCAATCCCCTTATGGGAAACAAGATGCATACGATGCAGCGCCAACAGATAGCTTAATGTGGACTCTGCTCCCTGGTTCTGATTAATCCCCGTGGGATGAATTCCATCAAAACAGGCTCCTGTTGTAAAGTCAATTAAGGTTGAATCCAGATCATTATACCCCAGATACCACTGGAAAATCCTGTCCATCTCTGAACGCCAGAAATCCCCGCCAGTAGCCAAAAATGCCTGGAAACAGGCATCCACCAGGGCTGCTGCCTCCAGTGGCTGCTGATCAAAAAGGGCTTTCTCTTCCCCTCTTACCCACCATCCCTTGTTTCCGATAAGGGAAAGGTGGCCGCCAGTGGGGCTCGTCTGAATGGATATGAGCCATTTAAGAGCGTTGATGCCGTATTGAAAATAAAGTTCTTTTTCTTCGCTTTCACTGTGTTGCCCGGCCAGGATCAGGGCTTGGGGCAGGCGGGCATTGTCGTAGGAAACAATATTCTCAAACCACGGCCACTCCGGGGTAACATTATTTTTAAACAGTTCAAGTAACTGATTGCTAAGCTGGGAAGCGATATGACGCACTTCCGAGTCCCCGCCAAAACGTTTCAAATACGCAGAGCAGCCAAGAATGCTGAAAGCCCATGCACGGGGTGAAGAAAAGAAGATGACCGGGGAAATTGCCTGTTTAAAGAGGCGCAAACAAAGCCCCAGGATCGCTTCTGTGGGGGCGAAAGCAATTGTGTAACCCAGGGCCCAGAGCAATCTCCCATGGCTGTCTTCCGAACCTTTATCTTCCAGCCAGCGGCGGTCAAAGGATAAAAAGTTGCGTGACCTACCCGTCTTAGGATTCAGAGCATGATTAAGGAATGCCAGGCTAACCTGCAATAGAGGCAGGATTGCCCGGTTCTGGTTGAGTCGCCAGTTCATAATAGTTAACAGCAAAGCGCGGGCATTGTCATCTGTGCAGTAGCCGTGGAAACGATCCGGTGTACTGAACACGGCATGTTGGTAAACACCTGTATCGTCGGTAAGTGAGCGCAGGTGCTCCAGGTTAATTTCCGGAAGGACAGCTCTTGCAAGTGTGCGGGGATGAAACCTTGCCCCAATGGCTGCTGTGCTGTATTCTGCAAGGGCATTTTCAAAATCGTGCAGATAGGCTCTGGCCACTTCAGGCCAGACCATCTGTCTCCCAAATTGGTAGGCATGCTTGCGTAATCTGTTGCGCAGCCCTTCATCAGACAATAGGCGTAACAGTTCGTTACCGAGAGCTTCACTGTCCTGAAAAGGGACCAGAAGCCCCCTCTCATCGGCCAACAGTTCCTCTGCATACCAGTACGGAGTGGAGATAACTGCTTTGCCGCAAGCCACAGCGTAAGCAAGTGTGCCGGAACTGATCTGTTCTTTGCTCAGGTATGGAGTGAGATATATATCTGAGGCAACCAGGAAACGGATTAGTTGATCCATGGTAACATATCGATTATGGAAGACCACATTTTCCTCCAAATCCAGTTCCTGTACCAATTTTCCCAGGGAAAGGCGGTACTGTTCACCGAAACGCCGTTTTACCTCTGGATGGGTGGCTCCCAAAATGATATACAGTAAATCAGGGTATTTTTTTGCTGCAATTTTTACTCCTCTAATTGCATATTCTATCCCTTTATTGGGGCTTAAAAGACCGAATGTCAGAATAACCATCCGCCCCTCCTGTACCTGCTCTTTGTAGTACGATGAATCAAGGAATGGGACGTCGGGAGTGCCGTGGTGAATAAGGGAGATTTTTTCCCGGGGCACACCGTAAACTTCTTCCAGTATGGGAATTGCTTTTTCTGCGATAATCACTACCCGGGTGGAAAGGGAACAGACTTTTTCCATTACTGTAAGCTGTTCCGGGGAAGGATCTTTAAGAACGGTGTGCAAAGTGGTTACTACCGGTTTTTTTAATTTGGCCAGCAAATTAACGATATACTCTCCATCAGGACCCCCGAAGATACCATATTCGTGTTGTAAAGATACTACGTCTATGGAGGAAAGATTAATATAATCGGCAGCGTTGAAATAGTCACTCTGATGTTGGTCTTTGATTTCAAAACCAACGTCATCAGTGTAGTCATAGCCCTCGGCGATGTTATTTAAGGCAATGACCTGCAGGTTATGTTGATAGGGCAGAGTATCCTTCCGGTTATATACCCCTTTTAGGGAAGTGAGCAAATCATACGTAAAAGTGCCAATACCGCATTGACGGGGGGGATAGGTAGCAATAAAGGCAATGTTTAACGGTTTTGATTTGACATGGGATGACAAAATGTCTACCTCCGATCCAGAATATTTTGGTATATTTTTTCGTAGTTATTAACCATGGTATCCACCGAAAAGCGTTCTTCCACCCATTCACGGCAGCGGTTACGGGAAAGTGCATTAAGCTTTTCAATACTCCTTTTTCCATCTTCCAGGTCGTTTATCAGAAATCCTGTCTCTCCTGCTTTGATAATTTCGGGCATAGAGCCGCGGCGCATGGCAATAACGGGTGTGCCGCAGGCCATGGCCTCAATTACGGTAAGGCCGAAGGGCTCGTTAAAATTAATAAGGTGTAAAAGGGCGTTTGCGCCGGCCAGCAATTTTTTTTTGGTTTCGTCGTTTACTGTTCCCATGAAAATAATTGAATTGCCGTCCACATGAGGTGCCACAAATTGTTGATAATAGGATTCGTCTTGGACAATACCGGCTATGACAAGTGGGATGCGTGTTTGTCGTGCCAATGCAATAGCTTCTTTTGCCCCTTTATCGTGATGAATGCGTCCCAGGAAAAGAAGATAATCCCCTTTTCCCGCACTGAATGGATATTCATTTACCGGTATACCATGGTAGATCGTGGCTTCATAGTCCAGCTCCGGATGACGATCCGCATTGCTGATAGAGATATAGTAAGTATTTCTATTGTACTTGCAATAAACGGGAACTATTTTTGCCGAGGAAAAGCCGTGAATTGTAGTTAAAACCGGTGTCTGCACAAGGGTAGAATAGCTTAAAGGCATGAAGTCAAAGTTGTTGTGTATGATATCATAACGCTGAGCCTCTTCGAAAACGGCAGAGATATGCAGACATTCTGCAACCTTTGCATCCACTTCACTGTCTTCTGAATAAGGGCGCGCTACGGTCCAGCGATGATGGGCCGCTGTAACAGAGTCTCCGGTGGCATAAAGGGTAACGTCACATCCCTTGTTTACAAGGCCTTCCGTAAGCAAACTCACGATCCACTCCCAGGGGCCGTAATGACGAGGCGGCGTGCGCCAGGAGATTGGCGCTAACATGGCTATTTTTATTGTCATCACCTTCTTTTTCAATGGTGTATTATGTATTATTAAAAATAATTGTAACAACTCAGGTATTCAGAATTCAGGAGTCAGTATCCAGAATAAATTCAAGCACAGGCTTTAGCCAGGCGAAACATACAGGTTCAGGATTGCCGCGTCTAAGACTCGCAATTATACAGATACAACCGTATAGTTCAATTCAACCTGGCTGGCTCGCCGATCACGAAGAGGATCCATTGGAAACTGATTAAGCTCGATTTATAATCCTTTATTCTGAATACTGTATTCTGACTCCTGGCTGCTGATAGATAATTATAACATATTATCCTCATAAATGATCGTTATTAACGTAAATCCGGGTGTTTATGTCTTTTTTGCTTTTGGGGATATTTGCTTTTACAGAAACCATCTGGTAAAATGGCATAAAACAGTGTCTGTCAGGTGGGACTAAGATGGGTTCGGAGAAACAGGAACAGAACTATGATATGCTTATTTTAGGTGCCGGCCCTGCAGGGTTAACGGCGGCTATTTATGCCAGCAGGGCAGGTTTGTCTGCCCTTGTATGTGAAGAAAAATTAAGTGGCGGGGAGATATCTGCTACGGAGCAGCTTGACAATTTTCCCGGGTTTCCCGAGGGTATTAACGGGATTGAATTCGGGATGCGACTTGAACAGCAGGCTCAGCGCTTTGGAACCAGGATCGTCAGCGCTTCCATTGAAACGGTGGAACTGGATGGGGAATGGAAGAGGGTTGTAACTACGGCGGGAGAATTTTTGGGGCGCACAGTTGTTATTGCCACTGGAACTCAGCCGCGTAACCTGGGTGTGCCTGGAGAAGAAAAGTTGCGCGGTCGGGGTATTTCTTATTGTGCCACCTGTGACGGTCCTTTTTTTCGTGATAAGATGGTGGCCGTTATCGGTGGTGGCGATTCCGCTGTGGAAGAGGCCCTTTACCTGACACGTTTCGCCGGTGGCGTGCTGCTTGTACATCGTCGCGACATGCTGCGAGCTGTTCCTTACCTGCAGGAAAAGTTGCTCAACCATCCTAACGTGAAGGTTCTTTGGGATACGGTAGTCAAAGGATTTGCGGGGGAAGCAAAACTGGAGAAGATACTTGTGCAGAATGTACGTAATGACTCTATGGCTGAGGTTCCCGTTGATGGGGCTTTTCTTTATGTGGGACGCATTCCCAACAGCAGTTTTTTCAATGGTGTAGAAAAGGATGCAAACGGTTATATTATTACCAACGACGAAATGGAAACAAAAATTCCAGGCGTATATGCGGTAGGAGATATCCGGCGCAAGTTTTTACGCCAGGTGGTAACTGCGGCTGCTGATGGAGCCATTGCTGCAATGGTGGCAGTACGTTACCTGGCATAGTTCATACCAGCCTTTAGGCATATTGCACCCCATTTTTTATTATAGCAAGGAGGTGGATTCCCGCTAAAGGCGGGAAAAAAGGATGGAAGGTAAACCGCTGGAAATTGTTGAAAATCAGTTTCAGGATGAGGTTTTGGCCGCAAAGATTCCTGTGCTCGTGGATTTTTGGGCATCCTGGTGTGGACCCTGCCGCATGGTAGCACCGGTCCTTGAGGAAGTGGCCCGTGACTACGCTGATAAACTCAAAGTAGTCAAGGTCAATGTTGATGATAATCCGGACACGTCTTCCCGTTATGGTGTAATGTCTATTCCCACCATGATCATTTTTAAAGAAGGGGCACCGGTGGAAACAATCGTTGGTTTTCGAAAAAAAGATGAGCTAAGTGCAATAATTGATCAGTTTCTTTAAACTGCTCAGCAGTCAGGAGTCAGCACACAGTTTTTATTGCTCTCTATCTCAAGCCTGTGTCTTGAATTTATTCTTAATACTGACTCCTTGAATTCTGAATACCTGAGTTGGTAACTTTAAAATAACATTAGCATTATTTTATCAGGATAATCTGCCTCCTTTGCCGGGATAATAGAAGCAAAGGGGGTTTTTTTTATTGCGTTCTATGTGGAAGGGTTCCCTTGCCTTTGGTTTGGTGAGTATCCCGGTCTCACTTTATTCTGCCACGACCAGCCGCACTTTAAGCTTCCGTACCCTGCATTTACCGTGCCATACGCCCCTGCAGTACCGCAAAACCTGTCCTCACTGTAAAAAAGAGGCCCCACCGGACGAGATTACCCGCGGCTATGAATATGAAAAGGGGCATTTTGTTGTGTTGAATGATGAGGAGATCCGTGCCGCCGCTGGAGAGAAGGAAAAAGTAATTGAAATTGACTATTTTGCCAATATGGCTGAAATAGACCCTATCTTTTTCCAGAAATCTTACTATCTTGCTCCCGAGGGGCCCGGCCGCAAACCGTATACCCTCCTGCGCCGGGCCATGGCTGAAAGTGGAAAGGTTGCCCTTGCTTCCATTGCTCTGCATACGAAAATGTGGCCTGCCGTGGTGCGGGTTTATGACCAGGTTTTATCTCTTTCCACCATGTATTACCCTGATGAAGTACATGCGATCACCGAACTTCCCACCATTGCTGAACCAGAGCTTAGTGAGGGGGAGACAGTAATGGCACGGGAATTGATTGAACACCTTGCGGCACCCTTTGTCCCGGAAAAACTTCATGATCATTACCGGGAAAAGTTGTTGGCGATCATTGAAGCACGCATTCAGGGTAAAGAGGTTTCCATTGCTCCCTCACCGGAGCGGGAGAATGTTGTGGATCTCCTCAGTGCACTTCAGGCCAGCTTGGACATGGCCCGAGTGAACAAAGGGAAAAAGGGAGGAAAAGGCAATAAAATCCGGTCAGCAAAAGGCAGGAAAGAGAAGGTAGCCCAGGGGGAAAAATGAGTTATTTTGAACAGAGTATCCGTCCCATGGAACCACGACTTAGCACAAGTCTCCCCGTTGGAAAACAATACCGCTACCAGGTGAAATGGGACGGTATGCGCATGCTTGCTTTCGGGCGCAAGGGTAAGGTGCGCTTACAGGGAAAAAGCCTGCTGGACAAAACAACCAAATACCCTGAATTGTCCGTGCTACCGCAACTATTAAACGGGGAAGATTTTATTTTGGATGGTGAGCTTATTGCCTTGTTGGAAGGTAGTCCCTCTTTTTTCAGTCTCATGAGGCGGGAGCATCAGGCAGATTATAACACAATAAGCCAATCCGTACCTGTTTTTTACATGATTTTTGATTGCCTGTTTCTTGACGGTACCTGGTTGGATAAATATCCATGGGAGAAACGGCAGGAGATTCTGACAGGGATTTTGCAGGAAGACCGGACGGTGCACATCTGTGCTAGTTTTGCAGACGGGGAAAATCTCTTAGATGCTGTAAAAAAGCAAAAACTTGAGGGTGTCGTGGCCAAAAACAGGGAAAGTCCTTATGTGGAAGGGCCGCGTAAGCACCCGCACTGGCAAAAAACTAAAGTGGAACAGCATATTGAAGCATGGGTGGGAGGAATATCAATGCGAAATGGTAAGGTCGCATCCCTGATCCTTGGAATGGAGGAAAAAGATGAACAGGAAAGTGGTGAAGTAAAACTTCGCCATATCGGCAATGTGAGCAGTGGCCTTACGGAGCAGGATCTTTCAGGGTGGCAAAAATGGGGACGCCGGCACGAGGTTTCCCATCCACCATTTCTAAAGGCTAATCCGGTGCCGGGAAGGAAAATTGTCTGGGTAGAACCACAACGAAAGATTAACGTAACTTTTAACGAATGGACGCCTGAACTTAAGCTCCGTGCCCCCCGCGTGACAAAGGGAAAAGGGATCTGAACGGGAATGACCTATCAGCATTCAGGTCAACGCTGCCTCAAACAAGGGGAAAAGAGATGGAATGGAAGTTCAAGGTTGAAGTGCTGTCTTAGATGCTGGGCCTTGCTGAAACTTACAGAAGATGGCTGTATACGTTTTCTCCCATTTGCGTGAGTTGGCCTTTTTCCACGGTGAGGATGGTGCGGGCGGCCAACCCTGCAGTTTCTCCCACGATGCGACGGCAGCAGCCAAAGCGCTTCCTGGAAACAGGGTTGTCCCGAAAAGGTTCAATTAATTTCCGGCAATCGGTGTGGCCGAACTTATGGCGAAACGAGAGGAAATAATAGTTATAGACAGCTTCCCGCCAAAAGGTATCAACCACTTCTGCAGCCCTTTCCCCGGGAGTTAGGCCCTGTTTGAAAATGGCTTCCATGAAACGTTTGTGGACCTCATCATGCATGGGCTCAGTGGAACCATAAATAAAGCCGAGTGCAGCTGCACCGCCACATAGGGCTCCACAGAGGCCACCAGTAAATCCTCCCCCGGCAGTAAAGCCACATAACAGCCTCATAGTATCTACGGGGTAGTCTATACAGAAACTGTCAAGGACAGCCTTATAAACGCTTTGATGGCTGGGCCATCGTTCTGTCGTAACGTAGCGGTCAGCCATTTCTATACATTTTCTGATAAAACTATCATTCTCTTCCTGAGGGAGCTGCAGGGGAACCTTCCGTAGCTTCTCCAGTTCCGTTTTTTTTAAGGGTTGGGTCATTTTTTTATTCTCCTTTATAACCACTCAGTTATGCAGAATCAGAATAAGCAAAGCACCCTGGCGCTTAGACATCCAGGGAATTGTCTCCCTCATCGTGGTTTGTCTTTTACTCATGGAGCATTGGATCCGTATATCTTTTAGGCATTATTTTATCATTTATGAGCAAACTTTTACAAGGCAAAGCTGTTTAAAGATCTGTACTGATGGAGTGTATTCGTATGGGTCCTTCCTTAGAGGTTAAGGGGAAAACAATTGTTCTGACCAACCTGGAAAAGGAGCTCTGGCCGGTAGAGGGTTTAACCAAACACAACCTGATCAAATATTATCTGGAAGTGGCACCTTATCTTCTTCCCCATTTAGAAAGACGGTTTCTCGTAATGCAGCGCTTTCCCCATGGAATTTTGAAAGAAGGATTTTACCAGAAAAATGTTCCCCCCGAAGCACCTTCCTGGATCCACACAGCTGTCTTTCAGCACGGCGAAAAGCACACACGTTACCTTTTGGCTGACGGACCGGAGACCCTGGCCTGGCTGGGCAACCTTGCCTGCATTGAGATTCACCCCTGGCTCTCCTCCGTTTTAAAACCGGGGCAGCCTGATTATGCTGTATTTGACCTGGATCCGCCACCTGGAATCCCTTTTTCATCTGTCTGCGAGGTTGCACTGGGGCTTAAAGGTCTTTTGGAGGGCAGAGGCTTGCGCTCCTATCCCAAGACTTCAGGTGCCAGTGGTATTCAGGTTTATTTGCCTTTACATCCGGGCTACAGTTATGTACAAGCTCGTGATTTCTGTCACATGGTGTTTAAGGAGCTAAACGATATTAACCCCGACTTGACCACCCTGGAGCGCCGTGTGGCTCTGCGGGGCAAAAAAATATACCTTGATTACCTGCAAAACGCCAGGGGCAAGACACTGGTGTCCCCCTATTCTCCACGTCCTTTACCAGGTGCTCCAGTTTCCACCCCACTGCTATGGTCTGAGCTTTCCAGCCCGTCCCTGGAACCTGTTAAGTTCAGCATGCTTAACATATTGTCCCGTTTAAAAAGCCACGGGGATTTGTTTGCACCTGTTTTAACGGATCACCAATACCTTAATTGATCCCTTTCCCTTGATAAAAGTAAAAAGAGATTAATTGCGAGAAATATTTAGTTATTTATTTTTTTAAGCAGGATTTCTCGTATATTTATAGAATTACTGCCTCAGATTAAGCGCAAAACTGCTAATAGGAGGGGATGCCATACAGCATCAATTTACGATGACCCGGTAAAAACAGTTATTTTACAAGGAGGGAAAGATTAATGAGAGAACGGTGGACGTGGCGCGGCGCTTTCGTTGTCGCTGCCATTGGCTCAGCTGTGGGGTTGGGAAACCTCTGGCGATTTCCGTACGTTGTTTATGATTCCGGCGGCGGGGCTTTCCTTATTCCTTTCCTGGTTGCTCTGGTTACGGCCGGTATTCCGCTGATGATGCTCGAATATACCCTGGGCAAGAAGTTTGCCGGAGCCGCTCCCCTGGCCATGAAACGAGCCAAGCCGAGCTTCGAGTTTGTGGGTTGGTGGGCTGTTATAATCGGATTTGGTATCATAACGTACTATGCGTCCATACTTGCCTGGTCCCTGCGTTATCTTGTGGGTGCTTTTACCCTGGAATGGGGTACTGATGCCGGAACGTACCTGTATGACACGGTACTGGGAATTATGCCGGTACTGGAAGCAGGGGCTTATGGGTCCCTGATGGGTATAGCACCGGGCCTTTTAGTTGCTTTTATTGTAGGCTGGCTTTCTATTTTCTTTATTATTTACAGCGGGGTAAAAGGTCTTGGCAAAGTCGTTATGATTACCATGCCCCTGCCCTTTATCCTCATTGTAATTCTTATGATCCGTGGTTTAACCCTGCCTGGTGCGGCAGAGGGGCTTAATTTTTACCTCAGACCCGATTTTGCTGCCCTGGCCAATCCCCAGGTCTGGCTGGCCGCTTACGGGCAGGTATTCTTTACCCTCAGCCTGGCCATGGGCATTCTCATTGCTTATGCCAGCTATCTGCCCAAAGATGCGGATATCAGCAACAATGCGTTTATGACCAGCACTGCGGATGCTTTCACGGCATTTGTTTCCGGCATTGCTGTTTTCAGCGTTACCGGCTACATGGCCGGACAGCTTAATGTCCCTGTAAATGAAGTTGTTGCTTCCGGGGTGGGGCTTGCTTTTGTAGCCTATCCCGAGGCCATAAGCCTCATGCCCGTTGCACCGGCGTTGATTGGAGTAATTTTTTTCGTTACGATCTTTACCCTGGGGTTGGACTCTGCATTTTCCCTCACTGAAGGTGTGGTAGCCGGTGTCATGGACAAGTTTAACATGAAACGTAAAACGGCCGCGGTACTGGTAAGTGGTCTGGCCTTCCTGGTGGGCCTCATATTCATTTCCCGAGGTGGCCTGCTCTGGCTTGACCAAGTTGACTATTTTTTAAATAACTTCGGCCTGGTTCTCGTTGGACTCTTTACCTGCATTCTGGTGGGTTGGGGTTACGGTGCCCAAAAAATACGTGAGCATATAAATGAATATTCTGAGATAAAAATCGGAGTTTGGTTTGATATCTGCATCAAATTCATTACTCCTATAGTCCTGATTGTGCTTCTGTATCTAAACTTAGTGGAGCGGATCAGGGAACCGTATGAAGGCTACCCTGCTTTTATGCAGATTATCGGCGGCTGGGGTTTGATGGCAGTTGTTATTATTCTGGGAGTTGTTTTAATGCTCATTAAGACCAAAGAAAAGCCTCAAGCTGAAGAAGGTGAGGTGTAAAATCATGGAAGCTTCTGCAGTTATTTCCCTCATTATCGGTTTGGTTATTTTTGGTGGGGGCTTTCTTTGGAGCGCATCCATCGCTGCCAAGGGAAAGGGATGGAAGTAAGATCTCTGGAGGTTCATGTATGACTGTTTTATTCCCGGGATGAAAATCCCGGGGTTTTTTTAGCTTTTATCCGGTATGGTGTCGGAATGGCACTGGAATATTTATTGCCTGGGAAATAATTGTCGTATATTTTGTTGGTGGTGCTATGAGTTGACAAGGAGAAAGCACTTGTTTAAGATTAAATAAAGAGCAGCGGTATGATGTCAAGTAGGTAACTGGAAAGGGTGATAATTTGCAGATTACACCGCTGGTGGAACTAAAAGTGCGCGTAGAGCGCTTACAGGCGAAAATGCTGGAAAAGGGCCTGGATGGTGTCATCATTATGGAAAATACAGATCTTTTTTATTTTGCCGGTTCCATGCAGCAAGGATTTTTTTTCATCCCGTCCACAGGGGAACCCCTTTTCCTGGTAAGGCGAAATTATGAGCGTGCCCGGAGTGAATCAAGCTGGGAGAATATATTCCCCCTCGAGAGCCTTAGAGATATACCCAAATTTATCGCAGATCACGGAATTGCAGCATTAAGGAAAATGGGATTGGAATTAGACGTTCTGCCTGTAAAAATATACCAGAGCATTGGGAAGATATTCAGCAGAGTGGATATTATTGATATTTCCAGGGCGATAAGGGAGATCCGTATGATTAAATCGCCATATGAGTTAGAATATTTTCGCCAAGCAGGCAAAAAAGCCCTGGCTGTTTACCGGCAGATACCTTCGCTTTTGCAAGAGGGGAAATCGGAGCTTCTTTTTTCAGCTGAATTGGAAAATTTGTACCGGCGGGCAGGTCACCAGGGAGTGCTTCGCATGCGGGCCTTTAATGCAGAAATGTATTTTGGGCATGTTTATTTTGGTGAAAGCGGAGCTTTGCATACTTTCGTGGACAGCTGTACCGGAGGCAGAGGCTTAACTACGGCCTGTCCCCAGGGTGCCGGCAGGAAAACCCTGAAGTCCCATGAACCTGTGGGAGTAGATTATGCTTCAATATATGAGGGTTACATTGTTGACCATACACGTACCTTTTCTTTGGGAGCGCTTCCAGGTGATCTGGAGCGGGCTTACGAAGTGGCTGTGGAGATTCAGGAAGCAATAATAAAGCAAGCATTTCCCGGAGCTTCCTGCGTCGATTTGTACCAGCTTGCCCTTGATCTAGCCGAAAAAAGGGGTTTGGCATTTAACTTTATGGGTTGTGGCCCGGAGCATGTAAAATTTGTTGGTCACGGTATCGGCCTCGAAATCGACGAACTTCCAATAATCGGCAAAGGCTCCCCATACAATCTCTTGGAAGGGATGGTTGTTGCCCTGGAGCCAAAGTTTATATTTCCGGGACGTGGTATGGTTGGCTTGGAAAATGCCTGGTATATATCACATAATGGCCCTGAAAAGCTTAGCCCAATTCCAGACAAACTGGTTTCTGTGCCATTGTAAGGCCCTGAGCTGTAAAATGTCTCCCATATAATTTTTGGAATAACATTGCACATATTTTTGACCTTTTTAGTATAGTACACTATAACATAGGAGCAAATTTCTAAACTTCAATATCTGCTTTTCGGAGGAGAACCATGCTCACAATTACCTACCTGGAAATGGCATTACGCCTTTTTCTGGCAGTCGTCCTTGGCGGTATTGTTGGTTATGAACGGGAAAAACAGCAGCGTCCCGCTGGTTTTCGCACTCATATTCTTGTTTGTGTGGGCTCAGCCCTGATCATGCTGGTTTCCGCATACGGTTTTACCGGTGGTACGGGAGATGGTATCATACACGACCCTTCCCGTATCGCAGCCAATGTAGTCACCGGGGTGGGCTTTCTCGGTGCAGGGACGATCCTGCGCCATGGTAATACGATTACCGGTCTTACCACTGCAGCAAGTTTATGGATCGTTTCCGGTATCGGCCTTGCTATTGGAATTGGTTTTTATGCCAGCGCGTTGATGGCCACGTTGATGGTGCTAGCAAGCCTGATTCTCATGCGCAAGTTTGAAGGCTCTTTCGCCCGCATAAAAAACCTGCACCGTTTATGGGCAAGGGGAAAAGACAAGCCCGGTTTACTGGGGAGCATTAGCGCGGTTTTCGGTGAAATGGACGTCCACGTAACCAAGGTGGATATTAGCGAACCGGAGTACAGGGAAGGTTTAAATGATGAAGTTGTAACCCTTGAGTTTCACTTGAAGCTGCCGCCCCAGCTTCTGCGGGATGATTTACTGAAAAGAGTGGCCTTGCAGGAGAACGTCCTGGAAGCAGGTTGGAAACTGGAGCAGTGACAGTTTTAAAGGTACAAAGTAACAACTCAGGTATTCAGAATTTAGAGTCAGTATCCAGAATAAATTCAAGGACAGGCTTTAGATAGGTGAAGCATACAGGTTCAAGATTGTCGCGTCTAAGAGTCGCAATTATACGGTCTGTTCTGAAAATGTAAAAACAAGTTAGATAGCAGGTAGCAGATAGCAGATAGGAAAAGATTAAAACCTGAAAACATTGCCTGCTGTAGGGTCTGCTGCCCGGCTGTTCAGCCATTTTCATTCATCTGATGGTGCCGGCGCCGCA
>SLRC01000038.1 GCA_007131175.1 Syntrophomonadaceae bacterium
CACGCTCAGCTTCACCACCCGGGGCGATGCCAACCTGGTAAACGACAGCCTTCCCGTCTACCCGGAAAATATTGTGGGCCGGATCGTCTATACAGTGCCCTACGCCGGTTATCTCATGCACTTCGGGCAAAGCAAAACGGGCATCATTGCCCTTGTATTTATCCCAGGAGCATTCATTATTGTTTTTGAACTGCGCAACCTTTTTCGCATCGCCGCGGAGTGGGAAGCGCAAAAGAAAAATACAGAAAAAACAAAAAACGATTCTCTCCCCAAGGAGGTATAAGGATGAAACTGCGGATGATCGCCAGCCTGCTCACCCTGCTCCTGGTTGTCATACTTGTCATTGGCGGCATTACCACGGCCTGGTTCACCGGCAAAGACTCCCCTCCTTCGGCCGCCGCTTTCCTCATCGGAACAGTGGACATTGATATTACGGGGGAAGTGGTCGAACCGGCAGAGTTCCGCTGGGAAATAAAAGCGGAAGAAGACTGCCGGGACTTCACCTGGGCCATCAGGAATACCGGTTACAAACGGGTATACCTCCGGGCCTGGCTGGAGGAGACCCTCATTCCCGCCGATGAGACGGCCTGGGCGGCACAGCAAAACCCGGGGGAAACAATCTTCCCCGGCGCGTCCAACTGGGCCACTTATGTCACGTACAGCTTGGGCGAAGGATCCGAAACCAACGTTAAAACATATCCCCTCTTTGCCGGCCAGTATCACTTGGCCGGGGCAGTAAATGTCTGGAATGATAATGCAAATATTTACGTGGAGTACGCCGCCGCCGGCTGGGAAATGTCCGGGGTTCACCTTGCCGTGGCGGATGACCTTGGGCTCATCCCCCGTTCCCCGGGCGGCCCTGTCCCGGGCCGTTTCCCATTTAAAGCTGAGTTTGACGAACTGAAGGAGACGCACTCCTTTACCATCCCCATGCAGGGGGAATACCCGGCCGGGGCTCTGGAGGGCCGTGAGTACAATTGGACCGATCCAAAAATTACGAAACTTTTCATCGCCGCCCACGCTGACCTCATCGGAATTGAAACGCAGGAGGCGGGGATGAACTGGTCCCAGCGAGAGTGCGATTTTCACTGGGAATATAACGAAACTGAGAAAATCTGGTATTACTGCCTGGAACCTGTTTTACCCGGGGATGAGATCAGCCTCTGCCTCACCGGCTGCCCGGAAAAAACGGGCCTCTACACGGTGAAATTATTTGCCGAGGCCGTGCAGGCCCACCCGGAAGCCCTGGCAGAATTATGGCCCGGCGCACCCTGCCTGCAGGGGGAGTGAGAAAGCTTTTGTGACGGTCATGCTGCGGTGATTCGATAAACAGAATAATGAAATATGCCATCGCAGGGTTGCGGGGTTGGCTGTGAGCAACCGTTCAGGCTCGATCAAAAGGCTTTTTCGGCCCGGGGTTTCGACGGTTATACTGTTTAAGCGCAGCGAGTTTATAAACGTCGCCGGAACGAAAAAGGTAACTTATGTAAACAAGCTTGAGACTGCGGTTGTGAACAGGTATCCCGTACCCCGAAGCGACAATACTTATCCAGTTATTTTTAGAACAGAGAAAGAAGTGCTGCACAAGAATGGCAGCTGTATATACACTCTTTGAAACATAACTTGTGGAGAGGTGTGATGCGTAACAGCATAGTAAGCAATTCAACAACAACAGTCGGCGTAGGCAATGAGAAAGGCAAACCTGCCGCGAGGCAGGGCCGCAAAACCACGGGCCTCTTGTTAACAAGAGGTGGCCGGGTTGCCCGTGGGAAGATTCAAAATACTTATACTACTATTGATTTGGAGGGAAAACAATGAAAAGCAGAATGATGATCAGTATGTTGGTAATCGCCCTGGTAGCAGCCGTTATCGGCGGCGGCACCATGGCCTGGTTTACGGCGAAGGCGGAAGTGGAGAACACGTTCACCGCGGGGACGGTCATGATCACTGCGGGCGATGAAGTTACGTCTGAGGGACTTGATGAAGAAAATGTGAACCCTGGTGACTGCTTTAACAAAGAGTTCACCATTGTTAACACAGGAAGCAAGAATATTTATCTGAAGATGTGCCTGCTTGAAGAGTGGGTGTTCGACTGGGAATGGCTCTGGGATAACTGGGATGCCCTCTGCTTCAGCGGGAATGAGAATGTCACAAAGCCTGAAGATCCCTATGATGAAGAATGGACAGATATACCCTCTGATTGGGTAACGTTCATGGAATACGTTGAAGGACTAGAGAGCCCTGTGGATGTGGATGCTCTTCTGGCAGATCTTGAAGGCTGGGTAGAGCATAACGGCTGCTATATCTACGTGCCAGATGGGGAAGTTCTTGCGCCTGATGGCGGCACCCTGGTCTTTGACTTTGATATCTGCTTCAATGGCCCAAAAATGGATAACTTTTTCCAGGGTGTAGCGCTCAACCTGACTTTCTCCTTCGAAGCCGTCCAGTCTTCCAACGATGCGCCGTATCATGCTTGGGGATTCGAATATCCACCATCTGAATAAGGGCATATCATTCTATTTATATAATTATGCTTACCTAATTTGTAACAAGTGGCACCTGCCGAGTGGGTAAGAGCCGTAAGGGCCTTTCCTGAATCGGAGCAAACACAGAACCCTTTAACTCGTTTACACTAGAGCACCCGACAGTCTGCCCGGTTGGGTTTGACAAACTGTGCCAAGACACTAAGCGGCACACCGGCCGGGCAAACCCGGTGCCTTAATTATTCCTCTTGAAAGGGGGATCAGAATTGAAAAGGAAAGTATTGCTAATCGCACTAACCATTGCCCTGGTTGCGGGCATCGTTGGCGGCGGCACCATGGCCTGGTTCACGGCGAAAGCGGAAGTTAACAATGAGTTCACCGCCGGGACGGTGATGATCCAGGCGGACAGCAACATGATCTACAGCCAGTACTTCGACCCGCAGGACGGCGTGTTTGTCTACGGGATCGAAGGCAAAACGGGGGACATCTACGAGATAGACCCGGTAAACAAGCTGGAAAACAAGATATTTAACAACCCCGATACGTACAGCGGGTGGTATCCCAATGCCCTGGCTTTTGACAAGGCGAACGACCGCCTCTACTTCGCCCGAAATAGAACTGAACTGTGGTTCTACGATTTTAGCGGGGATCAGTTAAAAAAAGCGGGCGATTTCAAACACTCAAGCGTAACAGAGGTTGGCAACAAAGATGTCTATGGTGCTGCTTTTGGCGGGGGCTACTACTGGTATGTTCCCAACGGGACAGCATACCTTTTTAAAGTCGCATTTAATCCTGATGGGACGATTAAATCTGATGCCTATCAAATAATGACAGATGCTCCCAACATGAATTTTGGTGATGTAGTTATCGATTACGCCGGCGGTATTATCTACGGCAGCGCTACAGCATTCTATTTCACATATGATACAGTTAACGATGTATTTACTAATTACGGAGCTACCGACGCTCATGACCTGCAGCTTGCCTGGGGTTCTGACGGCAAGCTTTACGGTCATCGCTCTGGGACAGCTGATACCCGCGCGTGGTATGAGATTACCGATCCGAATGATGGATCAGTTGAAAACTTAAACTTCCAAAGTGAAAACTCCTATTACGATCTTGCTTCCGGTTACAAGAGCTTCTGGAATCCCGGCGACTGCGCCTGGAAAAAGTTCACCGTTTACAACACCGGAACCAAAGAAATCAAAGTCCGGGTGGACTTGAGCGGTTTGTGGGAGTTTAACTATGATTGGCTCTGGGAGAACTGGGAAGCCCTCTGCTTTACCGAAATAGAGGATGCTTCAGGGGAGCCAAGATGGCCAGAAAGACCTGCTAGGCCTTCTGCTGAATGGGATGCGTTTGTTGAGTACCTTGCTGATTTACCTGTTCCGGTAACTTCTAATCCCGTTCCCTGTGAAGAAAACGGTTCAGTTAATTGGGCTATAGTTAACGGATACTGGGAATATAACGGTACTCTTGAAGCAGGCCAATATGCGGAACTGTGCCTGAAAGTCTGTCTGGACGGCCCTGGAGCCACCAATGAGTTTCAGGGCGGGAAGTTTAAGCTTAACGCGTTCTTCGAGGCTGTCCAGGCCTCCAATGAGGCGCCCTGGCCTCAGTAATTTGAAACATGTGCACCTGATGCTGCGGGGAATTGTTCTGGAAAGGCCTTCCCCGCAGCACCAGGCATATACCCGGTTAAGTAAGCATTCAATATGAATTCGTTCACGTTAATCTGCTTGCATACTACTCCCTTGGAAGGGGGAAAGCAGTTGAAAAGAAAGATACTGTTTGTTGCATTGATCATTGCCCTGGTTGCAGGCCTTATTGGCGGCGGCACCATGGCCTGGTTCACGGCGAAGGCGGAGGTGGAGAATACATTCACCGCCGGTACGGTCATGATCAATCCCGGAGAGGCTATTGTCTCCGGTGATCTAGATATCGGTAACTGGAACCCCGGGGACTGCACGGAGTTAACCTGGGAGATTCACAATTCGGGTTCCAAGGACACCTACATTCGCATTAAAAACGGGCTAAAACATGGAAACGAGACGGCTATGGTGCGGATGAATGACGACCCTTGGGATTTAACCCACCTGTACCCGGGTCATCCATGGTTTACCTATATTACTTATATCGAATATGTCCCGGAAAACGGGCAGGATACATTCTTCTTTTATGCCGGTCAAACACAAAGGGTTGGTGAAGTGGACGTCAATAAAGTAAATGATTTCTTGCGCATCAGAATCCGCCTTGATGAAGGCTTTGAGATGAGCAAAAGCGATGTCAACGTAGATAACGATCAAGATAATTTTTTTGACGCTTTTCCAAAACCTTGGGCTTTTGGAAGGTGGCCGCACAATGCACAACACATTCCTTATGCTACCGAATTCGTATACGATATTCCATGGAATTCTGAATGGGCTTTAAATGAAAAGCTCTATATCGGTGTACACGCTGATGTTTGGGGTATGTTCGGCGCCAGTGACGAAAATGGTCTCCTTCAGAAAGGATATTGGGAGTTCGATTGGGAATGGCTCTGGGAGAACTGGTACGCCCTTTGCTTCACCGAGTTAGGGTTTGAAACACTCAATGCAGCGTATTTTGGCGAAGTTCCTGTTTCTTTCGAGGATATTCAGGGTTACCCTGAATGGCAAGCCTTCAAGCAAATTGTCGAAGGGCTGCCCAGCCCGGTGACAATCCAACTCTGTGATAACAGCTCCTATTGGGAACTGGCAGATGACGATTACTATTACTACACCGGGCCACCCATTAAATACTGTGAGAGAGTGTCTTTCTGTCTGAAGGTCTGTTTCGACATAAAGGCACCCAATGTGTTCCAGAAAGCAGTGTTTAGGCTAGCTCTTCCTGTAGAAGCTGTCCAGGCCTCTAACGACGCGCCTTATTACGTTTGGGGAACCACACGTTACAGAACCCCTGATTAATAAAATGCCCGATCGGTTCTAAGGTATAACAAGTAAGCAAAAGCAAGACAAATGCGCGCCGTGCAGGGAGAAGCCCTCCCTGCACGGCAGCACAATTGAACAGGAGAGCGTTTATGAAAACCAGATTAATGATGAGCGTTTTGATTATCGCTCTAGTTGCAACAGTCATCGGCGGTGGAACCATGGCCTGGTTTACTGCCAAAGCGGAGCTGGAAAACGAGTTCCAGGCGGGCACGGTTATGGTAAGTGCATCGGAGTTTGGTTCTTTTGAAGGCAAAGTCGAAAACGTAAACCCCGGCGACTGTTACTGCCTGCAGTTTAACGTTCATAACGCCGGATCCAAGGCTGTGGCTCTGCGGGTTACCAGTGTGGGTATGTGGGAGTTTGACTGGGAGTACCTGGAGGCAAACTGGGAAAAACTCTGCTTCAGCACAGATTATGAAACAGTGGGGCAATTTAGGGATGCATGGGAAGGCCAAGAACCGGGAATGGGGGACCCACTGAACCCGGTATACATCAACAACTGCCCCTTAAGCCCGTGGATCTTCTATGCAGTTTCCCCCACTGAATACTATTTTTACTTCAAAGGGTACGGAGATGATTTTGGTAAAGTCGAAGCGGGTGAAAACGTAATGCTCTGCCTCTGTGTGGCCTTTGACGGACCGCTCATGGGCAACATTTTTCAAAGTGCCACCTTTTCCCTGGCCGGTGTAGTGCAGGCGGTCCAGTGGTCTAATGACGCGCCTTCTTTGCTCTGGGGGGCTGAAGGTTGGAATGCAGTACAAGAACCTGGTTATGTGCCCCATCACCCTTATTTTGAGGATTTTGACTGGAGCAAGTGTGTGCTTCCTGACGGCATCAACGCACCCTGCTGCTGGCCTGTTTCATATCCTGATCCTTAATTGAAGATTGATTTGGTTTAATTTAAGGTTTTATTTTCATAAAAGGATGGTAAAAAGCATGAAAAGCAGGATCTTTATCATTACATTGGTTGTTGCTTTAGCTGCGGCATTTGTGGGCGGTACCATGGCCTGGTTTACGGCTAAAGCTGAGGTGGAGAACGAGTTCACCGCAGGGACGGTCATGATTGATGCAAGAGAGACAGGGGTCTTTAAGGGTGACGTAGAGGTGCTCTTGGACAATGTCAACCCCGGCGACTGTTACGAAAAGACGATTAGAATCTGCAATGAAGGATCGAAAAATATCGTCTTGCGGATGCAGTTTGAGGACGAGTGGGAATTTGATGTGGACTATCTCATGGATAATTACTATGCCCTCTGTTTCAGTAATGACCCGAAATACGAACCTGCCGAATATGACCGGGCTGCCCTGGAGAAAGCCATCGAGAACCTGATCAACCCGGTTTATGAGAACATTACTGTCGAGGGCTGGGGTTTTAATGTGAATGACCGTTGGTGGTACTACGAGGGGGCACCCCTTGCCGGTACCGATGGTGATAACGATGTTGTATGCATTGATGTCAAGATCACGGTATGCTTTGATGGTGACTTGATGACCAACCACTTCCAGCAGGCAAGCTATACCCTTACCACATCTATTCAGGCCCTCCAGGCCTCCAACGAAGCCAGTGAATCAGTCTGGAATATGAAACAAGGTGCCGACGGAAAATGGTTTACCGATTCCTATACACCTTCCTGGACCGGGGTGTGGGAAACTATATTGGCGGGTGAAGGAATCGATAATGGAACGTCCATAGTAACCTTTACACAAGTCAATGACACGGTAACTGGAACAGCACCTGCTTTGGTGGTTAATAGATGGTATGAGGGAACCGTAGACGGTCAAAGTTTATCTGGAACATGGGGCTGGGGGACCTGGGAAGTGGGGACCTTTGAGATCACCAGATCGGATGACTTCCAAAGTTTCACAGGTGAAAAAGTTGAAGCAGTTGACCCACCCAGAACATACAGTTGGTCAGGCATCAGGCAGTAAAGAGGAAAGCTCGCTTTAGAACAGGCATCTCTCCGTATGGTGAACCTTACGTTGGCGGAAGATGCCCGAAGTGAAGGCTTGTATGAAGGATTGATACTGCTTATGCGGGGCCGCTCCCTTGCAAGGGGAGCGGCCCGCTGGCAGAAGTTTGCAGTAAGAATGATGAGCGTTATTACGGAGGAAAATGAGCATGAAAAGTAAGCTAATCTACTTTACCCTGGCGGCTATCGTGGGCGGGGTACTTGGTGCATGGGCCGTTTCCGCCTGGATCGTTCAGAACACCGGTGGCGGCTGAGCTGTGGGCTGATAAAGCCACAAGTGGCCGTGATGCCACTAATAGGGTGTGGATTTTTTCACTGCTGAATGCACGTACGAACATTTAATTAGACAATTAATCCATGCATGGATTTACATAGAAAAACTATTGAGGAGCTGATCACCGGAGATGAAAAAAAGGGGCAGAGCGTTAAACAGGGAGATGCAAAACCTTTGGCGTTATAAATTTAAACTGGTAGTCTCCGTTGCTACCATCCTTATGGTACTGATCACGGCCACGGCCCTGATGGCCCTGGCTGGCCCCCGCAGCTCCTTTGCCATTGAAGTGGACAGCGGTGACCACTGCGGTCTTCGCGTGAATGTGACCAGGAAATTTGATGATATTGACAACTTGAACCCGGGTGATACTAAGAGCTCCACCATGGAGGCAAAAAATACCAAGACCACAGCACTTACATATTATTTTCATATCTTTGACAAGGGTGGCACCGCCGGAATGTACCGCTTTGATGCATTGAAGGAAGTGGAAGGCTACGGGACCGACCCCCTGTGCGATGTGCTGCTGTTCACTGTCAAACGGGATGGTGAAACCCTCTTCCATGGGCTTATCTCCGAATTTATGGAGCAGTTTGGGGATGACGGGATATACATGGGAACACTTGACGGAAAGGAAAGCCACCAGATCGAAATCAGCATCCATTTCCCCCTGGAAGCGGGCAACGAGTACCAGGGCTCCACCGCCTCCGTGCTTTTCAAGTTCCGCTCGGACTGCAAGGATAAAAACGGAGCCACCCTGGAGGTGCGCAAGTTCCGGGAC
>SLRC01000051.1 GCA_007131175.1 Syntrophomonadaceae bacterium
AAATAGATTATCAGAAGAAGCCTTTGCCGACCCGGCACACATTTTAAACTCGCTGCGCTCAAACAGTAAAATGTGGAAACCCCGGTTAGGCAAAGCCTTTTCAGATCCTGAATGCCCCTCAAGTCCAACCCTGCACTGCTCAGCTTACTGTTGCATTTTCATTCGTCTGATGGTGCCGGCAACACAGAGGCCGGCATGAGGGTCTGCTCAGAAAGTCAGAAGTCAGCACACAGTAGTCAGAGGATCCTGTTCTGATGCGAGCCAGCCAAGGTTGCATTGAAACCATCCGGTTGTGTCTTTTGTATAGCGAGTCGCAGATGCGACAATCTTGAACCTGTATGTTACTCCTGGCGTGGGCCTGCCCTTGAATTTATTCTGGATACTGACTCCTTGATACCTGAGGTGTTTACAATATAACTATACCATTACAGATTAAGATGTGCATTTTTAGTTAAATTTTATTGTATTTCTTATACGCTGCATGGCTTCCTGGAGCCGCTTTTCATCAACAGTAAGGGCGATGCGGAAATATCCTTCACCGTATTTTCCGAACCCTCGCCCCGGTGTAAGGACAACCCCCGTTTGTTCCAGGATCGTGCTTACAAACTCGGTGGATGTATAGCCTTTTGGGACAGGAGCCCAGAGATAAAAAGTGCCCTGGGAAGGTTTCAAATCCCAGCCTGCCTCATTAAGGGCCTGCACCGCAATATCGCGGCGCCGCTGGTAAAGGGTACGCAAATCTTTAATAAATGGCTCCATCTGCGGGTTGGTCAGGGCTTCCACTCCTGCCTGCTGTATGGCTTTAAAGATGCCTGAATCAACATTGGTCTTGAATCGATAAAGGGCCTCCACCGCTGTCCTGCTCCCCACAGCATAACCGAGACGCCATCCTGTCATGTTAAACGTTTTGGAAAGGGAGCCGAATTCTATGGCAACATCCTTGCCCCCTTCAACCTCCAGAAAACTAATGGGGCGATAATCATCAAAAGCAATTTCACTGTAAGCAGCATCATGACAAACTATCAGTTTGTAATCACGGGCATACTGTACCACTTTTGCGAAAAAATCACTTGTGGCCACAGCACCCGTGGGGTTATTAGGATAATTAAGAAAAAGCAGTTTGGCACGCCTGGCCGCTTCAACGGGAATATTATCAAGATCAGGTATGAAATTGTTCTGCTGGAGCAGAGGCATAAGCTGGGGCAATCCGCCGGCAAATAGAGTGCCGATACTGTAAACAGGGTACCCCGGATCCGGAACCAAATTAACATCCCCCGGATCGGTAAAACAAAATGCTATATGGGCAATTCCTTCTTTAGAACCAATAAGGGGCACGATCTCATGCTGGGGATCCAGGTCCACCCCATGGCGCCGCCCGTAGTATTCTGCCACTGCTTCACGAAACTCAGCCAGACCCTCATCAGGTGGGTAACTATGGTTAACGACCCTGGCCACCTCTTCCTGCATGCGTTTAACGATATAATCAGGTGTGGGTGAATCGGGGTCTCCAATTCCGAGGGAGATAACATCCACCCCTTTGTCACGTGCTTCCTTAACTTTCTTGTCAATTTCCGCAAATAGATAGCGTGGCAACTTCCTTATCCGCTCTGCAAGGCGATCCATTGGAAAACCTCCTTAGTAAACATTGCAAATAAAAAAAACAAAATGTTCAAAGCTTAATAAACTGGGATTTTAACTATTTTTTTAAACTGCCATTAAAGACCTCTTCTGCCGGTCCCTCCATGGTAACCCCCCTGCCCTCTTCCCAGGTAATTTTCAGGGTTCCACCGGGAAGGTGAACCTGTACAGGCGAAAGGAGCCTGCCGGACAAGACACCGGCAACCACAACAGCACAGGCGCCGGTTCCACAAGCCAGGGTTGGTCCCACACCCCTTTCCCAAACTTTTACCTTTACTTCCTGTTCCCCAAGTGCCTGCACAAATTCCACGTTTGTCCGTCGGGGAAAAAGGGAGTCTTCTTCCAACAGTTTTCCCCAACGCTTCCAGGGGATATTCTCAAGTGAAGGCACGAAAATAACGCAGTGGGGGTTACCCATGCTTACAGCAGAAAACAGGAGGTTTTCCCCTTCCACACTGAGAGCTTCATCAGAAACACGGCGGGGGGGGCCGCTTACCGGTATGTTTGTACTCTTAAGTTCGGGTTCACCCATATCCACTTCCACCGCTTGCACATTATCCCTTTGCAGCAGGAGACTTACTGTCTTTAAACCGGCACCCGTTTCCAGGGTGAAAGTTTGCTCCCCAACCATTCCCCTTTCGAAGAGATACCGTGCCAGGCATCGGATTGCATTACCACACATCTCCGCTTCACTACCGTCAGGGTTAAAGATACGCATACCAAAGGGTGCCTTTTTGCTCCGTTCGATTATTGCAAGACCGTCCGCACCGATGCCAAAATGACGATGGCAAAGCCGAGGTGCCCTGTCAGCAAAATAGAATTGGTCCAGTTCATACTCCAGGTTGTTTATAATAATAAAATCATTGCCAAGGCCCTGCATCTTGGTAAAATCTATCACTGACAAAGTAATTCCTCCCATCCTGCTTCTTGCCTTCTGAACTCACATATCCAGTGCAACCAGGTGCTCATAGGTTTCCCGACGCACGGCTGCCCGTGCTTTTCCATTTCGAACGAATAAAACCCCCGGGCGAGGATTGCGATTATAATTGCTGGCCATGGAATAACAGTAAGCACCGGTGCTGAAAACAGCAAGCAAATCATCTTTCTCTACCTCGGGGAGCAAAACCTCGTTGATAATAATATCTCCGGACTCACATGCCTTACCGGCAACGGTAACATTCCTTACCCCTTCCCGGTCAGCCTTGTTGGCTAAAACTGCTTCATACTCAGCCCCGTAAAGGGCAGGACGGATATTATCCATCATTCCCCCGTCCACGGAAACATAACGGCGAATCCCGGGAACTTCCTTAATAACTCCAACGCGGTAGAGGGTAATTCCTGCTTCACCACAAATGGAACGGCCCGGTTCCAGTAACAGTTCAGGCAGGGGAAAATCATTTTCTTTTGCCGCCCGGGTCACCGCCGTTGCCAAACTGGAAACAAAGCTTTCAATGGTTGGAGGAGCATCGCTGCTGCGGTAACGGATACCGAGACCACCACCCATATTAAGCTGGGAAACGACAAACCCTGTTTTTTCACGTACCAGGGCCATAAATTTTAACATCGTCTGTGCAGCGAGGCGGAAAGGGTCCACCTGAAATATTTGGGAACCAATATGGCAGTGGAACCCGGCAAGTTCAAGCTGATCCGGAGCGGAAAGGACCAGATTAACACCCTCAAGGGCTTCATCGCCGAGGGCAAAACCAAACTTTGAATCTTCCTGCCCCGTTTGAATATATTCATGGGTATGGGCTTCCACCCCCGGCCTTACCCGGAGCAGTACTGATGCTTTTTTTCCCTTTTCCTTAGCCAGGGCAATGATCTCTTCCAGTTCCATAATACTGTCCACGATAATTCTTCCCGTATCCACATCCAGTGCTTCGGCAAGTTCTTTCACAGATTTATTGTTACCGTGGAAGAAGATCCGCTCTGTGGGAAAGCCCGCTTTCAGTGCCGTATAAAGCTCTCCGCCCGATACCACATCCAGACCAAGCCCTTCTTCCCCCACCAGTCGGGCCATAGCCTGTACGAGAAAAGCCTTGCCGGCAAAAATAATCTGACCGTGGGAATAGCTTTGCCGCAGAGCATTACGAAAGCGGCGGCAATTTTTGCGCAGCAACTCTTCATCCATGATGTAAAGTGGCGTGCCATAACGCTGCGCCAGCTCTACCGTATCACAACCACCAATCTCCAGATGTCCCTGTCCATTTACCAGGATTGTACCTGCTTGAATCACTTCTTTGCACCACCTCTCCAACAAAGATAAAGCGGCTTACGAGCTTAAACGTAGCCGCTTGCTGAAAAGCCCACTAACCGCCTAAGCCCTGATGAGATAGCGCTCCACCTGGACAGGAGGGCTCGCTTCACAGCTCTCCAGGTGACAGTTCGCAGATTATTCACCAGCGAACCAGCTTTTAGCTTTCCGGTAAAGCTAAAAGCTTCGGCGGCAGTCCCTTTTTCCCGGTTCATAAGACCGATCCTCCCCGGAATACTATTGCCATGCCGCACCTCTACCTCACCCCGGCATAAGAGATGAGGCACTTATTAAGTTTCCGGTATTTTATCATAAAACTACAAGAACCGCAACCATGCTACTCTGCAGGGGATGGAATACGCGCATGTTCCGGTATTTCCTCTTCCCTTACCACAGCCGCGATAGCCGCCTTGAAACGTTTCCCTCTTGAAAGACGGCGCTCATGTAAGCGCAGCATAATGAAGAAGACAATCATAAAAACCACCCCTGTTGACAGGCCCCATACATCGGCATTACCGGCCAATTCCAAGGCAAGGGCAACACTCCTCCCTGCAAACAAGCCAATCAAGAGGGCAACAAGAGGAAGGAGATAGAGCATAAACGCCGCCAGCAGCACCTCAGCAGGTCGTGCTTCCAAACGGACAAGCTGACCCTTTTCCGCACCAATGGGGTTGAGCACTTCAACAAGCTCCTCCTGTCTTTTCTCCGGGTCGCCAAAAAAACCGCCGCAGCGGCCACAGTTTTCACAGGAGAGACTGGGGCGGACCTTAACCACCGCCTTGTTATCCTCTTTGAGCTCAATTACCTGTCCGAAATGATCCATGCTGTTCACGTCCTTTCTCAAAAACACCTTTTGGCAGAGCATCCAGGTGTTCAGAATCCAGTAGTTTATCCAGCCATGATAACATTCTTCCACATAAGTGCGTACAATATTAAAAATCAGCTTAACGGGCTTTTATTCTGAATGCTGGAATTCTGATTCCCTGGGAAAAAGGCCCTGAACAAGGACTTGGATAATACGAAGTGGCCTTTATGTCCACTAGCAGCAAAGGGGCTAAAACAAATTAGCCCCTTTGTGTAATAATCTTCCCTCAAAAATACCGGCAGCACATGTTACCTTATCCAAATATTATGCAAATGCTTCCGGAATTTCCTTTAATGTAGCATAACTGAAAACGGGGCCGTCCTTACAAACATAAAGATTACCTACGTTACAGCGCCCACACTTGCCAAAACCACATTTCATCCTGTTTTCCAGCGTTGTATAGATCTGCTCATCGGCAAAACCAAGTTTTTTGAGATTTTCGAGGACAAAGCGGATCATGATTGGCGGTCCACAGGTAATAGCAATGGCATTCTCCGGCGATGGGCTCAGATCCATCAGCATTGAAGGCACGAAGCCAACATTGTGCTCCCAGCCTTCTTCTTCAATATCGATGGTGAGATTGCAGGAGAGGTCTTCAGATTGGGCCATCTCCTCAAACTCGCCCTTAAAGCAAAGGTCTTCAGATGTGCGGGCACCATAGATCATGGTCAGGCCTGCATACTGGTCCCGGTTAGCCCTCACATATTCCACGATTGGACGAAGCGGTGCCTGACCAATACCGCCACCGATGGTAATAATATGCTTCCCTTTCCAATCATCCATGGGGAAACTGTTGCCGTAAGGGCCGCGCACAGTAATCTTGTCACCAGCTTCCTGCTCGTGTAGTGCCAGGGTGTTTTTACCCGCACGCATAATGGAAAAACGTAGAAAATCTCCTTCTGTAGGGGAGCAGGAAATACAGAACATGCTTTCCCCAATGCCTAAAAGGCCGACCATGGCACACTGACCTGGCTGGTGGCTCCAACTGTCCCGTGCCGCAGCTTCATCAAGCGTTACCTTGAAGGTCTTAACACAGCGATCGCCTTCGGTCTCAAACCAGGTATCTTCAATTGTTGCCACATAGGGAACATAAGGATTGGCGTTATTACACATCATAGCGCCTCCTTTGCCTGCTGCAGAATTTCGAGAATATCAATATTCACCGGACAGTAGTTGATGCAACGCCCGCAACCCACACAGGCAATCACATCAAACTTGTCAACAAAATAAGAATACTTGTGATTAATACGGTTCCGCGTCCGTTCCCGGCGTGTAGGACGGGGATTGTGCCCTGAAGCATGCAGGGTATATTCCTTAAACATGCAGGAATCCCACATGCGACACCGCCGCCCCTCAATACCTTCCACTTCATCCTGTATGTCAAAACAGTGACAGGTAGGGCAGAGGAAAGTACAAATACCGCATCCGAGACATGAATTAGCAGTCTCCTGCCAGAGAGTATTTTCCCAGAGTTTGGGCAGATTCTCAGGTATACCTTCCGTCTCGATCTTACGGGCAACCTGTTCCCGCGCCTGTTGGTGCAGATTTTCTGCAGCGTCCTGATCCCCTGCTGCTGCCTTTTCTGTTACCGCAGCAACGGACTGGCATAGTTTTTGCCCCTTTTCCGTAAGGGGTTGCAGCAGGTAAACATCTTCAAGCTCGGTCATGAGGACATCCAACCCTTCCGTGGAAGCGGGATCGCCTCCCACTGAAGGACAAAAACAATTGGCGCAGGGGTTATTACAAGCAAGACCCACTACTGTGTTTTTAACCCGCTGTTCATTGTAATAAGGATCTTCCAGATCCCAATTGAAAAGATTGTCAACAATCACAAGGGCCCGGGCATCACAGGGCCTGGCCCCCAGGACAACCCCCGTATCCCTTACCTGTGGCTGCTGCATTTCCGTACCACCCAGTTCATAGCGATAAAGCGTCTCTGTCTGGGGGAAGAAAATGCTCTTCGGAGGCACTGTGGTATTAGCCATGCCCAACTCCACCTTGCTGCTATCCGTCACCGGAGCAAAGCGGAGGCTCTCTCCCACCCATTGCGGAGCATAGAGCTTCTGCTCGCCTTCGCTCAGGCTGGCGAGAAAATCAGCAAACTTATCCTTGCTCAGCTTTATAATTTCCATTAAATCCACCTCTAGAGAATGAAGTCTTCTTTGTCATCGGGACGATAACTGGCCGGTAAAGGTTTGGCTTCAGGATCGACACCTGGTTCATATTCAAACTTTTCCCGAACCTCTTTGGTCAGTTTTCTGTTAAGTTTCATTAAGGGTATATCCACCGGGCATACCCGCTCACATTCACCGCACTCGATACAACGGCCGGCCAGATGAAAAGCCCGGGCCAAATGAAAGGCCGTGTTCTCGGTGGTATTAACAGAGCGCATTACCCACTCAGGATTCAACCGGTCCAGCACACAATCCTCGCAATAACACATGGGGCAAACATTACGACAGGAATAGCAGCGAATGCAGCTGGCGAATTTATCCTCCCAAAAATCCCACCGCTCTTGCGGATTTCCAGCTTCCACCTCTTTCACGTCCGCATAATCATCAGTACCCCAGACTGCTACCTCTTCCCATGCCCCCGCATCAGCAATCAGCGGGTTGGGATAACGGCAGGTAATACATTTGCCGGCCAGGATTTCCTCCCGGGGCACTTCTTCTCTGCCGGAAGGCAGGTCAAAAATGATTGTCTCCTTACCCCATTCGGCTGTTACACTCTCACCCATTTCAGGATACTTTGCTTCCACTTTTTTCTGATCCACAACCCCACGACAGGGACAACCGATGACATAAATACCTTCCCGGCTTATCCCTTTCTCTGCAAGTTGCAGTACCACGGCACGGCTATCGCAACCTTTGACCATTAGGGCTATCTTGCGGCTATCAGGTTCTTGCCCCCGGGGTACCGGAAGCTTTTCCGCCAGGGTAAGGAATGTGGCCAAGTTATGGCTGCAAAGCGGTGAAAAAATTAATTTATCCGTGTCTTCCGGCTTATTGACAAAGTGTGGGGCTGCACGAAAGCCAAAGCTGCCCTGTCTCCACCCGATCAGGTATTTTACATCATCCCGGGAGACAGTCTCCCTGGCTATCTCCTTGAGTTTTTCCACGTCTACCAAGCGATCATCCCCCTCACCAGTTTATCTTGTCACGCCGGAACTGCTTAAAGGGTCCGGCTTCCTTTGCCTTATCCACTACTTCCCCCACCACGTCCTTCCACTTGGCACCTTCGGAAGCAGAAACCCAGCTCATATTAAAACGGCCAGGCTCCACACCCACGTACTCAAGCAGTTCCTTCAGCAGCGTAAAACGGCGCCGGGCGTAGTAGTTTCCTTCCATATAATGGCAGTCCCCGGGATGGCAGCCGGAGACAAGCACCCCGTCCGCACCTTGTTGCAGGGCATTGACTGCGAAAAGGGGATTCACGCGGCCACTGCACATGACGCGGATTACATTGAGGTTGGAGGGGTAATGGGTACGGCTGGTCCCGGCCAGGTCTGCACCGGCATAGGAACACCAGTTACATAGAAAGGCCACGA
>SLRC01000145.1 GCA_007131175.1 Syntrophomonadaceae bacterium
GCACAAGAGGGGTGCAAGGTTGGCTGTGAGCAACCGTTCAGGCTCGATGAAAAGGCTTTACCGGAACGGGGTTGCCACATTTTACTGTCTGAGCGCAGCGAGTTTAAAATGTGTGCCGGGACGGAAAAGCCCACTGCTGCTCATCATTTATTGAGACTGCGGTTGTGAATAGGCACCTTGCGCACCGGTACCACATGTGTACTTATTTTCGGGACAGAGGAATGAGATTATTTGGATATAAAACAAACATGGGTTGAAAAGATTAAGCTTGTGGACAGGGCCCTCGATTCGTTCCTGCCAAAAGCAGAGGTTTATCCTCAAATAATTCATGAAGCAATGCGTTACAGCGTTTTTGCTGGAGGAAAACGAATTAGACCTTTACTAATGTTTTTTACGACAGGTCTTTTTACAGACCAGTGGCAACGGGCCGTGCCAGCTGCCTGCGCCCTGGAGTTGATCCACACTTATTCCCTCATTCATGATGACCTTCCCGCCATGGATGATGACGATTACCGTAGGGGTAAACCCACTTCACACCGGGTTTTTGGTGAAGCTACAGCTATCCTTGCGGGAGATGGTCTGCTAACGCTTGCTTTTGCACTCCTTAGTGGAAAAAAGTATTATAATAATGCATTTAGCGAAGCTTATTTCAAGGAAGTTTCACCTGAAATAAGCTTGCACGTTATTTCTGAGCTTGCAGAAGCAGCAGGTTCGCTGGGGATGATTGCAGGGCAAATCCTTGACTTGGAAGCAGAGGGTAAAACTGTGGATATGGAGATGCTAGATGATATCAATACCCGTAAAACGGGGGCACTGATTACAGCAGCCATAAGATGTGGTGCTCTTCTGGGGGAAGCCCAGGCAGAAGAGCTGCGGCAACTGAGCATTTATGCTTCCCTGCTGGGAAAGGGTTTTCAGGTTGTGGATGACTTGCTTGATGTTGAGGGTGATGAAAATAAAATGGGAAAACTAACGGGGATGGACAAAGTGAGACAAAAATCCACGGTTGTTTCCCTTTGTGGAGCTGATGCAGCAAAAAAGCTTCGTGATAACCTATATAATAATGCTCTTGCTGCGTTGGACTCGTTTAAGGAAAATGGAGACGAACTAAGCAGCCTTACCCGTTTTATATTTTATCGTGATTATTAAGAGATCTTGAGTGAATCAGGTTACTATGCTATAATTTACACGGGGACATGGGTGGTGCAGTATTCTAGTTAGGGCAAGCGTTTCTGAAGGCGGGCCTAAAAATCCGCTCAAGGGCACATCGATGAAGTTCCTGGTGGCGGCCGCCGAAGCCCAGTTGGGGGTCGGTGCTGGGGGTTAAGAAGGATGGGGCGATCTACAAAGGCATGTAGGCGTTGACCCTGCCTTCGCGGAGACCTAACGTGGTGGTGTATTGCTTAACGGTATGCACTACTGCCTAGGATAGAACCTGTGTGCGGCAAAAACTGTGCACAGTGTAGCCTGCCTTGAGTGGTTATGGGGGAGAAAGGTAATACCTTGGGAAACCATGATTGCAAAAGAGGCTATGAAACGATGTTGCTCTATGGAGGAAAACTCCTAGACTGTTCCCACCGTATGGAGATTTTATGGGGATTAAAGTGTGGCCTCAGTGGTAATCCAGCCCTGCAGCTGGCAACACTGCAGATTTGCCCTTAAAGGGAAACCGCCGCATCGGTGACGAACGGTGGGCAACTGGGAAATCCTGCTGGACCTTAAGCCGCAAAGTTTACTCATAAATCACCACCTGTGTCCTTTTTAAAAGTCGGAATTCGGTATGTCGGTGAGCCAGAAATAAATTAATTAACTTATAATGGTTTTTTTATCCGGCTCACTTTTCCGGCCTCTGACTTCCAAAATCACGAGGTGTAGAAGTGTCCAAAAAAGGACGAGTTCGCCAGCGAAAAAAGGGAAGAACAGCACGCTGGGCAATTATGGCAAGTGTCTGGACTTTTTTTTTAGCGTTGCTCTTTGCCATGGTGGCACGTTTTTTAATGGACAGCATTCAATCAATTATATTTTCGTTCGTTGTCTTGCTAGTTATTATTTTAATAGGCGTTGTATTTGACACCATGGGAATGGCTGTAGCAGCAGCTGATGAGAAACCTTTCCACGCCAAGGCAGCAAAAAAAATATCTGGAGCCAAGCAAGCTATTTACCTGATACGCAACGCAGATCAAGTGTCAAACTTTGCTAATGATGTAATCGGTGATATTAGTGGTGTGGTTAGCGGTGTTGTCGGAGCATTGATTATTTTAAACCTGACAATGCTAACACCGGGATTAAGTGAATTATACCTAAGTATTTTTTTGACCGCCATAATCGCAGCCCTTACTGTTGGAGGAAAGGCTGTTGGCAAATCCATTGCAATTAACAGACCTAACGATCTGGTGTTTGTTATCGCCAGGTTATTATCAGGCCTGAAAAGTTTAACATTGGAAAGTAAACGGCGGTCAAGGTAAGCAAGCGGGGTTAACAATACATATGGTTCTCGAAAATATTTATAGTCCGTTAGACTTGAAAAAATTAAAACACCCGGAGCTTATTAAACTGACACGGGAAATCCGGGAAATGATTCTTGCTGTTGTTTCTCAGCGCGGCGGGCATCTTGCTTCCAGCTTAGGGGTGGTGGAACTTACAATTGCCCTGCACCGGGTTTTCAATACCCCTTATGATAAAATAATCTGGGATGTTGGACACCAGAGTTATGCCCACAAAATTATAACAGGTCGGCGTGAGTGTTTCTCTGCATTACGCACTGCTGCGGGGATCAGTGGTTTTCCGAGGCGCCAGGAAAGTCCTTGTGACCCTTTTAACGTGGGACATAGCAGCACATCCTTGTCAGCTGCCCTTGGTATGGCTCTGGCAAGGGATTTGCGCCAGGAACGCAACAAGGTAGTAGCAGTAATCGGTGATGGGGCACTTACTGGAGGAATGGCCCTGGAAGCACTTAACCATGCGGGAGATTCTCACAGTGACCTGCTTGTTATTTTAAACGATAACGAGATGTCTATTGAGCAGAATGTGGGTGGACTCCCTTCGTATCTCTCACGCCTGCGCAGCGACCCCATGTATTCCCGTTTTAAAGAGGAGTTTGAGGCAGCAGTAAGTCACATACCAGCTATCGGCAAAGCGATGCTTCGGTCTGTAGATCGAATTAAAGACGGTGTTAAATATCTTCTTGTGCCAGGCATTCTTTTCGAAGAGTTGGGTTTTACATATCTTGGCCCCATTGACGGACATAATATTCCCCGCCTGGAAGGTATGATGCGCCAGGCGAGAGATCTAAAAGGGCCGGTTCTGTTGCATGTAATAACACGCAAAGGAAAAGGTTACCGCTTTTCCGAGGAACATCCCTGCCGTTTTCATGGTATCGGCCCTTTTAACCTGGAAACAGGCCAGGTAAATGGTGACCCCAATGCAAGGCCCGGTTACAGTCATATTTTCGGTGAAGCAATAATGGATTTGGCTGAGCAGGATGAAACAGTTATTGCAATTACTGCAGCAATGGGAGCAGGAACTGGGTTAGAGCAATTTGCCCGAAAATGGCCTAAACGGTTTTATGATGTGGGAATTGCGGAGCAGCATGCAGTGACTATGGCTGCAGGCCTTGCTGTTGAGGGATTTAAGCCGGTGGTAGCAATTTACAGCACATTCTTACAACGGGCATATGATCAAATATTGCATGATGTTTGTCTGCAAAACCTGCCTGTTACCTTTGTTATTGACCGGGCCGGCCTTGTGGGGGAAGATGGGGAGACCCACAATGGACTTTATGATTTGGCTTATTTGCGTAACTTTCCCCATATCCTCCTTATGGCACCCAGCAACGGTGCTGAGCTAAACGCCATGTTAAAAACTGCCATGAACTGGGATGGCCCGGCAGCAATTCGTTACCCCCGGGCCAGAGCGGAAGAGCCCCTTTACTCGCCTGTAAAAGAGCTCATCCCCGGGAAAGCTAAACTGTTACAAGAGGGCGATGATCTCCTTATTCTTGCTGCGGGGACAATGGTAAAAGAAGCACTGGAAGCGGCCAATATTCTAAAGAAGAAAGGAATAATCTGTGCCGTGATTAATCCTCTTTTTATAAAACCTTTGGATCGGGAGCTTATTTGCACATGGGCGAGAAATTGTGGAAATATCCTGACTGCGGAGGAGCATGTGACCAGTGGAGGGTTTGGCAGTGCGGTGCTGGAGATGTTTGCACAAGAGAATATTGCCAATGTACGGACCCATTGTTTAGGCATGCCTCACCCTTTAACGGGACATGACACCCGGGAATGCCTGCTTGAAAGGTTCGGCCTTACCGGTGCAGGGATAGCACGGGAAGCCCTTAAGCTATGTATGCCGATCCGGGAAAAGGCTGGCTTGGATGGGTGAGAAGAAAAATAAACAGCGACTTGATTTGCTCCTTCTTGAAAAAGGTTTGTTTAAAACCCGCAACCGGGCCCGTGCTGAGATAATGGCTGGCAATGTTTTTGTTAACGGCCTGCGTGAGGATAAACCGGGGACATTTATATCTCCACTGGCCTGCCTTGAATTGAAAGGCCGGGAAAATCCTTATGTGAGCCGGGGGGGTATGAAGTTAAAGAAAGGACTTGAACATTTTCAAATTGATTTACGGAATAAAGTAGTGCTGGATGTTGGTGCCTCAACAGGAGGTTTCACCCAGTGCGCTTTGGAATCCGGTGCAAAGGAGATTATTGCCCTGGATGTGGGGTATGGTCAACTGGCCTGGGAACTTCGCAATAACCATCGTGTAACCGTAATGGAGCGTTATAATGCCCGTTTTCTTAAAAAGGAAGATCTGCCGCGATTACCGCACGTGGCCACAGTTGATGTATCTTTTATATCCTTGAAAATTATAATTCCGGCGATCGCCAGAATTAATATCGAAGAGATAATCTGCCTGGTCAAACCTCAATTTGAAGTTTCTCCTGACCAAGTGGGTGAAAGAGGAGTTGTAAAAGACCCAAACCTACATGAACACATTTTACAACAGCAGTTTGAACTGGCATGGAGCCTTTCCTATAACGTGCAGGGAGTAATATTTTCCCCGATTAAAGGACCTAAAGGTAATATTGAATATTTAATCTACCTTTTACACAAAAGGAAAGAACCAGAAGAAAGTTGTGTAATAAGAGCGGCAACTTCAGAAACGGTTATTCGCAATGTGGTTTCCAGTGCCTGGGAGACGCTTCAATAGATTTACAAGCAGGGGGTTAAAGGTTGTTTAAAGGGATCGGTTTGGTGCCAAACTGGCAAAAAAAGCATGTTTCAAGTGTGATTGCAGAAGTAAAAAAATTTTTTGAATCCTACAGGGTTCCCGTTTATATTGTTCCCTCAAGGGATCCTCTTTTGCATATGGCTTCACCGATCAAAGATATGGAAGAATGGTCAGAAAAAGTTGATTTGGTCATTGCGGTAGGGGGAGACGGAACTTTCCTACGGGTGGCCCGGGAGGTAGCCTTTATGGGACTTCCCATCCTTGGATTAAATCTTGGTTATAAAGGGTTTCTCGCGGGAATTGAAGTGGGCACGCTGGAAACATGTTTACACAAGTTAATTGCCGGGGATTATTCTGTTGATGATAGGTTAATGCTCCAGACCACTGTTTTGCGTGATAACCAATGTGTTTTTTCCTCCCACTCATTAAATGATGTTATTATTTCCCGCGGCCCCTTTTCCCGTATTATTAAGCTTGACACATTTATAAATAATGACTTTTTGGAGAGATATCCCGGTGATGGTTTGATTATTGCCAGTCCCACAGGATCAACAGGTTATTCCCTTTCCGCAGGGGGACCCGTTGTAAATCCTTCCTTGCAGGTACTTTTAATTACACCAATCTGCCCCCACCTACTTTATCAACGTTCCGTAATTGTAAACCGGGAAGACCTTGTTTCCGTGATTGTAACCACAAGTTCAGCAGATATATTTCTTACCCTTGATGGTCAGGAAGGTTTTGCATTGAATTATAAAGATTTGATTAAAGTAAAACGGGCCCCTTGCCTTACACGTGTAATTACTTTTGCGGAGCTCAATTTTTATAAAACATTACACAACAAGCTTTTGGAAGCTTAAAACAACAGTGGGGAACAGGAGTGAACCAGTCGTTGCTTACCTTATTAAATATGCGTGATTTCGCCCTCATTGATGAGCTTGCTCTTGAATTTCATGAGGGGTTAAACGTACTTACAGGTGAGACGGGCGCCGGCAAATCCATTCTCATCGGGGCGATCAACCTTATTCTGGGAGAGCGTTCTTCCAGTGACCAAATCCGTACCGGGGCGGAGCAAGCCCAAGTGGAAGCCATATTTCACTGTTCCCTGGAAAACCAGCAAATAAATGAGCAGCTGGAAAGATACGGGATTTCGCCACTTGATGAACTCGTTTTTTCCCGGCAAATTTCCCGACGTGGAAGGAATATTTGCCGCATTAACGGTTATGCTGTTCCCCTTGCCGCCCTAAAAGAACTGGGCGGTCTTCTGGTTGATTTGCATGGTCAACACAGCCAGCAATCACTTTTGGATAATGATAAGCATCTCCTTCTTTTAGATGAGTTCGGTGGATTAGCGCTGGCTGATGTAAAAAATAAATATATAGAAGAATTTAACTGCCTGCAAGAGCTGCGGCAGAAATTAAAACCTATTGGTACTAATGATGCTGAACGGGAAAGAAAAATCGACCTGCTTCGCTTTCAAAAAGATGAGATTATGGCTGCGGCTCTTAATGAAGAAGAGGAAACGAATCTGCGCCAGCGCCTGACCCTGCTGGACAATGTGCAAAAACTACTTGAAATTGCAAACAGAGCCTACGGTGAAATATATGAGGGCAGCCATAATTTTTTGCCCGTGGTGGACAGGCTTAACAACATCCACGCAGACATTACATCCCTAAGGGGGATAGACCCGATTTTAGACACATTTTCGGCCATACTTGAAGAATCTATTACGGCTCTGTCCGAACTAGGGCACGAAATATACACCTATCGGGATAACCTTGCATATTCTCCCGAAGAAAGGGATGAAATTGAAGACCGCCTGGAAACATACAGCCGTTTAAAGAAAAAATACGGTTCCACTGTGGCAGAGGTGACTGCTTTCTGTGAAAAATGCTCTCAGGAAATTGACCTTTTGGAAAACAGTGCGGCGGAAATTCTATCTCTCAAAAAAGAAACGGTAGCTCAGCAGAAAAGAGTTGAAGAACAAGCGGCAAAACTGGGGGCTTTGAGAAAAAGCGCTGCTTCTGTGCTTGAAGGAAAAATAATAAAATCTTTGAACGAACTGGGCATGCATGATGCACAGTTCGCTGTGGAATTTAAGCAGCGTGAAAAACCAGATCGGTCAGGTTATGATGAGGTGGAGTTTTTATTCTCCTCAAACCGGGGTGAACCATTAAAGCCTCTCGCCCGCATTATCTCCGCCGGTGAAATGGCCAGAGTCATGTTGGCAGTAAAAAGTATCCTCGCAGCTCAAGACCGTATCCCCACGTTGATATTTGATGAAATAGACAGCGGAGTGGGAGGTATAACTGTGCAAAAGGTTGCAGAGAAAATGGCACGCCTTGCCTTTAATCACCAGGTAATCTGTGTAACACATAGCTCACAAATCGCCAGTGCAGCAAATCATCATTATTATATTTTTAAAGAAGTAAGCGGTGATCGCACCTGCACCCGTGTTTCATATTTGGATGATCATTCCCGGGTCACAGAGATTGCACGCCTGCTCGACGGACGCAGCGAGGACATTATTTCACGGCAGCATGCCGTTGAATTGCTCACACAATACCGTTCGCAGAGGCTATAGTTACACAAAAGAGAAATGAAAAATACAAAAATAATATATTCAGGATAATGAGGAAATATATGTTGGCACTAAATAAACAAAAATAAGTTATACGACCAAAATAATAAAAGTATGATCCCGTAATTTTGCTATTTCCCTGATTTTAAGGGAAATTTTTTGTTATTAATGTCAAATAAAACAGTAACCCTGAAGCATAAAAAATACTCCCACAGGCAAATTAAAATTGTTCATAGCAGAAACGAAAAGATAAACGTGTCTAAAGTGGATAAACGTGGGAGGATAAAAATGATAAAAAAAGCAGGTATCACAATAATAGTATTGCTTTTGCTTCTGTCGATTTCAATGCCCCTTAATATAAGGAGCAAACTGAGCCATGATATTCGCCTTTTCGAAGGACAGGAGCATTTGTTGTCACTGGAATTACCAATAAATATTTATA
>SLRC01000041.1 GCA_007131175.1 Syntrophomonadaceae bacterium
GGCCAACGATTAAACCCTGGGCTAAAGCATACATGAAAGCCATGGCCATAAGAATAATACCCACCTGCTCCGGCCCGTAATCAAACCTTGCCATGGCATATAAGCCAAACACGCTGGAAAATATGGTTTGACCAAAGATAGCCACAAAAGCCGCAGCCAAGCCAAAACCAATGGGAGTGAACAGCATCTGCCATAATCCTTTTAACTGCATGATCCTGATCTCTGTGGTTTGTGCCCTATGCTCTTTGGCCAGGGACTCCGGAAGCCCTATTAGGATAATCAAAAATGTGAGCATACAAAAGGCTGCAGCCATGAAAAAGGGTGTTGCCAGGGACATGGACCCCAGTAACCCACCCAAGCCCGGGCCCAGAATTACGCCAATACCAATTGCCCCCCCGATTTTCCCCATGGCGCCGCCTCTTTCTTCCCTGGTGGTGCTGTCGGCAGCATAGGCCTGGGCAGCGGGCAGTGTGGCAGATGAAAGGCTTCCGGAAAGGATCTGTGCCAGGTAGAGCATCCACAACTGGGTAGAAAGGGCGAAGAGAAACATGGCTGATCCCAGGCCCACCATGCCGATGAGCAGCATGGGTTTCCTGCCATATTTGTCGGACAAGGTTCCCCAGACCGGGGCAAACAGTAATTGCATAACCCCGTAACAGGCAATTAACAAGCCGAAGTGTATCCCCCTCCCGCCAAAACTGTCGATGTAAAACGGCAACACAGGCATGGCTATGCCGTAACCCATCATCACCACAATTAAGCTAATAAAGAGGATAAACATGTTTTTGCTTTTCATGACAAAGCCTCCTTTGAACGGTAAGCCATTTAAATGTCCAGCAACAAAATCTTTTGTTATACTCTTTGTGGTTAAGGCAATGGGGCGGGCATAGAGGCCCGCCCCTATGATCCAGACGTTATGGTTGTTTTTGTCAAACAGACAGACGGATATGGAATATCACCTTGCTTCTGCCTCATGCCTCTTGTATAATTTCCACCTGGCCGGACTCGCCGTTTACCCGGATACGCTGTCCGTCCCTGATCGTTTCCGTGGCCCCGGCCACACCCGCCACAGCCGGCACCCCGTATTCCCTGGCCACTACAGAGCCGTGGGAAATGGGGCCGCCCGTTTCCATAATAAGGGCTCCCAGTTTCAAAAACAGTGGCGTCCAAGCCGGATTTGTACCCGTGGTTACAAGGATGTCGCCTTTTTCCAGTTTATGCCCCTCTTCCGGGTTTTTGAGGATTTTAACCTTTCCTTCATAGACCCCGGGCGATACAGGGACTCCAATCAGGGCATCGTCGCCAACATCCCCAGCTGCCGCGTAGATGCTTTCACCGCTACTGGTAAGCAGCCTTGGGGCAGCCCTGTTAAGATCCAGGTTGTATTGCTCCTTGTTATTTCTGACAATTTCTTTCAGGTCTTTATCTGCTTTAATATCTCCCATGGTAACATAGAATACATCCAGTTTATTTTCCAACCTACCTTTCCTTACTAACGCTTCTCCTATTTCAATCAATATCTCCCGGAAGATGGTTAAACACTGTCTTAAAAAAAACTTGGACTGTTCCCTGATGCCAAACATTTCCCTGAAGTCCATGAGCATTTTTTCCACTTTCCTTGCTTTTTTGCTTTGTCCCTTTGCTTCCAGCCTGGTTTTAATGCGCTTTATGGCCTCAACCGCTTCTACTTTTCCTTTGTTGAATCTTTCTATTGCTTCCTGGTAGTTCTTATTGTCAATATAGGTGTTGATTAAGTCCAGGATATAACGGGGGTCTTCCTTCCAAACCGGCACCCCCACATCCAGTTCCACGGAAGCCCGGTGTCCGTATTTATCCAGGAACTTTACGATCTCTTTATCATGGGCCAGTGGCCTCTTGCCCATTTGGTCATAGGTTTTTGCCAGTTCCAGGATTTCCATACCCATCTCCGTGGTAACGCTGTAGGGGACCGATTTCTCCACGAAGTTTAAGTCTGAAGTGTCATCAAGGTGCTCCGCCATAATCTTCCTTGCTTTCTCAATATAGGTGGAGGATACGGCAACATAAAAAACGATGCTGAACCCTTCGGTAAACATGTCGCTGCTATTCTGCTGTATAAAGTCCAGTTTATCTTCCAGTGATTTGAAGTTGTTCCTTTCTGCTTGCAAACGCTTGATGATTCCGTCACCGAGGCCGACAGCTTTTTCCCTTGCCGTAACAGGTGAAAGAATGCCGTACATATATTTTACAGCTATGCCGGCCAATAGTTTGGCAAGGCGGTAGTTGATTAATTTGTGATATTTTACCGCCTCCCGGGGATTTATGATCTCATTTTTATTCCTTTGCACGAGCTGTAATAATGCCTTGGTTGTGATGGGGTCCTTATCAGCTGGATCAGCTTTTTTAAATTTGTCCCAGCTTTTCTCGGTGCGCATAAAATCGGTGATATCAAGGAAGATTCTCCCACCAAGCACCTGGTACCACCAGAACCGGTCACCCTGATCGTGCTTCCTGCCATATTTTGTGACCAGCCCTTCGACCATTGCCCTGATCACGCTTTCCCCCATGGGTGTGAACGGTTCGGGCATGGCCTGGGAGTAATTATTTACATTCAGGTACACTCTCAGCCCTTTTTTGTTGTTTCTTGCCTCTGGCATGGGATAAAGTGAGGTAACAGGCCTGGTCTGGACCAGGTAAAACCTGCCGTCTTTAAAAGCCCATTCAATATCCTGGGGTGAACCGAAATATTCTTCCACATCGCTTCCCAACTGCAAGAGCCGCAATACTTCCCTGTGGCCCAGTGTTACCTGTTCCTGCTTTTGCTGCGGTACTTTTATAAATTCGATACCTTTATCCTTTCTTATGGTCATCACTTCTTTTCTGGCGATGCGCTGTTCTACAATGCTTCCCGTGTTTTTATCCAGAATCCACTGGTCGGGTGTTACCTCACCACCCACGATGGCTTCACCAAGGCCCCATGAGGAATTAAGGAGCATCTGGTCCCGCCTGCCGTTTACAGGGTTTGCGGTAAAAAGGATGCCTGACTTCTCTGCATTGATCATGGCCTGCACGACAACACCATGAGCCAGGTTGCCATTGTCAATTTTATGCTTTACCCGGTAAGAAAGGGCACGGTAGTTCCACAGTGACGCCCAGCACTTTTTTACGTATTTATACAGCTCTTCCCTGCCCCTCACATTGAGATAAGTATTGTACTGGCCGGCAAAAGAAGTCCCCGGCAAATCTTCCGCCGTGGCAGAGGAACGTACAGCCACCTCAGCGCCGCCAATCAGTTCATAAGCATTTTCCATCTCTTCAAGAATATCCAGGGGGATTTCTCCACTTTCAAATAAGGACTGGATTGCAATAGATGACTGCTTCAGCTTCTCCCCGTTGGTTTGCACTGTTTGGGCAAGCAGTTCACTGATTTTTTGCGTAAAACCATTGATCTCCACAAACCTGCTGTAGGCATTGGTCAGGAGAACGAAGCCTCCCGGCACGGGAAGGCCGGCAGCAATCATTTCACCCAGGTTCGCACCTTTGCCTCCAACCAATAAGAAATCATCTTTTGTGACATTTTCCAATAAGCGGGTATACTTCATGGTCATCTCTTCCTTTACGCTATTATTTTCCGTCAAAACACCTGAAGAGGTGCTTTCCAATAACTGTGCATCTTTGAATTTATCCACCGTAAATCCTCCTTATTTTTTGTTCTTCTCTTGTTCTGGATGGCATGTTCATTCTTTCCACCTGCAGAGACAGCAGGCATATCCCTTTATCCCTCAACTGCAGGATGAATCCGTAAACAGCCGGCAAATCGGGCAGTTCACCCGTTATCTGGGAACTGCCATCTTCCTTGTGAACAATATTAAGCCCGGCAAAACAATCCTCTATCCAGTCATCAAGGTGGGTTTCTGAATATACCTGGATACTCCAGGCATATTCAGTAAACCCTTCGTAGCTTAATTTTTTCCCGTCCATTATGCCACCCCCTTTCATACCAAACCAGTTACCCCTATCCTCTCTTCTTTACCTGAAAAGATCATAACGTAAACTCTTTATGATGAGACCTGACGAAAGTTAGGTTTGGAACTTTAGAGGCAAACCCTTACTTTGTGGAGACATAGTTTTGGGTGTGGGGCTAAAATTTTTTTCCATACGCCAGATAAAGGTGAAGCCCGCCTGACGTGTAAGCAGTCCAAAATATACACGCCCTTTATCCTTAAAACCCAACCGATGGTAAAGCCTCCGGGCATCGGGGTTAGTATTGATTACCTCCAGGCATACCGATTTGTATCCCTGACGCCGGGCCCGCTCAAAAACAGCATGCAACAAGGCGGAGCCGATTCCTTGCCCCTGGGCGCCTTCTGAAATTACCACACCTTCAATCCTGAGTTGGTCCTTTCTCAGTGCCGGGGCCTCAAAAAACTTGATTAGTTTCCGCAGAATCGCACCCAGCAGTCCAAACTCCTGCAACAAAAGCCTCCACCTATACTTGACAAAACCGCGGCCTTTACAACCCAAACCTACCAGCCCCACGAGATTCCCCCCATCATCCAGTGCATAGATACCCATTGAGCAATCCATGCTTTCTTTAAGTATGTGCAGGGCCTGCTCCCGGGTGCGGGGTATCATTAAAAGTCCGTCAAATTTTTGCTTAAAACCGCTGTAATATACTTCAGCTGCTTGGTTCATCATTTCCCCGGGCAGCTTAGTTGTTATATTGATGTCGGTTTCAAGTTTGTTCCGGGTATAACCCACGGTTAACGCTTCCTTTACTTTATTGTTGTTCCCCATAACATCTGAAGCAGTGTTTTTTAAAAAAATTAACTTATTCACTGCGAACCCCCCCTTTATCAAAGTTCTTTTTTTGAATATACCTGGATTCTCCAGATATATTATTTAACACTTCGTTTTCCGCATTTTAACCCTCTATCTTGCTGTCACTCGTCTTTCTGAAACAATCATAGCGTAAACCTTTTATGATGGGACCTGACAAAAGTTAGGTTGTGAACATTAACATCAAAACCGTACTAGATTGGGGCATGAGACCCGGGCATTCCTTCCTCATTTGTGCTATCACATATTTTGTAAAAAAAAGTCTGTTGCTACTGGTTAAAAAAGGATTCGGCAGTAAAATATAGAATTAGTAAGGTATCCGGGAGGAAGCATTAAATGGTTGGTGAAATTCTCAAAATCAAAACAAATATCCCCCCCTTAGGCACTAATATTCTGGCACTACCCCGAATCTTGGAATCTCTTGATGAAGATTTGACGGTAGCAGAGGGTTTTACCCGCCAGTTGACCCTATTTTCGGCACCGGCAGGTTTTGGCAAGACAACCCTGGCAAGAAAATGGCTTGCAGGGCGTGAAACTCAAACAGCCTGGTATTCACTCGATGAGAGGGACAATGAACCGGAGCGCTTTTGGCTCTATTTTATAACGGCCCTGCAAAAGCTAAAGCCCGGTTTGGGTAGCGGGCTCCTGGAAATACTCCGTTCAAAAGCCACTTTCACAGACTCTTCATCTTCAGGCGAAGCATTGTTAACCCCTCTTTTGAACGAACTGTTTACACTGGAAGAACCCTCATTTCTCATTCTTGATGATTATCACCTCATTAACAATCCCCGTATCCACGAAGACATGGTTTTCTTTTTCGAAAATCTGCCACCAACCCTTCACCTGGCCTTAACAACCCGTTCTGACCCGCCCTGGCCATTGTCCAGGTGGAGGGTTAAAGGCAAAATGGCTGAAGTCCGTCTCAAAGACCTGAGACTGTCTGAAGAAGAAGCGGGTAAGATGTTGGAAAGCTTAAAGGGCATCCGGTTGAGTAATACTCAGCTCCACTCCCTTTATCTAAAAACAGAAGGCTGGGTAACGGGTTTGCAGCTTGCCGCTTTTTCCCTTGCCACGGCAAACAATTTGGACAGTTTTATTGATAACTTTGCCGGCAGCCACCGGCACGTGCTTTATTTTCTAAGCGAAGAGGTCCTTTCCGGTCAGCCCGAACCGGTCCAGAAGTTCCTCCTGCAAACGTCTATTTTGGAGCGTTTCAGTGCCCCGCTCTGCGATGCGGTTACAGACAGAAAAGACAGCAGTTCTGTATTGGCCAGCCTGGAGCGTGACAACCTGTTTGTCATTCCCCTGGATGAGGATGGAATCTGGTACCGCTATCACCAATTATTTGCCGATTTGCTTTTGTACCAATTAAAAAGGAATCATCCGGAAAAAGTTCATATCCTACATGAGAGAGCTGTAAAGTGGTTTCTGGAAGCAGGTGAACCGGCTGAGGCCGTCCGCCATGCCCTTGCGGATGACAACCTTATGGAAGCGGGCCGCATTTTGCACAATCATTATGGGGAAATACTGCAAAATGAAGGGCCGGGCATTCTTTATCGTTATGTAAATAAATTTCCGCTGGACCTTTTAAAACAGTATCCACGCCTGATTGCGCACAATTCTTTATTTAATCTAATTACACAAGGACAGGAAGAAGCCAGGACTTTCATTGAAATAGCCGAGACCCTCCGTTACGATGATCAGGTGGAGCAAGACGAATACCTGGGGATTTTGAATGCTGTAAAGGCATATGATGATATCTATTCACACAGGTTCCACCAGGCATTGGATAAAGCGGAAAAAGCCCTGGCCTTACTGCCCCGACACAGCCATTACTGGCGCATGAACTTGACGATCTATTTCGGTGATGCGAGGCTGTTTTCCGGCAACCCGAAGGAAGCTTATCCTTTTTACCTGGAAGCACACCGTAACAGCAAGAAGCTAAAAAATCAATTCTTATCCCTTACCGCCGGGTTTAAGGTGGCCACCAGTTTATACTACCTGGGAAAACTGGAAGAGGCTGAAGAACTTACCCATGCTTTGCTAAGCAAGGCAAAAAGTGAAGGCCTCGCAAGGGTACCCAGAATAGGGCTCCTCTGGACCCTACTGGGGGAGATACTGCGGGAAAAAGGCGATCTTGACGAAGCAGCGCACTGTATAGAAAGGGGCCTTATCTTCAGCGAACCTGAGAAGCCGTGCCTTGGATGGAACTACCTTTATAAAATTGCCCTTTCTTTTTCCCAGGGAGCTTATGACCAAGCCCTGGAAACAATCCGCCAAATTGAAAGGCTTAATTTTGAAGTGAAACTCCCCCTTTTCATCAAGTACCCTGCCATGATATGGGAAGGGCGTATCCTTGTGGAGTCAGGAAAGTTGGAGAAGGCAAGGGAGTTATTTGCAATGGCCGGTATTGGGGAAGGCAGAGAAGTTCAGGGAGGACAGGAAAATGGTTGCCTGGCCCTTTCACGTCTCTTGCTGACAGGGACAAACGGCAACCTGGCAGAGGTACGCAGACTTTTGGAGCAGGTAGAAAATTTGGCTGTCACGGGGGGGCACCAAAAGCACTTCATTGAAACAATGTTGGTAAAAGCTATCCTCGAAGAAAAAGAAGGATTCCCTGAGGCTTCGGAAAACTGCCTGATTGCTGCTCTCGAGGCTGGCTTGGCTGGCGGCTATGCCCAATTGTTTTTTGACGAAAGGAATAGGCTGACTGCTATCTTTACCAGGATTATTAACAAAATGGATCAAGAGAAAAGTCCGTGCGAAAATGCAAAGATAAAGGCTTATGCCAGGGAATTGTCCGGCATAATTTCCCCGGAGCGCCAGCCCAGTCCTGATGAGGGGCATGGTGAAGCTTTGCAGCAGCGGGAGAAAAGACCCGGGCATGGTTTAATCGAGGAGTTGAGCCCCCGGGAATTGGAAGTGATACGCTTAATCAGCGACGGCCTGTCAAACGAGGCTATTGCTAAGCAGCTTTTTCTCTCGCTGGGAACCGTTAAATGGCATACAACCAATATTTATGGCAAATTGGGTGTAAGGGGCAGGACAGAGGCCGCCGCCCTGGCCCGGAAATTAAATTTGATCGTCTAGACAGGTTTGGCAACAATGCTTTAAGCATCTAATCATGCCACTTGTTCTTTACTTGCGGGCGGACAGGGTCATCCGCCCTTTATACAATATTACCGCTGCGGACATAATGTTAGTTTCGTTTCCCTGAGAAGGTACCATGGGGCTGGATCAGGATGATCACAGTTGCTTCCTTCTTCTGCTCATCCAGTTTAAACTCCACTGCGTAGCCGGGTAATCCTTTTACATCAAAGCGCAATCCACCCACTGGCTCCAGGTTCCAGTCCGGCTGGCCCGGGACAGACATGATGAGCTGCTCCGTATCGCTTAAGTGAATTGTAATATCAACACCCATGACC
>SLRC01000108.1 GCA_007131175.1 Syntrophomonadaceae bacterium
AAGAGGCAGATAGACTTTCTGAGAACAGGAAAGCGTAATTTTCTGTCCGGCATGTCGGAAACGGACTTTGCACAAAAATGCCTGATTCCAAAAACCATGAGTCAAACGGAAATAGACAGGGTTTTTCAAGCGGTTGAAATGTTTTCTTATGATGTAGTATACCAGCTTTGCAATTCTATTTCTGAAAGTGACATCAGTGAAGCGGAGGAAGAAGCAGCTGCTTTTAAAAAAGAAGACGGTTTACTTTCGATTATTATTACTCTGATAGCCACTTTTTATGAGGATTTGTGGATTAGCACGATTGCCTGTCTAAAACATGAGCAGGAAATCAATGAACAACTTTTCAGCGATATGTTGAAATTGCATGAAAAAGAGCGAAAAAAATTATTTCAGGTTGTGAGCAGCGAAATAAATGAATCAATGACATTGATGAAAGGCCGCCTTTTCCAGCTTTCATTAGATCAGAAGCTTTCTAATGGAATAATGGTGGAGATTGATAGTCTGGAAAAAATGTTGTTGAGCGGAACCAAAAGTGTTTTTTTTGACTTAAGTGAAAGTGATGCCAGTGAGGAAATGTTTGTGTTTTTTCTGCAGAATTATCTTGCCGATTTTCATGGTAAAACAGGCATTGCTGTAAAAATTGATTTCGATGGGATCGAACACCAGCTCAGCAGGCAGCTTTGGGTACATTTGTTTAGGATAATTCAGGAATCCCTCAATAATGTAAGAAATCACTCACAGGCAAAACAGGTAAATGTGATGCTTAAAACGGATGAAGTGCAGATCACTTTAAGCATTCATGATGACGGTGTAGGTTTTGTGGCCCACAAAACGGATTACAAAAATGGAAGTGAAAGTTTGCCTTTTGGCAAATATGGGCTGGCAGGAATGGAGCAACGGGCTAAAATGTTAGGCGGAAAATTTATTGTTTCAAGCAAGGAAGGCATGGGAACAACTGTTACTGTTACTCTCCCTATACAAAAAAAATTGCCGTTTAGTAAAAACAAAAGGACTGGTCTTACTGATCTGGTTGCGATTCTGGAGCTTGATAAGCGAAATCATCCTCTGTATTTTGAACTTGAAAATAAGCAGATATTCAAAGATATTAATTATTTGGATGTAACACCCAACTTTGATTTGTCCAATGAGAAGATTATCAACACTGTTGTAAGCCTTCAACCAAAGCTAATCCTTTTAGATCTGACTTTTACCACTGAAAGCATTAGGGGTGTGCGTGAAATAAGAAAAAAGATACCTTTTGCCGTTATTCTTGCAGTGGTTACTGACCCTGAAAGTATTTTTGAGGTAATGGAAGCTGGTGCAGACAGTGTTATTTTATATGATACCCCTGTCTCACAGTCTTGTGATATTATTGAAGCAGCATCCCACGGTTATGTATTGAATGATTTTCGTATCAAAAAAAAAATTCAGAAAGAATTGCTGAAACTTTCAGAGTTACAATCCCTTTTGAAGGGGGAAGATCCGCGTGACAGCTTAACTGTACGGGAAAGGGAAATAATATCACTGGTTGAGGAAGGTTATTCCAACAAGGAAATCGCGCAAAAGCTTTTTATCAGCCTGAGCACAGTCAAGGCTTCATTGGCAAACATATATGATAAACTTGGGTGTTCAAATCGGACTGAGACGGTTGCAAGATTAAGGCAGGGACCGTTTGTCCGGGACAAACTATTTCCTAATAAATAGGACAGACGGTATTTTGCCATATTATTATGTTCTTCAGGTTATTTACTTTAGCCAAAAGGGTAATACAATTTGTACTTATGGAGTGTTAGTATAATATTAACAAGGTGTAGCAAATGGCTACGAAAAAGCTTACTCAGAATTACTTTAAAACTAAATACTTATTCCTTAAAAGCATGACGAACAGGACTTTATGGGTCAGTTATTCGGACTCCAGTGCTTTAAAAGGCAGTTTTATTTATAATGAGCTTGTGGCTCAGCCTTTCTAAACAAACGGTATAGCCATATAATAGTTTGTCAATGGAAAAGCAAGGAGGTGTCTATGCAGGACTTTATTTCTTATTTTACATTAGTTCAATTGAATCCTGTATTGTTTTAAAAATGCTTTGTAGCTTCCGAAATAAAGGCTTAGGAGGTCTATTATGAACCTAGGTGATATTCCAAGAAGAAACGCCAAACGTTATCCGGAAAAACTGGGGCTTGTTTTTGAAGACAAATATTATACCTGGAAAGAAGTAAACTCCCGGGTAAACAAACTTGCCCATGCCATGCTGGACCGGGGGATTCGTAAAGGTGACCGTATCGGTATTTTAATGGAAAACAATCACAGGTATTGGGAGATTAACTGGGCGTTAACGAAATTAGGCATTATAACCGTTCCCTTAAGCTATAGGCTTAAAACAATGGAATTGAAAAACCTTATTAATTATTCTGAACCAAGAGGTTTATTTGTGGGAAAAGAGTCAGTTGATCTGGCAAATAGTGTTAAAGATGCAAAAAGCATTGAATGGTTTGTTCAAGTTGAAGATGCTTCTGCAGGGGAGGATGATTACGAAAGCCTCTTGCTTAAATATGCGGATACAGAACCTGAATCTGTGGGGGATGATGATGACACTTTCGCTCTCATTTTCACAAGCGGAACTACGGGAGTGCCCAAAGGGGCGATGTTATCCAATTTAAATGTGGAAGCAAACAGTTATAACGAATTTGTTGCGGACCGCAGTGTTAAAGAAGATATTAACCTCATCGCAACACCAATGTACCATGTGGGAGCGATTTTTGTCTCCAATACTTACTTAATGCTTGGCTGTACAAATGTTTTTATGCGGCATTTTGATGTTAAGGAACTGTTGGAAACGATTGAAAGGGAACGGGTAACGGTCTGCCTGTTGATCCCCACGATGTTAAATATGGTTTTAAATCACCCCGACTTTGATAAATACGACCTCTCCAGCCTGCGTCTTATCTTTTACGGCGGGGCACCGATGCACCAGGCAGTTTTAAAGAAAGCAATGGAAAAACTGAATTGTTCTTATACTCAGGGCTACGGGCTCACGGAAACGCTTGAAGGGACGTTCCTCGAAGCTGAAGATCATGTGATTGAGGGAACGGAAACACAGCTAAAACGAACAACCTCTGCAGGAAGAGAAGCAGTGGGTGCTGAAGTTAGAGTTGTTGATAACCAGGGTAAAGAACTGCCTCCCGGTGAAGTGGGAGAAATAATTATCAAGAGCAGGAGTATTATTAAGGGGTACTGGAATATGCCCGAGGCTTCGGCAGAGGTAATCAAGGACGGGTGGTTTTACACCGGGGATCTGGGATATTTTGATGAGGACAGGTACCTGTTTGTGGTTGACCGGAAGAAGGACATGATCATTAGCGGTGGTGTGAACATCTATCCCAAGGAAATTGAAGAACTGTTGTATAAGCATCCAGCAGTGCTGGAGGCCGCGGTTATTGGTGTTCCCGATCAGGTATGGGGAGAATCCATTATGGCGGTCATTGCCTGCCGTGAAGGGTTTACTCTGACCGAGCAGGAAGTTATCGACTATTGTAAGGAAAACATCGCCTCCTATAAAAAACCCAAGGCGGTGGCTTTTCTAGCTGAGCTTCCCAAAAATCCAAGCGGAAAGATTCTTAAGCGGGTGCTCCGGGATCAGTATTCAGCTTAAAATGCTGCATATTAGATGAAAGGATGGTAGAACGAATGAAAAAAATGATGTTAGGAAACGAAGCTTTTGCCTATGGGGCCTACCTGGCCGGTGCCCGGGTAGGGGCAGCCTATCCGGGAACACCAAGCACGGAGATTATGGAGGCATATGCAACATACCCCGGTGTTCATGCCGAGTGGGCACCTAATGAAAAAGTCGCCCTCGATGTGGGAATTGGCGCTGCTTATGCCGGGACTAGGGCACTGGTCTCCTTGAAACAGGTAGGTTTGAATGTGGCCGCAGATGCTCTATTTTACTCTAGTTATACCGGACTCAAGGCCGGACTGGTGCTGGTTGTTGCAGATGATCCCTCTATGCACAGCTCCTCCACCGAGCAGGACAGCCGCAGCTATGCAAAGGCTGCAAAGGTACCGATGCTAGAGCCCGCGGACAGCGAGGAAGCAAAACTGTTCACAGGCATTGCCCTCGATCTCAGTGAAAAGTTTGATACGCCGGTGTTGGTTCGTTCCGTAACCAGGATATCCCATTCTGCAACCCCGGTGGAAATCTCCGACGTGCCACCACCGCCAGCGCCCTCTGAGCCGCCCATGTATGATCGTCAACCATTAAAGTTCGTCATGGTGCCGGCTAACGCCCGTACACGCCATCCTATTGTTGTGGAAAGGCTGGAACAGGTTAAGGAGTTTGCGGAGACGTTTCCCCATAACCGGATCGAAATGGGCGATGAAAGCCTCGGTATTGTAACGTCGGGTACTTCCTACCAGTACGCCCGCGAGATTTTTCCCAATGCTTCTTTCCTTAAACTGGGTATGGTTTGGCCCTTACCGGAGAAGATGATTCGTGAGTTTGCTTCCCGCGTCAAAACACTGATTGTTGTGGAAGAGCTGGTGCCGGTATTTGAGGAATATATCCGCTGGCTTGGCCTTCCGGTTCGGGGCCGGGATATTTTCCCTGAAATCGGTGAATTCAGCCCCCATTTGGTTAAGGAATGTGCCCTGGCGGCCGGCCTGATAGAGGAAGAGGATAAGGCTAAGGCAGAGGCGGCGGCGACAACGGCAGCAACACCCCAGTTACCTAATCGTCCACCCATGCTCTGTGCTGGCTGCGGGCACCGTGCCCTTTTCCATGTGATTCGAGAGTCAGGCGCTCTAGTGCTGGGGGATATCGGCTGTTACACTCTCTCTTTTGCTCCGCCCCTTAATGCCATCCATACTACCGGCTGTATGGGCGCGGGGATTGGCCAGGCGCATGGTGTTGCTAAGGGTGGTGTGAAGGACCGGATTATTGCTGTGCTCGGGGACTCCACTTTTATGCATTCGGGGATCCATCCCCTGATTAATGTCCTATATAATGAAAGCAATGTTACAACCATTATTTCTGACAATCGGGTAACGGCCATGACCGGTTCTCAGCAACACCCGGGAACAGGAATTACGCTGCAAGGAAAGCATACAACAGAAGTCAAACCAGAAGAGCTGGTGCGTGGCATGGGCTTTAAGAAAATAGATATCTTAGACCCACACGATATTGATAATCTCGCCAAAGTACTGGAGGATCACCTGAACAGCAATCAACCTTCGGTGATCATTGCCCGGCGTCCCTGTGTAATCCTCACCAAGGAGAGGCACACACCGCCGATCGTGGATAAAGAGCTCTGTGTTGACTGTGGTTCTTGCATGGAAATAGGGTGCACGCCCCTTATCCAGGAAGATGGTTACGTGCGGATAGACCCAATTCTATGCAACGGTTGCAATCTCTGTATCAAGATCTGCCCGGCGGAAGCAATTATCGATCAGCAAAAAGAGTAACCTGTAAAATGCCGTAAGATTAGCAGAATTTAAGTAAGGAGGTATATACGTGAAGAATATAGATTTTCTATTAGCCGGGGTCGGCGGTCAGGGAACTATTCTTGCCAGCAATATATTAGGGCAAGTGGGCCTGAAACTGGGTTATGATGTAAAGAAGGCGGAAGTCCACGGGATGGCGATGCGTGGCGGAATGGTGGATAACCATGTGCGTTGGGGCGAAAAGGTATATTCTCCCCTCGTTTTCAAAGGCAAAGTGGACTACTTGGTGGGTTTTGAAATGCTGGAGGCGGCGCGTTGGCCCGCTTATATGAGCAGTAATGCCATTGTTATTGTCAATAATTATCGCATTAATCCTCCGTCTGTAAACATGGGCAAGGCATCTTATCCACCGAAGGATGAGATTGCTTCCCTTTTAACAGCAAAGGGGGAACGCTTAATTTGGGTTGATGCCACAGATATAGCTTATAATCTAGGCAACGCGGCAGCGGCTGGCGTGGTGTTGCTCGGATCCCTCTCAACATTTTTGGATGGTTCGGAAGAGGAGTGGATGGAAGAAATAGCCGACTTGGTACCTCCCAAATTTCTGGAGTTGAACAAGCAGGCGTTTGTAGAGGGCAGAAGGGCAATGAATGCCTAAGGGATGCAGTTTCTTTTCCAACTGAAGAAACTTTTTACCGGCAATACAGGGTAGTGGTGATGAAGCCGCCCTTTTAAGGGTGGCTTCAGTTTAATAAGGGCGCAGTCATATCTTGTTAATATCAGTTTAAGCTAATACCAGTTTAAATAGTACTTCTTTACATAGATATGGTCAAGTATTATTTAAGAGGATTTTTGTTAAGATAAGCGGTAGCTTTCTCATAAATCAGGACGGGTTTTGGATATTTTAATTAAGGAGATTGGGAAAATCCTCATATGTTTTGCAGCGCTAATACAAAGGAGGGTTATACCGGTTGAGTATTCCCGTTATAGATTTTCATACCCATCCCATTAAATACGAATATTATGTAGGGAATACGCTAAGTTGGATTAAAGATCTTCATTCAGCAAAAAAATGGGATGATTTTTATGCCAAATACAGTGATCCTTCCTACTTTGCTAATTACTTGAGAGAGTGTGGGGTAGACCATGCGGTTATTATGGCGGACCAATGCCCGATTGTTACGGGAATATGTTCCAACGAATATGTGTTGGAATACTGCAGGGATCACATCGAACTGATCCCGTTTGCCAGCTTGAACCCATACATGAATGGAAATATGAAGGAAGAGTTCAGGCGCCTCATCAATGAAGGGTTTCGGGGTATGAAGCTTTACCCTACCTACCAGCATTTTTATGCAAACGATCCCGTTCTTTATCCCCTTTATGCATGTGCAGAAGAAATGCAGGTACCTTTAATGTTTCATACAGGAACATCTGTCTTTAAAGGGGCGCGGCTTAAGTACGGGGATCCCCTGTTCCTGGATGACGTTGCGGTGGATTTTCCCTCTCTAAAAATATTGATGGTGCATAGCGGACGGGGTCTTTGGTATGATCGGGCAGTGTTTTTATGCCGCTTACATTCTAATATATATATGGAATTAGCGGGGTTGCCACCGCAAAAATTGCTGGAGTATTTTCCGGAACTGGAAAGGGTATCAGATCAGATAATCTTTGGCTCCGATTGGCCTGGAGTAGTAGATATTGCTGAAAATGTTACTGCAATCAGGCAACTGAGTTTATCTGAGGATACAAAAGCAAAAATTCTTGGTGGAAATGCGTTGCGCCTTCTGGGTATCTCATCAAGCCTGCCCTAATCCCGTCTATTCATAATGATTTTTTCAATCAATCTGGAACAATATAAGTCGAATTAATTTGAAAAGTAATCGTATCCGCTCAAAGCTTTCCACGATTCCTGACAAAAATTATATTTACATGAGTTCAGGGAAACCTGCGCAGGATTAACGGCATGGCAAAGAAAAAGTGGAACATGGTAAATCCAGGGAGTCTAAAATAGTTGTTGACACGGCAGACATCTGAACAGTTAAGGATACTTGCTGAACAACCGGTACGCACAATGGTATTATGAAGACCCATGAAAGCTGTGCTATCCGGTACGTGATTAACATTATTGATATGACAGTAAGCTCCACTGACAACCTTTAATGATCATGCCATATACCATGGTAATTCCATCTACTACTCCTTTCTCTAACGTATTAGAAAGCTCTGTTTGTGGTATAAAAGCTATAGCAGGTTATATTGTTATTTGTAAAAGAAGGTAAATCTGCTATAATATTAATAGTTAAATCAATATTGATTATTGCCATACTACTTTTTAATAGGTGTGGTTTATGAATATTTTAATAGTTGATGATCACACAATATTTTGTGAAGGATTAAAACGAGTTCTAGATACTCATAAGGAGATTTCAGTTGTTGCTGTGGCCAGAAACGGCCTTGAAGCGATTAATCTGGCTGGCCGCTATCTGCCTGATGTAATTTTGATGGATGTGGAGATGCCCAAGATGGGCGGCATTGAAGCAACATGTGCGATCAAAAAGTGTTATCCCCAGATAAAGATTCTCATGCTAACCATGCATGTGGAAAAGAGATTTGTTCTTGAGTCACGTCGGGCTGGAGCGTGCGGTTATATTTTAAAGGACGCAGACGTGGAAGAGCTGCTTGAGGCCATCAACAATCTTTGCGAAGCCGGCGAAGGTGAATGGGATAATAAAAATTATGCAATAT
>SLRC01000173.1 GCA_007131175.1 Syntrophomonadaceae bacterium
CAAAAAAAAAAAAAACAAAAAAACAAAAAAACAAGAAGCTGAAGATAAAAACCGGGGAAGGGTTCCCCGGTTTTTTTAATCATCAAGTGGATAAGATAGGACTATGTGGGAAAAGAAAGGTAGACAGGGAAAGAGACTGAAAAGTATAAATGTTTATTCCTGTGCATTTCTTGCTGGGAGTAAGCAGGAATTTTCTTATATATGTAGAATAGGTGATACGGACAATTTTGGATATTAAGGGTGTAATTTGGGCTTTGACAGAAAAATTGCCATATGCTGAAAGGAGGTCGTTTGCTGGAGCAAGCTAATATTAACAGACAGATTAAGCAGGCAGTTAATGCAACAAAAATTATTAACGAAAGAATTAGGAGGTTTTTTTTAAATGGCTCTTGACCCAACCAAGCATGCTGACTGGGAAATTGCAGAAGATGCGGAATCACGGATGAAGACAGTCTATCAGCTCGCTGATGAGCTGGGGCTGGAAAAAGAGGAACTGTTGCCATACGGCCATTATGTGGCCAAGCTTGATTACAAAAAAATCCTGGATCGCCTGAAGGATCGTCCCGATGGTAAATATGTGGATGTTACTGCCATTACCCCCACTCCCCTGGGAGAAGGCAAGTCAACCTCCCTGGTAGGACTTGTTCAGGGCATGGGTAAACGCGGCAAAAATGTTATTGCGGCGATTCGTCAGCCTTCCGGCGGGCCTACCATGAACGTAAAAGGTTCGGCAGCCGGTGGCGGGCTGGCGCAGTGTATCCCCCTTACAGAATTCTCCCTCGGCTTAACCGGTGACATCAATGCAATCATGAATGCCCACAACCTTGCCATGGTAGCCCTTACCTCCCGGATGCAGCACGAATTTAACTACAGCGATGCTTTCCTTGGCAAAATGAACCTCAAGCGCCTGAATATCGATCCGCGTAACGTGGAAATGAAATGGATCATGGACTTCTGTGCCCAGGCCCTGCGTAATATTATAATCGGCAGGGGCGGCAAGCAAGATGGTTTCATGATGGATTCCGGATTTGCCATTGCCGTTTCTTCAGAGGTTATGGCCATTTTATCCGTAGCAACCGATCTTAAAGACATGCGTGAGCGCATGGGCAGGATTGTCGTTGCCTATGATAAGAAGGGCAATCCCGTAACCACTGCAGATCTGGAAGTGGACGGCGCCATGACTGCATGGATGATTCAGGCTATTAACCCCAACCTCATGCAGACACTGGAAGGCCAGCCCTGCCTCGTCCATGCCGGACCATTTGCCAATATTGCTATCGGACAGAACTCCATTATCGAAGACCGGGTGGGTCTTAAACTGGGCGATTATGTATGCACGGAATCTGGTTTTGCTGCTGATATCGGTTTCGAGAAGTTCTGGAACCTGAAGTGCCGCATTTCCGGCCTGAAACCCCACTGCGCCGTCCTGGTAGCTACGATCAGAGCACTGAAGTGCCACGGTGGAGCACCAATTCCCGTTCCCGGACAGCCCCTTGACCCTGGCTATGCCAAGGAAAATGTGGGGTGGGTGGAGAAAGGCTGCGAAAACCTGGTTCACCTCATCAATGTAATCAAGAAGTCCGGTATGAGCCCCGTTGTCTGCATCAACGCCTTCTACACCGATACGGATAACGAGATCAATGCCGTACGCCGTATCGCCGAAGCAGCCGGCGCAAGGGTTGCCCTCTCCAAGCACTGGCAATACGGCGGTGAAGGCGCCCTCGAGTTGGCCGATGCTGTGGTGGAAGCCTGTGAAGAAGAAAACGAATTCAAGTTTCTCTATGAATTGAGCGAGCCCCTGAACCAGCGTATCTACAAGGTTGCCACGGAAGTTTACGGCGCTGACGGTGTGGAGTACTCGGCAGATGCCATGGCCAAGCTGAAGAGAATGGAAGCGGATCCGGATATCCAAAATATGGGGGTCTGCATGGTGAAGACGCACCTCAGCCTTTCCGACAATCCCATGCTGAAGGGCGTGCCCAAAGGGTGGAAGCTCTATGTTCGTGATATACTTACCTTTAAAGGCGCCGGCTTCGTTGTTCCCGTTGCCGGAACGATCAGCCTCATGCCCGGTACCGGTTCCAACCCGGCGTACCGCCGTGTTGATGTAGATGTGGAAACGGGTAAAGTAAAGGGATTGTTCTAAAGTAAAATATGGTGTAAAATAGCATCATCAGAAAGCATTAAATGTTTTGATGGCAGAGTAGGTGCCATGCGTTAAGTGCTAAGGGATGGGAAGTTGCCCTTAGACGAAAGGTGTCAGGTTAATCTGTGCCTGCGACATGGTACCGCGTCCGCTGTTGCGCAAGAGTAAAAGCTAACACCTTTTTTCTCTTGGATGTGGCAGCCTGCCCATCCTTTGAGAAAGGAGGTGTTCCTTTTAATGAAAGCCAGCATAACCACGCAAATGCTAACAAGAATGGCTTTGCTGATTGCTTTAAACATTATCCTTTCCCGTTTCCTCAGTGTCCGTGTTCCCCTTGGAGGAGCGGAGGGTTTGCGCATTGGATTTGGCTCTTTGCCTGTTATTTTTGCCGGAGTCTTTATGGGGCCGGTGGCAGGAGGCATTGTGGGCGCTGTGGGTGACATGATCGGCTATTTCATTAATCCAATAGGGGCTTATATGCCGCATTTTACTTTTACTGCGGCCCTGCGGGGCATTATCCCCGGGCTGATTATTCTCCTCATGACCCGGAGCAGGAAAGAAATGGGTATTTTCCCCCTTTTTCTTGCCGTCAGCATCACCCTGATTACGGTTGAGATATTCATGATTCCCTATTTTATTGAGACCCTTTTCGGTGTTTTCCGTGCCGTTCTAGTGCCGCCGCGCATAATCCAAACCATAATCACAATTCCCCTCTACTCCATACTCCTTTTTACCCTGGGACGAGCCACGGAGAGAGTATTCTCTCCTGCTCCCGGGCAGGGAGTGCTGCACCTTACAGGTAAAATATGGTAAATTGAAAAAGGCCCGCGACTGTAAAAGAGACGCGGGTCTTTTTTAAAGAAGACAGTTCTCCCCCACTATCACACCAGCAAAATACACCGTTACTGATCCGCCCGGGGCAAAAAATTACGAAGGGGTGGTTAAAAAAACATTATACGGGGAAGAAAGAGGATAAGCGCATGTAAAAGAGTCACGCTCAGCAGGTTATGGCTGCGTTGGTAAAAGTAACCAAGGATAAGGGCCGTGATGGGGAAGAAAAAAAGCACTTCCATGGCTTTTTCCGTGGGAAGGGGCAGCCCTGCATTATTGTATGCATCCAAAAAGGGGGGAATGATAAAAAGAACCGTTGTTAAAATTAACCCAAAACCTTTACCCCAAAGTCTTTCCAAAAAGGTTTGCAAAAAACCCCGCCAGAAAAACTCCACACCGAAAGCGTAACTGAAAATAAGTAAAAATTGCAGGAACAAAATTTTTGGAGTGTCAGGGATAAAAAGACTGGTGGGAAATTGAAGCGTGGAAAAAAGGATGATGATCAACAGGATTACGGGAACAATAACAATGCCACGAAAATAACTCTGCCAACCCGAAGCCAGGCCGAATTCCTGGGGAGTGATCAATTGCTTTCTGCTGAGAACTAACAGCAAACAGATAATAATAAAATAGATGATAATAGTATCAAAGCGGATTGCGGCTGCCGCAAAGATGTGCAACTTTCCCTGCAGCCCTGCAACGATAATCACCAGGAGAATTAAAACAGCCACTAATCTCTCCTTAAATGCAGGCTTTGTAGTGAAAAGGCGATTTATTCTGCTCCCGGGATCCAGATCCATTGTCAGCAGATACGTAGTCAGCATGACTGACAGGGCAACCAGGCCGAAAAAAAGAAAAAGGGGAAGTTTATTTAAAATAACACTACAGGAAGAAGGAATGGTTTCCCCTCCTTCCAAATAAATACATGTTACCCCAGGAGCGGGGAGGAAAAGGCGGGAAAAAATAATTCCCTGAACTTCCGGCAGCTGTATTAAAGGCCGTGCACTTGCTGTTACACGCATTTGCATGGATTGATTTTCCAGCGGAAGAAAGAGGGTATCTCCCTTAATTTTTGTGTATTTTTCGCTGTTCAGGGGAAGAAAAAAGTTGTCCAGTGTGCGCCGCTGCCGTGTGTTTTTGTCTTCCAGGTAACCCCCTTCACTTTGGACAACGATACCGATAAGCTGATCATTACGGTAAACGGTAGCGATAAGGCTCTTGTCCGGCAGTGAGAGTGAATAGTTTTCCACCTCAAATGTCCATGGTTCGGTTTGGTAAATCCCTGCTATCAAGAAGCGGGGTTCAGGTGTACCAATATCATATTTGTCGCTGTTGGCAATATAAAAGGCGCCAATGCTACAGCATATGATTAAAAGCAGCATCATAAAAAACAAGACTATGGGGTTAATCTTCCTTTTTAAGCTCAAAATTTTCCCTTTCTGTTAGGCCGGTAAAAGTTTGTTGACTTCCATGTTTCCCATAATTCCATTCCTTCCCTAAAATTCGACTCAATAGACCACATTCCTTCCCTTAAGAAAGCAAAAAATACCACAAAATGATTCAGCAAAGTAGCGTAAATTATCCTTTTTTATTTTATGGAAATGGTGTAAACTAAGAGGCGAACTAAAGGGAATCCTTCTGACTTTTACTGCAGCCGGTATGACCTGCTGGAAGATTGCGAGGTGATGTTCACTGTGCTTTTGGTTATAGACGTTGGAAATACTAATATAATGCTCGGAATATATCAGGAAAAAGAGTTAAAGAAATGGTGGCGTATCTCCACAAACCGGGAACAGACCGATGATGAATACGGGATAATTGTCCTTAATCTCTTGCAGCAAAGTGGCTTTGAGGCACAAAATATTTCTGCCATTGTCATTTCCTCCGTTGTACCTACGCTGCGCTATCCACTGGAGAAGATGGGGGAAAAATATTTTCATATATCGCCATTAATTGTGGGCCCGGGAATTCGTACAGGTTTGAATATACTCATGGATAATCCACGGGAAGTGGGTGCTGACCGTGTTGTTAATGCTGTGGCTGGCATAGATTTATACGGAGGTCCGCTTATTATTGTTGACTTTGGTACGGCCACCACTTTTTGCGCAATTTCTGAAAAGAACGATTACCTGGGAGGGGCAATTGCCCCCGGTATAGGTATTTCCACAGAAGCCCTTTTTCAAAAGGCTGCCAAGCTGCCCCGGATAGAGTTTGCCAAGCCGCGGCGTGTCATCGGTAAAGATACGGTTGTCAGTATGCAGGCCGGTATCTACTACGGCTTTGTGGGGCAGGTTGACGGCATTGTGCGTCGCATGATCCCGGAATTTGGGCGCAAGCCTTTTGTGGTTGGCACGGGAGGCCTTGCAGGCCTCATTGCCCGGGAATCTGAAACAATTGAAGAGGTTAACTACTTTCTCACGTTGGTGGGTTTGCGTATTATCCACTCCCTTAATGTGAAACCTGGTTAATCTCGACAGGGGACGGTTCTCGCTGTCGCAATTCCTGATCAGTTTTCCGTAAATGTTCTGCTACAAAGTGAACTGGGTCGCAGGATACCTGTTCGTAACGGTAACCTCACAAGTAACCCTGCAACCCAGGATCGAGTTTGGTTTTCCCTGGTTTTGCCTCTACAGGGTTGGCTGAAAAGCCAGGTTTTTAGGAAGCAAAATTGCTACCTCCGTTTTTACTGAAGTTAAGACCTTCTTCCCCTGCATTTACAATGACCCGGTCACCTTCTCTAAAACGTCCTTCCAGCAATTGGCGCGCCAGTGGTGTCTCCAGTTCTTTCTGGATGGCCCGCTTCAGTGGCCTGGCACCGTAAACTGGATCATATCCCGTTTCTGCGAGGTACAGCTTAGCTTCTTCCGTCAGTTCCAACGTAATATACTGATCCTGCAAGCGTTTAAGCAGACGATCAACCTGGATTTCCACGATTTTTTGGAGATGCTCTCTGTTCAAGGGATGGAAAATAACGATTTCGTCCACCCTATTTAAAAATTCGGGACGGAAGAAGTTACGGACACGGGCCATGATCTGTCCCCGGGCTTGCTCAACGTATCCTTCTCCTTTTTCTCCAGCCTCCATGATCAGTTCACTTCCCAGGTTGGATGTCATGATAATCACAGTATTACGGAAATCCACTGTGCGACCCTGGGAATCGGTAAGGCGCCCGTCGTCCAGAATTTGCAGCAGGGAGTTGAAAACGTCCTGATGTGCCTTTTCTATTTCATCAAACAAAATGACGGAAAAAGGACGCCTGCGTACGGCATTGGTAAGCTGACCACCTTCTTCAAAGCCCACATAGCCAGGCGGGGCACCGATCAACCGCGCAACCGAGTGTTTCTCCATATATTCGGACATGTCCAGGCGAATCATTGCGTTTACATCATCAAAAAGAACTGAGGCAAGTGAACGAGCCAGCTCTGTTTTCCCCACGCCGGTGGGACCAAGAAAAATAAAAGAACCGATGGGCCGGTCCGGGTCCTTAATCCCGGAACGGGCACGTAGAACCGCTTCACTGACGGCCGTTACACCTTCATCCTGTCCCACAACCCGCTCATGCAGCCGGTCTGCCAATTGCAGGATTTTCTGTCGTTCTCCTTCTAGTAACTTGCTCACAGGAATGCCGCTCCAGCGGCTTACTACCTGGGCAATATCCTCTTCGTCAACCTCTTCCTTAAGAAGACGCAGATTTCTTTGCTCTTGTAATTCTTTTTCCTCTTTTTCCAGCTCTTGCTCCAACTGGCTCATTTTACCGTATCGCAACTCCGCCAGGCGGTTGAGATCGTAGTCTTGCTCTGCCCTCTCCATGGCAAACCTTGTCTCTTCAATCTCCTCTTTGATGCGACGCAAACGGGATATGCTTTCCTTTTCTTCCTCCCAGCGCCCCCTCAGGGAAGCGGCCTCTTCCTTCAGATTTTCCAGTTCTTCCTCTACTTTCCCCAGGCGTTGCTTTGATGCCTCGTCTATTTCCCGCTTTAATGCTTCCCGTTCAATTTCTAATTGCATAATGCGCCGCGTTACTTCATCAAGCTCGGAGGGCATGCTGTCGATCTCTGCCCGAATAAGGGCACCGGCCTCGTCAACAAGGTCGATGGCTTTATCCGGCAAAAACCGGTCGCTTATATAACGCTGACTAAGCGTAACTGCAGCGACCAGGGCCGAATCTTTGATACGGACCCCGTGATGTAGTTCGTAGCGCTCCTTCAGGCCTCGCAGGATGGAAATTGAGTCCTCTATGCCAGGCTCGTTAATCATGACTGGTTGAAAACGACGTTCCAGGGCAGCATCTTTCTCCACGTGCTTCCGATACTCAGATAGGGTTGTGGCCCCGATGCAGTGAAGTTCACCCCGGGCAAGCATGGGCTTAAGGAGATTGCCTGCATCCATAGCCCCTTCGGCAGCTCCCGCCCCCACAACGGTATGCAACTCATCGATAAAAAGGATAATATCCCCACCCGAGTCCTGGATCTCCTTGAGTACCGCTTTAAGACGTTCCTCAAATTCTCCACGGTACTTTGCACCGGCGAGCAAGGCCCCCATATCAAGGGAAAAAATGCGACGATTTTTTAATCCTTCAGGCACATCATTTTTAGTAATACGCTGGGCCAGGCCCTCGGCGATGGCCGTTTTCCCTACCCCTGGTTCACCAATGAGTACGGGATTGTTTTTTGTGCGCCGGGAAAGAACCTGAATAACACGACGAATTTCTTCATCGCGGCCGATCACCGGATCAAGTTTCCCCGCTGCCGCCATCTCTGTCAAATCCTTACCATACTTTGTCAGGGCTTCAAACGTGGCTTCCGGATCCTCACTGGTTATCCGCTGGCTTCCCCGGATTGCCTGTAGAGCCTGCAATAGGGCACTCCTGTTTAGCCCGGCTCGCTGCAAGATTTTTACCGCTTCTCCCTTATCCACTTCAACCAAGGCGAGGAGCAGATGTTCAACACTGATATACTCGTCTTTAAAGGATGAAGCCTCTGTTTTTGCCTGTTCCAGGACACGAGCCATACGGGGACTCAGGTATAACTGTTCACTCGTACCTTCACCGGCATACACTTTTGCCTGCTTGGAAAGGTGGCTTTCCAGCTCACTGACAATGGGAGCGCTGTCAGCACCTGCCCGGGTGAGTATACGGGACACCATTCCGTCTTCCTGTTGTAAAAGGGCTAGGAGCAGGTGTTCACAATCTATCTGCTGGTGATGAAAACGGGCTGCTCCACTTTGCGCTGCTGCAATTGCTTCCCTTGCTTTATTGGTAAAACGATTCATTTCCATATTTTTCCCCGGCCTTTAACCGGGTTCACCTCCTTCAATTTTAAATGATAGATTTAAAGTCAAACCTAAGATTCCACACGGATTTTCTCTGGATACTTGCTACTCAATTTGCTGCCAGGCCAATTCGGGATTTGATATTTTGCCTGTGCTTATGAGATAACCCTTTTTCCAGAGGGATCCGTAAACAGAGTAATGATTTTTTAATTCCGGGTGTAGATGAATTAACCGGATCGTACAAAGACTCTTAAGGGTTCGCACTGCGTCAGCAGGAGCCACCGTAGGTTGCACTGATACAGAAACATGTATAAATTGAGGCTGCACGTCAAGCGTTAACATTTCATATCCGCTTTTGTGGCAAGTTTCCATGATAATTTCTTTAAGGGCCTGCACTAAATATTTTTCAACCAATTTCTCTTTGGGACACCAAAGCAGGTGGTAATGTATGGCGTATTTACCGTATCCGTGACTGTAGTAGTTATACATCATCTGTCAGCCCATATTTTTCCCTGATAGCCCTGCGGATTAGATCCAAGTACGTGATACTTTTTTCTTCTTCAACGGCATAAATACGCGCAAGGTTTTCCAATTCTGCTTTCCAGTGCAGGGGAATGGAAATGTTTATCTGCACATTTTTCATCCGCACTCACCTCCATAGTATAAATTCTACTATAATAGATATTATATGTCAATATAAGAAGCGGGAAGAAATGGAGAAAAAACTGAAGATATAACTATCATATCATTGGGCAGGATTTTATCATTAAAGGGGGAAATTAGTTAAAGGGGGAACCTAATAGAAGTTACGGAGTTTAAAAACAAACAAGAGGTATTTGATTATGTTTAATGAATTCAAATTTGCCTACTACCGTTTTACATTACAGGTAGGGGAAGAAGGGCTGGTTCTTCCCCCGTTTAAGGGAGATATTTTGTATGATGAACGATTTGCGGAATTGATGTTTCGTCACAGTTGCATAACAAAAAAAAAGGAATGTATCAGTCGCTGCCTTGCAAGAACCAACTGCCCTTACCCCTATCTTTTTAAAGAAGTGGATGCAGGACCTTTGAGCTACCGCAACTTTTATCCACTGCCCCCACCCATTGCATGGCACCCCCCGCTGGAGAAAAAAACAGATTATATTGCGGGAGAAAATATTTACTATCATCTGACGCTCATAGGACGGGGAATTTCCTTTTTAGATAAGTTTATCAGTACAATGGATGAATTGGGAGAAGAGGGGCTGGCAGGGAAGAAATTTTTACTAAAGAGCGTCCAGTCTCTTTGTCCGTTAAGCGGAACGGATCAGCTTATTTACCATCATGAGAATAAGAAAATAAAAAAAACGGAATTATTCATCAGTGGAGCCAAACTGGAGGCCTGGGCAGAGGCTCAAATACCACTGAAACGTTTCCAGATCCTTTTTTTAACCCCCACTTTGCTGAAGGTACAGGAAGAATACATGGAAGAACCTTTATTCCCCGTATTGATGCGTGAACTATTCCGAAAAGCTTCCATGCTCTACTATTTCGCGCATAACTACAAGGAAATGGAAATTAACTACAGGGAGTTTACTAAAAAAGCGGAGGAAGTACAGACAATTAAAGACCACACCCGGTTCAACACAGGTAAGCTGAGGGGCGGGGCATACGGCGGTGCGGTAGGGCTGCTGGGTGAAGTTGGTTACAGCAATATGGACCCTGGTTTTCTGCCTCTTTTTAAACTGGGTGAATATATCAATCTTGGCTCACAAGCCGCATTTGGACTGGGGCGTTACCGGTTAAAACTGTAGGCAAAGAAACATTATTAAGTTCTTTATCTCCTAATATATCAAACTACCAGATTGCCATCACGAAAAGCTTTCAGGTATGTGCCGCAGTAGGAATCTTTCCCCAGTCCCAGCAAAGCGGCGCGCATGGAACTCATCACTTCCTTGTTCAGAGGGTTAATAAGAGCGGAATCCAATCCTGCAAATATGGCCAGTGTCAGAAAAGTCCTGTTTACCAGAGTGCGCAGTGGCAAACCATAAGAGATATTGCTAAGCCCCATGGTGGTTAAAAGTCCTAGCTGCTTCTTCATTTCCTGCAAAGTGCGCAGTGTTTCTGCGCCGCTGTTATCTTCCACACCCAGGGGTAGAGTGAGGGGATCAAAGTACAGCCTCTCCCTGGAGATATTCTCCTGTTTGGCCGCCTCAAGGATTTCCTTGCTTATCTCCAGCCGTGTTTCTGTGTCACGGGGAATACCAGAGTCCCGTACGGGAAGGACGATAGCTGTACAGTCATAGTCCCGGGCAAGTTTCAGGAAGGGAAAGAGGCGCCCTTTTTCGGCACTTATGGAATTAATCATGGCCCCCGGACCGTGTGCATCCAGGCCTGCTTTCATCACATCAAAACTTGTGGTATCTATGGCGAGGGGCTTCTCTGTTACTTCCCGGATTAAGGTTACCGCCCACTTCATGTCCTCAATCTCTTTTTCCTGTTTGCCTGAGCCGGTTGCCACATTTAAATCAATATAATCGGCTCCCGCTGCATCCTGCTGCTTGGCAATATCCTGAAGATAACCAACGTCTTTTGCCAGCACGGCTTCCTTAATTTTTTTTCGTGTGGCGTTAAGCAGTTCTCCGATGATCAACATAATACCAACTCCTTTTCTGAAGTTAAATTGACCTAAGGGGATGGATGTAAACTCCTTGTTAGAATAGCTTCGTTATGCATTAAAACTTTTCCTTCTTTTCCACCACACCCGGGAATATACTTTTGCCTGATAAAAAGGAATTGCATATTTTATATCGAAACAATCAATTGAATTTATTGAAAATGAAAGGAGGCAGGTGCGGCTAAAGCCGCAACCATTTGCTATGAAGGTAATTTTCCATGATGATTTTCTGCAGAGTTATACCATGGATCCGGCAGCAGAATACGGCCGTTTGGACCCGGCCCTGGCCCTGGCGCAGGAACGCTATAGCCTGATTACTCCCCATCCATGCACTGAAGAAGATTTAATGCTTGTCCACAGTGCAAATCACATTTCCCACGTTCGCATGGACAGTTCTGTCTATCCTGTGGCATTACTGGCAGTCGGGGCAACTATTGAAGCTTCCCGCCTGGCCATGGAGGGAAAACCGGCTTTTGCCCTTTGCCGTCCTCCCGGACATCATGCCAGTCCCAATTCATGCTGGGGTTTCTGCTACTTTAACAATGTTGCCGTTGCCGTAAAGAGGCTGCTGGAACGGGGGGAGGTAAAAAAGGTTTTGATTGTGGATTATGACCTTCACTTCGGCGATGGAACGGCCAACACTTTTATGGGAGACCCGGCAGTAACTTACCTGCACCCGGAGGGGCCTAATCGTTTAGCTTTATTGAGCCATTTAAAAGGTTTTCTTCAGGATGAACAAGCGGACATCGTGGCTGTTTCCGCCGGCTTTGACCGTCATATCCAGGATTGGGGCGGACTGCTGACCACGGAAGATTACGGGGAGATTGGAAGAATCCTGGGGAAATTTGCCCGCGAACGTTGCAAAGGTCGTATTTTTGCCGCCCTGGAGGGAGGCTATAATGCCCGTTCCCTGGGCGATGCCTTTGCCGCCTTTTGCGCAGGGGTTAGTTCATGAGACATTAAAATGTACTTGACCATGCTATCCGTAGTACAGGGTGACTGTTTACAACCGCAGTCTCAAATAAATGCGGAGGTCAGAGGTCAGAAATCAGTGTGCCGGAAATAACATCTAATAAATTAACTGCTGATATACTTCTTTTGCTGGCTTTGCATTTTCATCCTTCTGATGGTGCCGGCGCCGCAGGGGCCGCCTGTCCTGAAAATAAAATCTGTCTGCACTTGCAGCACCGGGGTGCAAGGTACCTGTTTACAACCGCAGTCTCAATTAAGATTATATTGGCGGGCTTTTCCGTCCCGGCACACATTTTAAACTCGCTGCGCTCAGACAGTAAAATGTGGCAACCCCGGTCCGGTAAAGCCTTTTTATCGAGCCTGAACGGTTGCTCACAGGCAACCCTGCACCCCTCTTGTGCACGTTATCTTTTATTCTGCCCTGAAAATAACTGCCTGGGCAATGTCGCTTCGCATGCACGGTGCCCGATCTAGGCTATCAGTCAATCTTCCATCTATCCATCTTCTCCTGCCAGTCCTATAATACTGTACAGCTTCTCCATGTCCAGGTTGCTGCGTAGAATCCGGGCCAGGTAATCATAGTTCTGCTCGCGCCGCTTTGCCATGGAAAGGGCATTTTCACCTTCGGCAAGGGGAGGCAGGCCGCGCCTTGCCCTTAAACCATCGAGCCAGCGACGGCGGAAGCGGTCGTTATGAAAAATATTATGCAGATAAGTACCGAAAACAGGAAGTTTATTTGCTGCCATACCAATAATATCGCCTTCTCCCGGAGACCCGGCATTGATAATTATATGGGGCGCTGTTGCTGCGGGCTCACTGTGGCCATGGCGGATTTCGTATCCCTGCAATTCCAGACCCGCCAGTTCTCCCCACGAATGGTGGGATGAGATGCAAGCTTTAACCTGGCGGGTGATTTTAAGAGGGCTAAAGGTAGTGACCAGGGGTAAAAGCCCCAGGGCTTCCAGGCGGGTTACCCCTTTGCTTTCCGTTTCTTTTGGATCTAAGAGTTCCCGGCCTAGCATCTGGTAGCCGCCGCAGATGCCCACTACGGGGGTTCCGGAAGTACATAGTCCTTTTATTGCCTTTGCCAATCCACTGTTTTGAAGATAAAGGAGATCGGCACTGGTATTCTTGGTTCCTGGAATAATTAATGCATCAGGTGAGCCCAGTGCTCCCAATCCTTCCACATAGCGGATCTGCACGTCCTGTTCTGCAGCAAGTGGATCAAAATCAGTAAAATTAGAAATCCGGGGCAGCCGTAAAACAACAATGTCCAACAGATCGTCACTTTCCTTTTTGGTTTTTCTTTCAAAAAGGGAGACTGAATCTTCATCCTCGATATAAAGATCGCCGGCAAAAGGAATAACTCCGAGCACAGGCAGGCCGGTACGCTCCTCCAGAAAATCAAGGGCCGGAGTTAAAAGGGTAACATCACCGCGGAACTTGTTAATTATAAAACCGGCAACCCGCTTTCTTTCTTCAGGGGTAAGGAGTTCCATGGTACCGATAAGGGAGGCGAAGACCCCGCCCCGATCGATGTCGGCAATGAGGACAACAGGGGCTTCTGCAATTTCCGCCATTTTCATGTTTACGATATCCCGGTCCTTAAGGTTAATCTCTGCCGGGCTGCCGGCACCTTCAAGGACAATTACATCGTACGCATCACGCAGTCTGTCCAGGGCATCACTCACAATCTTCAAGGCCAGGGGGATATAATCATTTCGGTAGTCCCGGGCACTCATATCAGCAAGGGGTTTGCCCATTACAATCACCTGTGCAACCATATCTTCCTTGGGTTTAAGAAGAATGGGATTCATATCAACGGTAGGTATAATTCCTGCCGCTTCAGCTTGTACCCCCTGTGCCCTTCCCATTTCCAGTCCATCTACAGTAACATAGGAATTTAATGCCATATTTTGGGATTTAAAAGGGGCTACCCTTAAACCGTCCTGCTTAAGAATACGGCAGAGGCCTGCAGTAAGGAGACTTTTACCCACATGGGAAGCAGTTCCCTGGAACATGATACATTTTGCCGGCATTTCTGTCACTTCCAATCATGGCAACTTTTGTTTTGACTATAAGAAATAATACTATCGGCAACATTAAAGGTCAAGCATTGGTAAGCCAAAATACTTTTCCTGTGGTATAATGTTAGGCGGTGTTCTCCTTTAAGAGGGTACTAGATGTGGATAAAAAGGGGCTTACTGTGGGAAATGGATTTAAAAGAAATGATGTTTTTCGCTTTGGCAAACTATGCTGGGGTAATACTCGTCGTTTTAGCCTTTACCCTGGATCTGCTCCTGGGAGATCCCCGTTCTTTACCCCATCCCGTGATAATTATGGGCAGGCTTATTTCTTTCCTTGAGCAGGCTTTACGCCGAATTGTCCGGGGGGTACATCTCGAATTGATAGCCGGGGGTACCCTGGTGATTCTCCTTGTTACCTTTGTATATTTTCTATCAAAACATATTCTATCTTTTTTTTATGGTCAAAATCTTTTACTGGGAAATGCTGTCTCCGTTTACCTGCTCTATACAACCTTAGCCTTAAAAAGTTTGCAGGATCATATCCGCGCTGTGGAGCAACCATTGTTTCAAGGTGACCTGGAAGGGGCCCGGAAAGCCCTTTCATTCCTGGTGGGGCGGGATACGGATAAGCTTCTTGCCCCTGAAGTCAGCCGGGGCGCCCTGGAAAGCCTCTCGGAGAACAGCAGTGACGGTGTGATTGCACCCTTGTTTTATGCTTTTATTGGTGGCGCTCCCCTGGCCCTGGCCTACAAGGGGATCAGTACCATGGATTCCATGCTGGGTTACCGTAATAGTCGCTATCTCTATTTTGGTCGGGTAGCGGCGAAACTTGACGATTTGGCGAACTACATTCCTGCCCGCCTTACCGCTCTTTTGTTATTGGCAGCAGCTTTACTTGTGGGGAAAATCCCTTTCCGATTTGCCCGAAAGTGCCTGATGCTTATCTGGCGTGAAGGGAAAAACCACGCCAGTCCCAACAGCGGTTATCCGGAAGCGGCGGCAGCTGTATTGTTGGGGGTGCGCCTCGGGGGGAATAGCACCTACAATGGTGTTTTATCACGAAATCCAGTAATCAACAGTGAAGGCGAGGCCCCTGCTTTAACCGATTTGGCCAAGTTACGTTCCCTGGTGCAGCATGCGTCATTGCTTGCCTTACTGGTTGGTGTGGTTCTTTCGCTGGCAATTCAATTTCTGTTTTAATTCGTTTGTTTTTATTTACAGGCCGCGTGTGGGCAGCTATCAATATGTGTCGTTCGTATGGGTTTAGGGGTTTATTAAAAACCACCTTCCTGAGGAGGAGGCAGGGGCGCATGCACGGTGGAGATGTGTGGAAATATGCAAAGCAGCGTAAGGGAAACCTGACGGATATCCTGGATTTCAGTGCCAACATCAATCCCCTGGGACCGCCCGGTGGGGTTAGGGAGGCACTTAACCAGGCGATTAACGAGATTGCCTATTATCCTGAACCGCAAGCCCGAACGCTGCGGGCAAAGCTGGCAGCTTGCTATGGCGTGGATCCTGAGGAAGTGATTGTGGGAAACGGAGCAGCGGAGCTGATATTTCTTTACTGCCGCGCCCGGGAGGGTTTAGAGGCTGCAATGCCCGTTCCAACGTTTTCCGAATATACCCTGGCCTGCCGTGCGGCCGGTGGAAATGTGCATCATTTTCCCCTTGCGGAGGCAGATTCTTTTTGCCTCTCTGGCGAGGATCTGCTGCAGCGCTTCCGGCAATGGAAGGTGAAGATCAAAGAAGCCGGGAGGGGAATACGGGGAGCTCCGGCTGTTTTTCTCTGCCAACCCAACAATCCTACGGGACAGTTGCTGTCCCGTCCCGGTTTAAATAAACTGGTTAATGGTTTCGCTGAAGAGGGGGCGTCTCTATTCCTGGACCTTTCTTTCATGGGTTTTGTTCCGGGTCAGTGCCTTGATAACGGCACCCTTCCTGCAATTCCGCTTGCAAATTTCCGGCAAATTATCAGAGCGCTTCCAGATAATTTTTTCCTTCTGTTTTCCTTTACCAAACTGTTTGCCCTGCCGGGGATACGCCTTGGCTTTGGCATTGGGCCGCGGCAGTTGATCAGGCTGATGGAACAAAAAAGGGATCCGTGGACAGTTAATGTTATGGCCCAGCGTGCAGGTGAGCAGTGTCTGCAGGAAAAAGCTTACGTGCAAGAAAGCATTGAAATCCTCACCGGGGCGCGCGTTGAGATGGAGGATGGATTGGCGAAAATAGGTGGAATAAAAGTCTTTCCCGGCACAGCCAATTTTTTGCTCTGCCACCTGCGTGAGCGCCAGGTTAAGGCTGCTACCCTTGTTGCAGGCCTGGCAAAAGAAGGAATATTGGTGCGAAACGCCGCCAATTTTCCCGGTCTCGATCCTTATTATATACGCCTGGCAGTACGGCGGCCCGCTGAGAATGAACTATTACTGAAAAAGCTCACCACTTTTTTATACAATTGTTAAGCAAAAGTGCTATTTTGTTTTTCGGTTTTATGATATTATTCTTTTAAAAGCATAACGATCGCGGGAAGGACGATGAAAAGATAATGAAAAAACTAATTCTTGGCCTGCCGGCAGGCAGCCTGCAGCAATCGACCATGGATATTTTTAAGAAAGCGGGCTTTAACGTTTATGTTCATGATCGCTCTTATTTTCCCTATATTGATGATGAGGAAATAGAATGTATCCTGATCCGGGCCCAGGAAATCCCCCGTTATGTCCAGGAAGGGGTTCTGGACACAGGTATATCCGGCAAGGACTGGATCATGGAAAACAGGGCGGATGTGGTGGAAGCGGCGGAGTTTCGTTATTCCCGCCAGGGCCTCCGTCCGGTAAAATTGGTGCTTGCCGTTCCTGAAAACTCACCGATCAAGCATGTGGAAGACCTGCAGGGGAAAAAGATTGCCACAGAACTGGTGGAAGTGACAAAGCAGTTTTTAAAGCAGCGTAACGTTGAGGCTGCGGTGGAGTTTTCCTGGGGAGCCACGGAGGTTAAGCCTCCGGTGCTGGTTGATGCCATTGCTGAGCTTACAGAAACGGGTCGCTCCCTGAAGGCCAACAACCTGCGTATCATTGAGACGGTCCTCGAGTCCACACCTCGTTTTATTGTTAATAAAGAAAGCTGGCAGGATGAATGGAAAAAAAACAAAATCGAATATATAATCACCCTCTTACAGGGTGCCATGTTGGCGGAGGAAAAGGTTGGCCTGAAGATGAACATTAATAAAAAGAACCTGCCGAAGGTCCTTTCCCTGCTGCCGGCTTTGCGTAAGCCCACTATTTCCGCTCTTCAGGATGATACCTGGGTGGCAGTGGAAACGGTTATTGATGAAAAAATGGTTCGTACCCTTGTGTATAAGTTAAAAGAAGCAGGTGCGGAAGGTATCATTGAGTATTCGTTAAATAAAATCATTCCCTAGAGGGTTGTGGAAAAATCAACTATCCAAATTGTTACGTGGGGGAAGGAGGTAAGGCGTATGAAATTACCGGACCGGGTGATCATTAAAGGGGCAGGTGATTTGGCCAGTGGCGTGGCCCATCGCCTGCAGCAATGCGGTTTCAAAATCGCCATGCTAGAATTGCCCCAACCCATGGTGGTTCGAACCTCAGTTGCTTTTGCTGCTGCAGTTTACACCGGTGAAACAGAAGTTGAAGGGGTGCGTGCACGCCTTGTCAGCAGCGGGGAGGATCCGGCAGGTTGCTGGGAAAAAGGAGTTATCCCTGTCTATGTGGATCCCAGGGGTGAGTTAATTGATCGTTTTTCTCCACAAATCCTAATCGATGCCATCATCGCCAAGCACAATACGGGAACGAAAATCAATGACGCACCTGTTGTAGTGGGGTTGGGGCCTGGATTTACGGCTCCGCAGGAGGTTCATGCTGTTGTGGAGACAAAAAGGGGGCACGACCTGGGCAGAGTGATATATAATGGGACAGCGGCACCAAATACGGGGATTCCGGGAGAAATTGGCGGTTACGGGGCAGAGCGGGTGCTACGTGCCCCTGCTGATGGAACATTCCAGGCCCAGCGCAAAATTGGTGAGCTGGTACAGGCGGGAGAAACGGTTGCCTTTGTAAACGGGATCCCTGTAGTAACGGCCATTGAAGGCATGGTGCGGGGGATGCTTTTCCCTGGAATAGAGGTAAAGCAGGGAACGAAGGTGGGGGATATAGATCCCCGTGGCCCGGAGGCAAACTGCCATTCCATCTCTGACAAGGCCCGTGCAATCGGCGGTGGGGTGCTGGAGGCGATCTTACACTTGTGGCTGAAACATCACAGCCAAAATAGTCACCGCTGGAAGTCAGCATAAAATAGCCAAAAAACCCCATATCTTTTCTGATTGCGGGGTATTTTCAGGACGCCGTTATACTTTAAAGGGTATAACGAATTGCAAGGGGCAAGATTCAACTATTATTTTTTTTCAACTGTATTTATAAGAGGTGTTTAAAATGAAGATGCACCAGTATGAAACAGTAAAATCGGTGGGACGGGTTATCTGCCATGATATTACAAAAATTGAAAAAGGAGCATTTAAGGGAGCTCTCTTTAAGAAAGGTCACCGCATCCGTGCAGAAGATGTGGAAATACTGCTCAGCCTGGGGAAGAATCATATTTATGCCCTGGAGCTTGAAGCAGGGGATCTCCATGAAGATGAAGCCGGCGAACGTATTGCCAATGCCCTGGCCGGGCCAGGCATTGAAATTAGCGGCCCATCGGAAGGGCGTCTGGACCTTGTGGCCGCTCATCAGGGTATGCTCAAGATCGATCTGTCCAGGCTGCAGCGTATTAATTGTATCCCCGATGTGGTTGTTGCGACGCTGCACAGCGGCACCCCGGTAGATTTGGGAGAAAGGGTGGCCGGGGCCAAGGTTATTCCCCTTATCGTTAATGAGGAAACGGTGAATGAAGTTGAGCGAATATGCAGAGAAGCTTCCCCATTGCTGCAGGTGTCACCTTATCTTTCATTCAAACTGGGTGGGGTTATAACGGGAAGAGAGGTTATGGATGGCCGCATCCAAGATGCGTTTGCCCCTGTGCTTGCGCAAAAAGCAGCTGCTTATGGACTGGATCAGCCATCTATACGCTTTGCCGGGGATGACGGGGACCAAATTGCCGCTTCTATTGAAGAATTACTGGCGGATGGCTGTAACTTGATTATTATTACGGGGGGTATGTCCGTTGACCCTGATGATGTGACCCCCTCCGGGATTAAAAAAACGGGGGCGGAACTGGTCAAATATGGCGCGCCTGCCCTCCCGGGAGCCATGTTTTTGTTGGCATACAAAGGGGAAGTGCCCCTCATTGGATTGCCTGCCTGTGCCATGTACTTCCAGAATACGGTGCTTGATATCCTTTTGCCCCGACTGCTGGCCGGGGAAAGGGTAACAGCTGCAGAAATAGCAGCCCTTGGCCATGGGGGCCTTTGCCGACGTTGTGAAACCTGCTTTTACCCCAAATGTTCTTTTGGCAAAGGAGGCTTTTAAAAAACAATTTATCATGCTGCAGGGTTAAATGAGTATAAAACAGAAGAGCATCGTATGTAAACTTTACTGGGATAACGGGGGGATTTTTAGAATGTTTGATCGTGAAATCTATGGAGAACTTTTAAGAAGGGTGGAACGGGAAGAGACGGTGGCCCTGGTGACAGTTATTGAAACCAGTGGTTCCGCTCCCGGAAAAGCAGGTTTTAAAATGCTTGTGGACGCATCCGGTACGGCTTTGGGGACTGTGGGTGGGGGCCTTGTGGAAGCTACGGTTATCCGTGATGCCCAGGAAGCGATCCGTGAAAGGAAGTCCCTTATCCGTTCTTACAAGCTGGATCAGGATGCGGCAGGGGGGCTCGGTATGCTATGCGGGGGAGCGGCAAGCGTTTTCATTGATGTGATCGGGGCACCGGAAACCCTGCTGATCGTTGGTGCGGGCCATGTTGCCCAACCCCTTGCTGCCATGGCCAATACCCTTGGGTTTAAGGTAGAGGTAATGGACGATCGGGAAGATTTCTGCAATAAGGAACGTTTTCCCGGTGCAAACCGGTGCCTTGTGGGGGATATAGGAAAACTGCTGGAGGCTGCCACGATCACACGAAACACTTATATTGTCATTATTACACGGGGGCATGCCTACGATCAGGTTGCCCTGGAACAAACTATTAACTCCAATGCTGCTTATGTGGGCATGATCGGCAGCAGGAAGAAAGTGCAAACGATCTTCAATAATCTGCGGGAGCAGGGAATCGAAGACGGGAAAATTGAGCGTGTTTATGCCCCTATCGGCTTGGATATTGGGGCCAAAACGGTGGAAGAGATTGGGATAAGCATTTTAGCGGAAATTATTGCCCACAAATACGGGAAAAGCAGAAAACAAAGAGGCAGCAAAACCACTTAAGCATGGGGAAAAACTGGCTGTTAGCTTACCTGCCCCGACTGCTCGTGGCAAAGAACAGGTAGCGATGGAGTGGAATAGAGTAATGGAGAAATTTAATTTTAACTGTAAAATGTGGCTGGAGCTAAACGGTGAAAAAGTATTCGGTGACGGGCCCTGCGATATTCTGCAAAGGGTTGAGCGCACCGGTTCGCTTAGGCAGGCTGCTGCAGAAATTAACATGTCTTACAGTCAGGCGTGGAGGCTGATCCGCTCCCTGGAAAAGGAATTGGACGCTCCCCTGCTAATAAAAAGAGCAGGGGGGGAACGGGGTGGTGGTTCTCAGCTTACCCCCCAGGCAGGGGAACTGATACAGTCCTATCAATCTTTTCGCAAAGCGGCCCGGCTGGCATTGCGGCAAATTTTTCATGAGCATTTTCCCAGATGAAACATTATAAATATAACTGATCACTTCCTCAATCCCACTTAAAGGGGAGGTTAATGCTGCTGCAGACAGCACGGGTATGACTAATTGTTGCCAGGCCCTGATTTGTTACACGAAATAAAGGAACACAAGCCATAAATTGCTGCAGTAATTAGCCTGATCGTGAAGGTTTAATCCTCTGGAAAGGCGAAGTGTTCTATTAAGACTATTGCGAGTCTTGGATGGGGCGATCTTGAATCTGTATATTGCACCCTTCTCAAGCCTGCGCTTGAATTTATTTCGGGATACTGACTCCTTGAATTCTGAATACCAGAGTTGTTACAGTAAAAAAGAGTACAGAGACGTGGTGATAGCAATGGATGAAAAATGGCATCCCCTAACCCTGCCCGGGGTATTGGAAATTAAAAAGCGGGAAATGATTGCTGTTTACGGTGGTGGGGGAAAGACGACTTTGCTTAACAGCCTGGCCCGTGAAATTGCGAGGGCAGGGGGTAAAGTGATCCTCACGACAACGACTAAGATAATTTCACCGGAGGGGATTCCGGTGGTAACAAACCCGCAACCTTCAGAGGCCTGGCAGCAGTTGGAGCAGCTTCTGTCTTACAACTCCATCGTCTGCCTGGGAAGTGCCCTGCTGCCACAAAGAAAGTTGTCCGGTGTTGCTCCTGAAATGCTTAAGGACCTTTTTAAACAAAAATTTGTTTCCCACATCCTGGTGGAAGCGGATGGTGCGGCACAAAAACCGATAAAGGGGTATGCTTCTTATGAGCCTGTAATCCCCCCCACCGCCGGGCTGATCTTGCCCATAGTTGGTTTGGACGCCCTTGGAGCAAGGGTAGATGATAAAACGGTGCACAGACCGGAGCTTTTTTCCTTGCAGAGCGGAGCAGAAATCAGTGAAATTTTAGACACCAATTCTTTTGTCAGCTACATGGAGTTCATGATCAGGCGGGGTGTAAAAGCTGCAGCCAGGGCTCGCGTAATTCCCATAATAAACAAGGTTGACCAGGTTTCTAATGATTTAAATCTGCGCACTGTGGCGATGGCAATGCAGGAAAAGATAAAAAATGTTGAGCGCATCACTTTTACCGCTACCAAAGATGCCGTGCCTGTTAAATTTGTCCTGAAACCCCAGGCTGATGCCGGCCCTGCAGTATCATGCATAATCCTGGCCGCAGGCAGCGGAAAGCGCATGGGGCGGGAAAAATTATTGCTTCCCCTTGGAGAAAAAAATATCCTTGAGCATGCCGTGGACAGTGCCCTGCAGGCGAGGGTACACGAAGTTGTCCTGGTCACCCGTCCACGAAGCAAAAAAGCAGTATCCGAGCTTTTTGAGGATAAAAATGTGCAAGTGATTACAAACTCCCGTCACCGGGAGGGAATGGCTTCTTCACTACAGGCGGGGCTTGCCGCCGTCAGTCCTTCTTCCCAGGGTGTTATTTTTGCGCTTGGCGATCAGCCTTTTGTCACTCCCAATGTATATGATGCCCTCATTAATAGTTATAAGCAAAGCTGGAACCTGATTACCGCTCCCCTTTACCAGGGTGAGCGCGGTAATCCCGTTTTAGTGGACCGCCGCATTTGGCCCATGTTAATGGATTTAAAGGGAGATACGGGAGGGCGTGAGTTGTTTTCCCGGGTTGCGGAAGAGAAGGTTTCTCTGCTTGAGCTGGGAACAGCAGAAATATTGCAGGATATCGATACACAGGAAGATTATCAACGGTTTTTCCCTGTGGAGAATAACAAAGACTGAAGAGTATAAAAAGAGCGGACCGGGCTTTCTTCCCGGGTCCGCTCTTTTTATTAGTCGCCTTTACTGAAACTCTGCCCAGATTTTGTCCAGATCGTCATCAGAAATATCAAATACCGTGTTGTGAGGCGGCAACTTTTCATAGCGCATGAATTCCGGTGGCCGGTCGTCTTCTTTGGAAAAACCGGCGTTCTTGTTGAATTCCCACTCCAGCTTAAGCGTCTCCATGCCCAGCTTAATTACATCATCAGTTTTCCAGGTGGTTCCCAGTACACCATTCACTGATTCCACCATTCCTTCCATGCCGGAGGGAATGTCCAGGATGGCGAAGGCGATAAAGAGGCAGTAGCCGCTGGTATCAATAAACGCAGTTGTGGCCTGAAAAGCACGGGAAAGATCTACCTTGCCTTCCGGGGAGAGAGGATCAACCTTGCCGCCTACGGCAAGAATTTCCGGGGCGATAGTATACCCGGCCGTGTGATCCGCACCCATGGTGCTGGTAATGTAGGTAACTCCAATACCCTTGACTGCCCGCGGCTCATAAGCAGGCATGCCCTGCCGCTTGACCGTGGGTATACGGGTTGAGCCGTAAGCTTTTCCTGTAAACCAGGCACCGTTACCCAGGATACGTCCCAGCGGCGTTCCCTTGCCCACTTCTTCCATCAGCTTGATGGCTCCTTCACCGTCTCCGAAGGGGATAACTCCAACGTCCATTGCTACGCCAAGGGTTACGCCGGCCTCGATTGTATCCACGCCGATTTCGTTGCAAATATCCACCAGCTTGGCAATCTGGTCCAGGTTGTCAATATCCAGGTTGGCACCCAGGGCCCAGGTGGATTCATACTCTACGCAGGAGGTCATTTCACTGCCGTCTTCATTGGGGTAAACATTGGAGCAACGAATAATGCAACCGGGATGGCAGCCGTGTCCAGTCATACCGCCGTTTCTTTTTTGTACTGCCTCGGCGATGGCCTCGCCACCCGTTTTGTTTGCACCATCAAAGTGGCCGGAACTGAAATTACGTGTAGGCAGTCCTCCCGCTTCGTTAAGAATGTTTACCAACACAGCAGTGCCGTATGTGTTCAGGGCTCCACCAGGCTTGGTCACATCGTGGCTGCGCAGTGCATCCACCATTTTTTTCTGCCCCTGCTTGAAAAGATCTTTGTCGCTGAGCTCCACACCGGGGGCGCCTTCATCATCAACAACCATTGCTTTTAAGCCTTTGCTTCCCAGGACAGCACCGAGGCCACCCCGTCCTGCATAACGGCTGGCCCTGCCTTCCGTATCGTTAAAACAAATACCGGCCATTGACATACGGAAATCTCCCGTTACACCGATGGTCATGATTCCTGTTTTTTCACCGAACTGAGAAAAAAGGGTCTTGTTGATTTCACGGGTCATCTTTCCTTTTAACTCATCAGCAGAAAGCAGTTCCGCTCCATCTTTGTTCAGTTTGAGCAGGTACAAGCCATCGGAGGCTTGTCCCTCCACCACGATCATCTTTATCTGCATCCGACCTAACTTCTGTGCCACCGGTGTGCCTGCATTTGCTTCCTTGATTCCTCCGGTCAGTGGTGATTTCCCACCCACGGAGATACGTCCCGAACTTGGTGCCGCCGTCCCGGCCAGGATTCCCGGCGCAATAACGATCTTGTTGTACGGTCCTAAAGGATCGCAATTTGCCGGCACTTCGTCATAAATAACGCGGGAGGTGAGGGCACGTCCACCGAGTGCCCCATATTGCTCTGGTACAGGTTCAAAGGTAACTTTCTTCTCCGTCATATTTACCCTAACTACCTTAGCCATGCTAAAACCTCCTTTAAAAATATTGCTTATGAATTAATTATAGCATAAAGATTCTTATTGTTAAAGATATTTCCCAAATCCTTTGCTTTTCTCACGCTAGTGTAGCTTTACAGCTTAGAATGGTTCAAAGAAAAAACCCGTTTCACTACAACGGGTTTTTATCAAATGTTCAAAGCTGGTTAAAATTAACGGCCCTCACCATTTTTAACTGTGTACGCCAGCAGGATAATCTCCTGGCCCTGACTGCGTGCTTTTTGATGATCCGGTTGCGTATTGATAAATTTTTCTGCCTCAATGATTTTTTTGAGCTCTTTTTCCGTTAGTTCAGCATAGGGAATGTTTGCATGCTCCAATTAGCTAAACCTCCTTACGATGATATTTTACTCTGTATTATTGTTCCCCTGATTCACCAGTTTATTTTCCGTCATATCTAAAATAAGGTGTTACTAAAACAGGAAATGCCCCTCTATGTAAAAAGTGGTCTATATTTTTTTAGTTGCATTAGCATAAACTAAGTATATCTGTAACAACTCAGGTATTCAGAATTTAGGAGTCAGTATCCAGAATCAATTCAAGCACAGGCTTGATAGGTGCAACAGGCTCAGATTACGCGTCTAAGACTCACAATTACACAGACACAACCGGATAGTTCAATGCAACTTGGCTATCGCGCCGAACAGGGTTCCATTTGAAACGGATTAAGCTCGATTTTTAATCCGTTATTCTGACTACTGTGTGCTGACTCCTGACTGCTGAGCAGACCCTCATGCCGGCCTCTGTGTTGCCGGCACCATCAGACGAATGAAAATGCAACAGTAAGCGGAGCAGTGCAGGGTTTGACTTGAGGGGAATTCAGGATCTGAAAAGGCTTTGCCTAACCGGGGTTTCCACATTTTACTGTTTGAGCGCAGCGAGTTTAAAATGTGTGCCGGGTCGGCAAAGGCTTCTTCTGATAATCTATTTTTGAGCCTGACAGCCCCGAAAGGGCACCCTGCATGTGAAGCTACATTGTTCAGGTAGTTATTTTCAGGGTAGTTA
>SLRC01000157.1 GCA_007131175.1 Syntrophomonadaceae bacterium
AAATCTTTGTCGTATTCATGGTTGCTTTCCAGATAACCTGCCAGCTCAGTTTTCTGTTTAACGCAATTAAGGCCACAGTCCAAACAATTCCCACAGCAGCAACTTCCGATGGTGTTGCTATTCCGAAAAAGATTGCCCCCACGATCAACAGGAGGGTGGAGCCCAGCGGTACAACATATTTTAAAGTGAGCACAAGCTTTTCTTTTAAAGGTATCTGCTCCGGCTGGTATGCTGGCGCCAGAGAAGGTTGTAGCATACACCTGATGATAATATAAGAGGCATAAAGCACAGCCATGAGCAGCCCTGGAATTACAATGGCAATGAGCAACCTTCCTACTGATATCTGGGCAACTGAAGCCAGAAAAACAGCAAATGCTGAAGGCGGGAGCATCATAGCTAATCCCCCGCTGCCTAAAACAGGGCCGATGCTCATGGGCTTTTTATAGCCGTGTTTCTCCATTTCCGGGACTATGGTGGAGCCCAGCAAGACGATGGATGACATGGTGGAACCGCTTACAGTACCCAGTAAAGCCCCTCCGCCCACTGTCAGAAGGCTCAATCTCCCTGGCAAACGCCCCATCCATTTCTCAATGACATCGATCATTTTGGGAGCCAGCCCCGAAATAAACATTAACTCTCCCATTAATACAAATAAAACAACGGGCATGAGAGCATAATTGGTAAGGTTATCGATCATAACCCGCCCGAGATGACTAATTCCTGTCTGGACGCCTCCAAGAAAAATTATGGCACCAATAGCATTAAGCAGCAGCATCCCGAAAGCAATGGGAATACCGGAAGCTAGGACTGCTCCTAAGACAATAACAAATACAATTAAAAGTAACCACCACTCCATACTATATAACCCCCGTTACTTCCACTCGGACTCGGGATAATTGGTTCTTTCAGCTTTGCCAGGCAACTCCTTTTTCCCCTTATTTAATTCAGCTGCATACCTGGCTGTATTTCTAAGGGATTGGATGGCAATAAATAAAAAGCCCGCAGCCATTATTCCACTGAAAATATAAGTGGGAAAATTTAAGACTGATGGCCTGTAGGCACCGGTAACGTAGTACCTCCACGTATTTAAAGCAACAAACCAAAAGAAAAACGAACATACTAATGAAACTACAACTGATGTAATGATATTTAAAATATATTTGCTTTTCGCATTTAACATTTGTATAAACAGGTCCATCCTCACATGGCCATCTTTCCTTAAAAGCCAGGCTGCGCCAAAAAATGGAATTAGCAACAGTATCCATTCGCACAATTCAATTGTGCCCGGAATGGATCTGCTAAGCAGTGTCCGCATGGTAATATTGGTGCTTACAAGGGCAGCCATAAAAAGGATTAAAACCCCCGTAAGCATACTTAAACCTGTTAAAAGGTGATCAAAAGCAGAGGCAAGCTTTCCAAAAATCTTCATGGTCATATTTACCTCTTTCCTAAAGGCGAGAAGCTTTTTCATGGTAACTGGTGAGGCGAATATTAAGAATTAGTTTTACGGGGCCACAAAATGGCCCCGTAAAACTGCAGCAGTCTTGCACAAGCATAAACTTAATAATCTACACCAAACAGGCTCATCAGTTCCTGGGCAGCTTCGGGATCTAACTCCATTATTTCATCCCATAGCGCTTTGTGGGCTGTTTCAATATACCAATCAGCGTCTTCGCCAGTCCATGTGACAATTTCGCCGCCATCATCCAGGAATGGGTCCATAAACTTGTTATATTCTTCCACGAAGGTGCGCTCCAGGTATTCCTGCTCTGTTTTCAGGACCGCCTCATCAAATTTTTGCCGCAGATCTTCCGGCATCTGCCCGTAAGAATCAGGGTTCATAATTATAATTGTCGCACTCCCCATAAATGGAGGTTCATATGCGTAGTTATAGATTTCATGCAGTCCCATGGGTGTTACAATGATCGTTGGGTGAGAGCCTCCAACAACAACACCACGCTCCAGGGCGGGATAGACATCTGTCATGTCAATAATGACCGGATCCAGACCAAGATCCCTGAGAACCATATTCACCCGGGGATCTGAGCGGAAAGGTTCACCCCGCATATCCCGGGGACTTTCATATTTGTCGACACTCCAAAAATAGGTATGGACCTCATAGTCTCCTCTCATCAGCAGATTAAAGCCCACATTCTTGGTCTTTTCAGCAAAAAAATCAAATACACCTTTTTCTCTTTCCTCTGTTGGGGTAAACGGAGTCATGTTTAACCCACTCATAACCGGTTCCTGGTCTTTAAAGTAAGCACCGCTTACCATGGCAATGTCCACAACTCCACTGGCTACAGCATCCGGCTGTTCCCATCCGGGTATTGCTTCAGGTCCGCCGGCCCAGCGGATTGAAACTTGTCCGTCAGTCATTTCCTGAAGGTTTGCATCCAGTTCAAAAAACAGCCTGGACATGAGATTGTCCTGTGGCAGGAACCCTACGGCTGAGAGTACGATGGGATCACCTGCAGGCTCGGTACCAGGATCTGCCCCTGGATCAGTATCTGCCGGTGCATCTGGCCCGCATCCCATTAATAAGCTGCCCATTAATACCACGATTAAGAAAAAGTAAAAATATCTCTTCATTGATTTACTAACCCCCTGTTTTAATTATTGAAACCTTTTGCTGCTCTACTCAACCACAACTCAAAAACAAATTTTCAGTAAATATCCCTCCTGTCATCCCCCTATGATTTTGTGCCAAATGAGAAAATCTCCCACAGCTAAAAACAGCAAGGGAGTTTCTTTTTATGGTTGCTCTTTGTTCATATCGATAATAATCTGTTCAATTTCTTCAAGGTGGGCCAGCATGTTTTGCTGTGCTTTTTTAGCATCCCGCTCACGGATTGCTTCATAAATATGACAATGATACTGATGGCATTGGGGAATAATGGGCAAGTCCAGCAACTCTTTTTGAAAGTCAATAAGAAGTTCCCGTATCGCTATAATTTGCTGGCTTAACACTGCATTGTGCGCAGCACCGGCAATCGTAAGGTGAAAGTCAACATCATCAATAACGTAGTCACTAAAGTTTTTTTCGCTAATTTTTTGTTCCATACGGACCATTATGTTATGTATAGCTTGCAAATCATCCGGAGTGGCACGCTCAGCAGTCAACCCCACCAACTGTACTTCCAGAATGCGCCTTGCTTCCAGCAAGTCACGCCCGCTAATCTGTTTTAAAATTAATTTGTAATCCACTGGAGACCGAAAAGCAAAATCAAAGCTGTTTTTTACATAAGTTCCGTCTTTCTTCCTCTCCAGTAGTCCAACCATTAACAAAGCCTTAATAGCCTCCCGCACGGTGCTTCTACCCACAGAAAAAAGTTCGCACATTTCCTTCTCTGAAGGGAGCATCTGCCCCGGATTAATTTTTCCCTCCAGGATCTGTGCCTGTATATAATTGATTATTTCATCGCTCAAGCTATTTCGTTTAAGGATTAATTTTTCCAAGTGCATAAGCTCCTTTTCCCTAATTTATAAGATAAAAATAGCTTGTCCAGTCTGCTTGTCAGACAAGTATACTTTCCTCAAGTATAAATAAAATATACATATTAGACAAATCCCTTGTTAAGAATACAGGCAGCTTTTCATAATATTAGCTCATTATTTCGCCGGATATCAAGCTGTTTCGGCAAAATAACCGCATGACCGGTGCCACATGTGTATACATTTATTTTCAGGACAGACGGCCATGCCGGCCCTTGCGGCGCCGGCACCATCAGATGAAGGAAAATGGCTGAACAGCCGGGCAGCAGACCCTACAGCAGGCAATGTTTTCAGGTTTTAATCTTTTCCTATCTGCTATCTGCTACCTGCTATCTAACTTGTTTTTACATTTTCAGGACAGCATCCAGAATAAAAGATGACATGCACAAAAGTGGTGCAAGGTTGCATTTAGAAGCAAGAAGTCAGAGTGCCAGTGAGCCAACAAATGAAGTATGGGGTTGCTGCCAGTGTGGAGAGTTTGGGGCGGCATGGCTGTGGTGTTCATGGCAGCTAATATTAGGTAATTAATAAAAAAAACCCCCACGCATTGGCATGGGGTCCTGATACTTCCAATATAAACGGGTCCGTTATTATTATAAAAGTTTAGGCAGGTGTTCTTTCATCCGCCTTATTCCCTCATCTAGATTTTCCTGTGAGCTGGCATAAGAAAAACGGACAAACCCTTTCCCCTTTTCCCCGAATGAACTTCCCGGGATACAGGTTACGCCCACCTCATTGATAAGGTAACGTGTAAAATCCCAGTCATCCATGTTGTAGGCGGAAACATCAGCAAATGCATAAAAAGCGCCCTCAGGCATGGCACACTTTATTCCGGGTATTTCGTTTAAGCCCTTGATAAAAACATCACGCCGCCCCTTGTATTCATTCCTCATCTCTGCCGTAGCAGTCTGGGGACTGTTAAATGCCGCGAAGGCAGCTTTTTCTGCAATATAGTTGGGGCAAATATTAACCAACGATTGAAATTTCATTACCTGCTCCATTATGGCAGCGGGGCCAATGGCATAGCCTATCCGCCAGCCACACATGGCATAATTTTTGGAGCAGCTTCCCGCAGTAATCACCCTTTCCCGCTGCTGTTCCAGCAAGGCCAGGGGAACGTGTTCTTTGTCATAAATTATTTTGTCGTAAGCTTCATCAGATATGACAAGAATACCATTTTTTGTGGCAAATTCAAGGAGCAACTCCAGTTGCCCTTTCTCAATGATACCTCCGGTGGGATTGCTGGGAGAATTCACAATAATCGCCTTTGTCCTGGAAGTAACAAGGTTTTGCAGGGCATCAAAATCCGGGGCAAAACCTTTTTCCGGAATAAGGGGGTAGAGCACAGGAATACCATCTGCGTCACGAATTACGCCATCATACTGGGCCCAACCGGGATCGGGCCGTAAGACTTCGTCACCGGGGTCAATGGTTGCACGGATAGTCAAATAAATAGCAGCACTGGCACCGTTACAGATAACCGCTTCCGTGTCCGCATCAAAAATAAAGCCGTAATCCTCCTTGAGTCTTTTTGCCAGTGCCTGTCTTGTTTCAGGCATTCCGGCCGCAGAAGAATATCCAATATGACCTTCCTGCAAAGCCTCACGGGCCACCTCCAGAATGTGTGTTGGTGTGGGAAAATCGGGCTGTCCCACTTCAAGCCGAACAAGTCCCGGAGTTTTTGAGGCCATTTCAAAGATCTCCCGTATAGGTGAAATTTTTACTGTCTGTGTTCGCTTAGCTAAAATTATTTCCATCGCGATCCACTCCTTTCACAAAAAATATTCGACAAAAGGAGCATAAAACCTTCCCTTAAATATTCCAAAAATTATTATCACCAAATTAGAGTGTTATCCTGCTAAAGAAATTCCATACGACATGTAAAATGACGGGCCACGGAGGGCTGGTAAACCATTTTAAGCCCCTTTAGGTCTTCCCGCCGCTTATACAAATCAATTACATGGGATGCAACATATTCCATGTGGCTGTTCGTGTATACACGGCGGGGGATAGCCAGGCGCAGCAAATCTAATTGCGGGTAACTGTATGCCCCCGTCTTTTCGTCTTTTTCGGCAAAAGCAATACTTCCCAATTCCAGGGTACGGATCCCCCCTTCAATATAAAGGGCCACCGAAATTACCTGGGCAGGAAACTGTTCCTGTGGTATGTGGGGAAGGAAACGTCTCCCGTCTATATATACAGCATGACCACCGGAAGGCTCTACAATGGGCACACCGGCTTCACGTAGCAGCCTGGCAAGATAGGCTACCTGGCCAATACGAAATTGCAAGTAGGACAATTCCAGCACATCTTCAAGGCCCCTGGCCAGGGCATCCATATCCCTTCCGGCCATCCCCCCATAAGTGGGAAACCCCTCATTGATGATTGAGAGCTGGCAGGCTTGCTCGTGCAAAGGCCGATCATTGAAAGCCATAAACCCACCCATATTCACCAGGCCGTCCTTCTTGGAGCTCATCATACACCCATCACCACAGGCAAATATTTCCCGGGCAATCTCCCTTACAGTCTTCTGCCCATATCCCTCTTCACGCATATGTATAAAAAAACAGTTTTCGGCAAAACGAGCAATATCAAAGAAAAGGGGAACTCCATAGCGCCGGGAAATTTCCCCTGCAGACTTGATGTTGCCCAAGGAGGCAGGCTGGCCTCCATTGTTGTTGCAGGTTATTGTAATCAGAATAAAAGGAACTTTCTCCTTGCCATGGATATTAAGGGCGTTTTCCAGCTTTTCCAAATCAATGTTTCCCTTGAACGGGTGAGAACTCGTGGGGTCAAGACCTTCCGGAACAATCAGGTCCAGCGGTTTACCCCCCCGTAGCTGCATATGCGCCCTGGTAGTATCAAAGTGCATGTTTCCCGGGATCACCATGCCTTCCCTGACCAGTATATCCATGACAATTTTTTCCGCAGCCCGCCCCTGGTGTGCCGGTAAGACGTATGGATAACCGGTTATGCTTTCCACAGCATCTTTTAGTCTGTAAAAGCTACGAGATCCTGCATATGCTTCATCCCCCAGCATCATTGCCGCCCACTGTTCCTGGCTCATGGCCGATGTGCCGCTGTCCGTCAAAAGGTCAATATAAACATCTTCAGCCCGTAGGAAGAACATGTTATACCCTGCCTCTTTTATCAGCCCCTCCCGTTCTTCCCTGCTGGTCATCCTGATGGGTTCCACCATCTTAATTTTGTAAGGCTCTGCCAAAAAATCTGCCGGCAAAAGAATCACCCCCTGGCAATATTTGCTCTGAATTAAAAAGAGCATTAAAAAGTATATTTCTTCAAAAATTTCTGTGATCCTTCTTGATATGAAATATATTTCGTAAAAAGCGATCCTTACTATGCTTATGCACGTATTTGTATTTTTTTGTTATGGCATAAAGCTGAAAGAAGGGGGCAACTGTTTCGATTAAGATATACAAATATCAGCTGGATTGGGGTTCAATCCCTGCTTCCCTGCCAGGTACCGCGGCTGCGCAATTCCTCTTCCACCATTCGGGAAAACTGGGCCCGGGGCACATGCCAGTCAGGGGCCAGCAGGAGGTCACGGCGTGGCGTTTCCGCCAGCAGGCGTTGCACTACGATAGGGGATGGCAGCATTTCCAACTGGTTACAGATAATCTTTAGATAAGCAGTTTGGGAGAGGGGAGTAACAGCGTTCTGCCTGTAAAGCTGCTCCAGCAGAGTTCCTGCCATAATCTGAAGTTGGTGAAATTTAACCCCGTGAATTGAGAGTGGTGCAAGGCGCACTGCAGTCTCCAACATGGCAGAGGGGCTTTCACCGGGGAGTCCGTTAATCAGGTGGACACAGATATATAAGCCGCGGCCCCTGCATGCTTCGACAGCATCCTTAAAGCAGGCAAAGGTGTGGCCCCTGTTTATTTTTTTTAAAGTGGTATCATGGGCAGACTGCAGTCCTAATTCCAACCAGATATGAGAGCGCTGGGCTAAAACAGTCAATAGATCAATAACAGCAGGACCCAGGCAATCGGGACGGGTGCCCACACTGAGACCAATGACGCCGGGCGTCTGTAATGCTTCTTCATATAACTGCGCCAGTAAGGTGAGCGGTCCATAGGTATTGCTGTATGACTGAAAGTAAGCCAGGTAACTGTTGCGGGGGACAAATTCCGCAGGGGGCTCCTCTTTTCCGGCAGGCACCTTTCCATGGTTTTCGCTGCGCCACTGATAGTCCCTAATTTGTTTCCTCACACTACCCGGATTATTACCATGCTCCCTTATTGCTGCTGCCGGGCTGAATGCAGGGTTATGACAAAAAATGCATCCCTCCTGGGAAAGGGTGCCATCTCTGTTTGGGCAGGTCAGTCCCACATCAAGGGGAATTTTGCTGACCCGCTCCCCGAACTTTTCCTTGAAAAATCGGTTCAAACGATTATACCACCCCGGTTCTTTCAACGCCCTGCCTCCCCGGGAGCTGCTTTTTCTTTCTTGCTGTGAGGTGATGTCCGGTACTCCAGATGCAGGGCCAAAAGGGACAAATCGGCCGGTGTAACACCGTCAATCCGGGAAGCCTGACCCAGTGTGTGTGGCCT
>SLRC01000122.1 GCA_007131175.1 Syntrophomonadaceae bacterium
TGCCGGGCAGGCCAAAGTTTGGGACCTGTGGTTCTTCATGCATTTCACTGCCAATTCCATGACCTACATAGTTACGCACCACAGAGAAGCCCCGGGACTCAACATAAGACTGGATCGCATGGGAGATATCATAGAGCCGCTTCCCCGGATAAGCCTTGTTTAAACCTTCATGCAAGGATTGTTCTGTAACCTGGAGCAACTCAAGGCCCACAGGGGAAACCTCCCCTACAGGAAAAGTTACGGCAGCGTCGCCGTAATATCCCCTGTAATAAACTCCCACGTCGATACTGATAATATCACCACTCTGCAGGCGGCGCAACCCGGGAATACCATGTACTACCTCTTCGTTAAGGGACGCACAGATACTTGCCGGGAAACCGCGGTAACCGAGAAAAGCAGGTTGGGCATTGCAGCTCTCAATCTTTTTTTTTGCCAGGGCATCCAACTGTCCGGTTGTTATGCCTGGTTTGATCGCTTTGCGTAACATTTGCAGGGTCTGCCCTACAATTTGCCCCGCCTGCCGCATCATTTCTATCTCCTGTGTTGACTTAAGGGTAATCAAATTATACTCTCCTATTTCATGAAACCCTGATAATTTCGCATCAACATCTGGCTTTCAATTTGACGCATAGTCTCCAAAGCCACACCCACGATAATAATCAGTGCCGTTCCCTGGAACATTAGATTTATTCGGGAAAGATCCTGCATCAGAATTGGCATTACAGCAATAAAAGCCAGTGAAAAAGCTCCTACTGTGGTCAGGCGCTTAGAAACTTTACCCAGATACTCTGCCGTGGGCCGGCCCGGTCGCAATCCTGGAATAAATCCACCATACTTTTTAATATCCTGGGAAATCTTTAACGGATCAAATTGTATTGCCGTGTAAAAATAGGCGAAAAGAATAATAAACAGAGCATAAAGAAGCGTGTTCAAAAAAGTTCCCCAGCCAAGAGCCTCTGCAAACCTCTGGGCAATAGGGTGGTTGATAAACATGGCGATCGTTGCCGGAAACATCAGGATGGCAGAAGCGAAAATCACCGGAATAACACCTGACTGATTTATCTTGAGGGGAATATGGGTGCTCTGCCCACCGTATATCCGTCTTCCCACAACCCGTTTGGCATATTGAACAGGGATGCGTCTGCGACCCACTTCCAGTGCAATAATACCTACAATAAGGGCCAATAATATGAGAACGATGGGAATAAGTGTTAAGAAACTGATCTCTCCTAATTGCAGTAATTCAACAGTCATGCCTACCTGTGCAGGAAAACCGGCAATAATACCGCCAAAAATCAAAAGAGATATACCGTTTCCGATCCCCTTTTCCGTAATCAACTCTCCCAGCCACATCAGAAACGCCGTTCCGGCAGTCAGGGAAATGATAATCACCATGTAAGAAGTAAAGCGATGGTCTGTAATGGCCGGCTGTATCAGGCTAAACGTCATCCCTGTTGCTTGCAGGAACGCCAGCAGAATGGTGCCATAACGGATTACCTGAATCATTTTTTTCCGACCTTCCGGGCCTTCTTCACTCCATTCTTTAAACTTGGGTACCACAACAGTTAAAAGCTGCATAATAATGGAAGCGTTAATGTAGGGCATAATCCCCATGGCAAATATGGTAAAGTTGCTTAGCGCTCCCCCTGCAATTACATTATAGAAACCAAAAATGGTATCTTCCTGGAAGAAATCTGCCAGCACTTCTGCATTAATACCGGGAATGGGAATATGGGAGCCAATGCGGAAAACCACAAGCATTGACAGGGTAAAAAAGATACGCTGGCGCAATTCTTTAATCTTCCAGGCATTACGCACCGATTCGAGCATTTAAATCACCTCGGTCCGGCCACCGGCATTTTCGATCTTCGCTACAGCCTGTGCGCTAAAGCTATTTGCTTGGACTGTAAGCTTTTTTGTCAGTTCGCCTTTACCCAGGATTTTGAGTCCGTCTTTCATATCTTTAACGAGACCCTTATCCAATAGCACTTGCGGGGTTACAGTTAAACCGTCGTCAAATAAATTGAGTGATTCCACATTAACCACCGACCAGCAACGGCGAAATCTATTATAAAAACCCCGTTTCGGCAATCGCTGGAAAAGGGGCATTTGTCCCCCCTCAAAACCACGACGCACACTCCCGCCTGAACGGGCTTTTTGGCCCTTTTGACCACGACCGGAGGTCTTGCCCAAGCCAGAACCAATACCCCGTCCCACCCGCTTGGGGGCGGTGCGAGATCCAGGCGCTGGTTTTAAATCATGCAGGCGCATTTTCAAACACCTCCTCAATAAATTGCATACACTTATATCAATTTTCTTCCACGGCTACAAGATGCCTGATACGGGCGATCATCCCCCGGATCTGGGGAGTATCGTTATGCTCAACAGTATGATTAATGCGCCGCAGGCCTAAAGCATTAACAGTTAATCGCTGAGAAGGCTTGCGGCCATGCGAGCTCCGTAGCAGTGTTATCCTAATTTTTCCCCCACTCATTGCAGACTCCCCCTATACCTTGAGTTCTTCTACCCCTTTACCCCTGATACGGGCTACTTCCTCCGCCGATTTCAATGATGTGAGACCTTCCATGGTGGCGTTGATCATATTCATGGCGTTGGATGAACCAAGATTCTTGGTTAAAATATCTTTAATGCCGCCCAGTTCGAGTACGGCACGTACCGGCCCACCTGCAATAACACCGGTTCCTTCAGATGCCGGTTTTAGCAAAACCCGTCCCGCGCCAAAATGTCCGAGTACAGAATGAGGAATGGTCGTCCCTACCATGGGAATACGGATCAGGTTCTTGCGGGCATCCTCAATCCCTTTGCGGATTGCCTCAGGAACTTCTCCTGCTTTCCCCAGGCCTGCTCCCACGGCACCCTGTTCATCTCCAACAACAACAAGAGCGCTGAAGCTAAACCTGCGACCTCCCTTGACAACCTTGGCCACCCTGTTTATGCGAACCACCCTCTCCTTCAGCTCACCTTGCGGCTCCACTTTAGGCAAACTTAACCCTCCTTTCTCGCTTCAATTAAAACTTCAGTCCCTGACTCCTTGCTCCTTCAGCCAGTGCTTGCACTCTGCCATGATATAAATTACCACCGCGGTCAAAAACTACTTGTTCAATTCCCTTTTCCAGCGCTCTTTTAGCCAGAAGTTCTCCCACCTGGCGCGCTGCATCTTTATTACCGGCAACGGTCAATTGGCCGCGCAGGTCCATATCCAAAGTGGAGGCAAAGACAAGAGTATTGCCGCTAACATCGTCAATTAACTGGGCATACATGTGCCTGAGGCTGCGATAAACGCTAAGACGAGGCCGTTCAGGTGTTCCCATGACCTTCCTGCGTACGCGCAGATGGCGTTTTTTTCGCGCATCCCTTTTGAGCATCTTTACTGCCACTACTTTCACTCCTTCCCGAAGGCTGCCGGAACCTACTTGCCCGCTTTACCGACTTTGCGCCGGATGAACTCATTTTCGTACTTAATACCTTTGCCCTTGTAAGGCTCGGGAGGCCTGACCCGCCTGATCATGGCTGCAGTATCACCAACCACTTCTTTATCAATTCCCCGGACTGTAATCTTTGTAGGGGCTGGAACATCAATCTCAATGCCCTCACGGGGAATAACGTTTACAGGCTGGGAATAGCCCACGTTGAGTACCAGGTTATTTCCCTGTTTAGCCGCACGATAGCCTACACCAACAAGTTCAAGATTGCGGGCAAAGCCGCTGGATACCCCCTCTACCATGTTGGACAACAGGGTCCTTCCCAGTCCGTGTAGCGACCGGTGTTCTTTTTTATCAGAGGGACGCAATACAACAGCCTGCCCATCGGAAATTTGAATTTCCAGACACTCGGGAAGCTGTTTTTCCAGTTGGCCCTTCTGTCCCTTTACAGTAACCAGATTACCTTCCCTTACAACAACCTCAACTCCAGCAGGGATCGGTATTGGTTTTTTTCCAATACGTGACAAATATAACACCTCCTACCATACATAACAGATCACTTCTCCACCCAATTCGGCCTTGCGTGCTTGCTGATCCGTCATGATACCTTGGGAGGTGGAGATAATTGCAATGCCCAAGCCTCCCAGCACGCGGGGAAGTTCATCCTTACGGGCATATACTCGCAGTCCAGGTTTGCTGATGCGTTTTAAGCCTGTGATGGGGTTGCGGTTTACGTTACCACCTTTGAGGTAGAGTTTCAATCTACCCTGTTTGCTGTCCTGGATATATTCAAAATCCTTGATATAGCCCTCTTTTTTCAAGATGTCCGCTATAGATTTTTTTACTTTTGAAGCAGGGATCTCTACCTGCCCGTTACCGGCCATGTTGGCATTGCGAACACGGGTCAGCATATCGGCAATCGGATCGGTCATCATATTTAAACTTAACCTCCTTTCTCACTCCTGCCTTACCAACTGGCTTTTTTAACACCAGGTATAACTCCCTGGTGAGCCAGTTTGCGAAAGCAAATGCGACACATCCCGAACTTACGGAGGTAAGCTCTCGGACGACCACAGAGCTGGCAGCGAGTATAACGGCGAACATCAAACTTGGGTTTTCTTTTTGCTTTTGCAATTAAAGATTTTTTGGCCACAGATCTCCTGGTTAATGCTAACCAGGTCGCACCTCCTTCCTGCAGCTTTACGTCTTCTCCCCACTAGGCTGCCCGGAAAGGCATACCAATCAGACGGAGCAATTCCTTAGCCTCTTCATCACTTTTAGCTGTTGTTACAATGGTAATATCCATACCTTGAATTTTTTCAACTTCATCATACGTAATTTCCGGAAATATAAGCTGCTCCTTAAGGCCCAGAGAATAATTACCCCTCCCGTCAAAGGAACGGGGCGAGATCCCTCGAAAATCTCTTACCCGGGGGAGCGCTACGTTAATAAGCTTACTCAAAAAATCATACATCCTTTCGCCACGCAGTGTTACCTTGCAACCAATAGACATGCCTTCACGCAACTTAAAGCTGGCCACAGATTTCCTGGCTTTTGTAACCACAGGCTTTTGTCCGCTGATAATGGAAAGATCTTTTACCGCCGCATCCAGCAGTTTAGTGTTTTCTTTCCCTTCGCCCACACCCATATTAATAACTACTTTTTCCAAACGGGGCACAGCCATAACATTTTTATAGTCAAATTGCTCCATTAAAGCAGGCAAGACATTATTTAAATATTTATCCTTTAACGCAGACATCCTTTACCTCCTTCCCCTGCCCTTGCGGGTGTTGAATGCAATTTTTTTACACGGGGGACAGGGTGGTTCGCTCCTACTTGTCAATAAATTCACCGCACTTCTTGCAGCTCCGCACCTTTTTGCCCCCGGTTATGCTTTTATGAGAAATGCGGGTCGGGAGCTGGCAGGATGGACAGATTAGCATGATATTGCTGGCGTGCAAGGGGGCTTCCATCTCCCTGATCCCCCCCTGGGGAACTTTCTGTGTGGGTTTGGCATGTTTTTTAATAATATTCATGCCCTCAATCAGCACTTTGTTTTTTTCAGGTAATGCACTAACAACTTTACCCTTTTTCCCCTTATCTTTGCCGGAAAGAACCAGCACACGATCGCCTTTGCGAACGTGAAGTTTACCTGAAGCCATTTAAACACCTCCTCACCAACGCTGTATCAATTTAAGGCAATTAAATAACCTCGGGGGCGAGGGAAACAATGCGCATAAAATCAAAATCCCGCAGTTCCCGGGCCACCGGACCAAATATACGTGTTCCCCGGGGGGCTTTCTGTTCATTGATCACTACTGCAGCATTTTCATCAAAACGGATAAATGTTCCATCCTTACGCCTGTATCCTTTTTTGGTTCTAACGATTACCGCCCGGATAACATCACCTTTTTTTACAACACCACCGGGAATTGCTTCCTTTACTGCACAAACAATGATGTCTCCCACACTGGCGGATTTTCGTTTCGAACCCCCCAGAATACGGATGCACATAATTTTACGGGCTCCTGTATTATCGGCCACGTTAAGAACAGAAAGGTTTTGTATCATTGGGGCCCCTCCTTTCACCCGGACTACAAGCGGGATTTCTCCATAATTTCCACCAGACGCCACCTTTTATCCTTGCTGATAGCTCTTGTCTCCATTATTTTAATCTTGTCACCAATGTTACACTCATTGTTCTCGTCGTGCACCTTATACTTCTTGGTTAGGCGCATAATTTTACCGAACAAGGGGTGCGGCGTTGTTCTTTCTACAGCAACGACAACCGTTTTATCCATTTTGTCGCTGATCACTTTTCCCACACGTACTTTACGTCTGTTTCTTTCCAAAACGCTGCCTCCTTTTCACTCTTCAATTCCGGGCCGCAGCGAGTTCTCTCTCCCTCAACACCGTTTTTACGCGGGCGATAGAGCGGCGCACCTCTTTTACGCGCATCACGTTCTCCAGCTGCCCGGTGGCCATCTGAAAGCGCAGGTTAAAAAGCTCTCCTTTTAATTCCTGTACTTTCTCCTGTAATTCCCGATCGGAAAGCTCACGAATTTCCCTCACTTTCACGAGATTCACCACCTGTTTCTTCTCTTTTCACAAATTTGCATTTCACTGGTAATTTCTGTGCGGCAAGTCGCATTGCTTCCCGCGCTGTCTCCATCGGCACACCGGCCAGCTCAAACATTACCCGGCCTGGTTTTACTACAGCTACCCAAAACTCCGGAGACCCTTTCCCCTTGCCCATACGTGTTTCTGCAGGCTTAGCAGTGACGGGCTTGTGAGGGAATATTTTGATCCATACTTTGCCGCCTCTTTTTACATACCTGGTCATGGCAATACGAGCCGCTTCAATCTGTTGGCTGGTTATCCAACCTGACTCCAGTGCCTGCAGGCCGAACTCTCCAAAATCAATCTGGGTTCCTCCCTTGGAAAGTCCCTTCATGCGTCCCCGTTGATGGCGGCGGAATTTACTCCTTTTTGGCATTAACACGCCTGCTTCCCCGCCTTTCTCTCCTTTTTTCCTTCGGTTTTTCCGTTTCCTGTTGTTCCTGTACCTTGTTTCTATCTCCCGGCAATATTTCTCCTTTATAAATCCACACTTTCACCCCAATACGCCCGTAAGTGGTGTGTGCTTCAACCAAGCCGTAATCAATATCGGCACGCAGTGTCTGAAGGGGAACAGTTCCTTCATGGTATGCTTCGGTGCGGGCCATCTCTGCACCACCCAGTCTTCCTTTACATACCACTTTTATCCCCTTGGCTCCCGCTCGCATGGTACGGCTCATAGCCTGTTTCATGGCCCTGCGGAAAGCAATACGGCGGGTTAATTGCTGGGCAATACTTTCAGCAACCAGCCAGGCATTCAGCTCCGGCGTTTTGATCTCCATGATATTAATGTGTATCTTCTTGCCCGTTTTTTGTTCCAGTTCACGGCGCAAACGTTCTACCCCGGTTCCTCCCTTGCCAATCACCATTCCCGGCTTGGCGGTATGAATGGCAACACGTACATTGCTGGCAGCCCGGTCTATTTCGATGCGTGCGATGCCAGCCCCTTCCTGCTTTTTCGTAATATAGTCACGGATGAACAGGTCTTCGTGAAGTAACTTCATATAGTCCTTTTCCGCATACCAGCGGGCATCCCAATCTTTAATCACACCGATGCGAAATCCGCTGGGACTGATTTTTTGACCCAATATTCTAGCCCTCCTTTCTTTCTTCCAATATCAAGGTTATATGACTGGTACGCTTACGTATGCGCGAGGCCCTCCCCTGTGCCCGAGGACGAAATCTTTTTAAAACCGGCCCTTCATCCACATAACCCTGTGCAATAAAAAGTTCTCCCTTATTCATATCATGATTGTTCTGAGCATTGGCGACAGCAGAGTTCAGGACTTTTTCAATTATTTTAGCCCCTTTACGGGGAGTAAAGCGTAAAACAGATAAAGCATTATCCACATCCTTGCCACGGATCAGATCCATCACTAACCGCGCTTTGCGGGGTGCTATCCTGATAAAGCGGGCTTGTGCCTTCGCAACCATTTTCTACCCCCCTTTTTACACA
>SLRC01000012.1 GCA_007131175.1 Syntrophomonadaceae bacterium
GATGCCGCTGACTTACCGGTCGGTTTGGTTGAAGTTTATAACAATATTTTGAAGGGGGAGATGACTGGGTCTAAGTAAAGTGTACCTGTTTGATTCGTCAGTTTATTTGTATATATTTAAAGGAGGCTTGGAAAGAATATGGCAGAAAAAAAGAAAGATCGCAACCGCACTATTGACCCCGCCGCCTTAGAAGTTTTGGCCAAAACCGAGGGCAACGGGGTAGAGTCTTGTTACGACCGCTACCTGAACATGCAGCCCCAGTGTAACTATGGGAATACGGGGATCTGCTGCACCATTTGTATCCAGGGACCCTGCCGCATCACCAAGAAGGCATCCAAGGGGATATGTGGTGCCACCGCTTATACCATCGTGGCCCGTAACCTGATACGCCATGTGGTGGGGGGCGCATCCGCCCACTCGGATCACGGTTTGCACACCACCCTGGTGCTGAAAGAGATCGCGGAAGGGCACGAAGGAGATTACGAGATCACGGACAGCGACAAGCTGAAGCGGGTGGCCGAGCGCATGGAAATCGCCACGGAAGGCCGCTCCGATCGGGAGATTTTAAAAGATCTGGTGGATCTGGCCCTGCAGGAATTCAGCCGTATTGACGGCACCTACAGTAAGTGGATTGAAAAAACCGTGGTGCCGGACCGGGTGGAGAAGTTTATGGACTGCAACATTATGCCCTACAGTATCCACCGCACCGTTTCCGAATCCATGGCCCAGACTCACATGGGCATGGATGCCGACCCTGTCAACCTGGTATTCCAGGCATTGAAAGCAGCTCTCTGCGATTACATGGGCATGCATATCGCCACTGATCTCTCCGACATTCTCTTTGGTACGCCGACCCCCGTGGTCAGTGAAGCCAACATGGGCGTACTGGAAGAAAATATGGTGAACATTGCCCTGCACGGGCACAACCCCGTCCTTAGCGAGATGGTCGTGAAGGCGGCCCGCTCCATGACCGATGAGGCCAAGGAAGCCGGTGCCGAAGGGATCAAGTGCATGGGGATCTGCTGTACCGGCAATGAAGTGCTGATGCGCCAGAACGTGCCTGTTCTCACCAACTTCCTTTCCCAGGAGCTGGCAATTATGACCGGGGCCGTGGACGCCATGGTCGTGGACGTTCAGTGTATCATGCCCGGCATTCAGGCTGTCGCCGAGTGTTATCACACCAAGATCATCACTACCATGACCAACGCCAAAATCCCCAGCTCCTACTATGTAGATTTCGACGAAGCCCATGCTTTTGAAAAAGCACAGGAGATTGTACGCGTCGCCATAGATGCGTTTAAAGAGCGGGATCCGAATAAAGTAAGCATCCCCCAGTTTAAGAATAAAGTGGTAGCCGGGTTCAGCCTGGAGTCCATGCAAGATATTTTAGGTGCCATTAACCCTGAAGCACCCATCAAGGTGGTTACCGATGCCGTTGATGCCGGTGAGCTTGCTGGGGTTGCCCTTTTTGCCGGCTGCAACAACCTCAAGGTTATGCACGATGAAAGTCACTTTGTTATTGCAAAGGAACTGGCCAAGAACAACGTGCTGCTGGTATCCACCGGCTGCGCCGCCGGCACCTTTGCCAAGTTGGGTCTGCTTAACAGCGATGCCGTGGATAAGTACGCAGGTGACGGCCTCAAAGCCTTCCTGAACCGCCTTAACGAAGCGAACAAGGATAAAATGGCTGAAAAGATGCCCCTCATCTTCCATATGGGCTCCTGTGTGGACAACACCCGCTGCTACGACTTTACAAACGCACTGGCCAAGCAGTGGAACGTGGATGTACCCAAGGTTCCCTTCGTAGCCAGCGCTCCTGAAGCCATGAGCGAAAAAGCCGTTTCTATCGGCAGCTGGTGCGTCACCCTGGGAATACCCGTGCACGTAGGGGTTGTGCCCCCCATTCCCGGCAGCCCTCTGGTGGACGGTATTGCCCTGCAGATCGCCCAGGACGTCTACGGTGGTTACTTCATGTGGGAAGAAGATCCTCAGGAGGCAGCAAAGAAACTGATGGCCGCCCTCAACGAGCGGTCCTGGAAACTCCGGGTGCACCGCATGGCCCAGGAGAAATATGAAACCGATTCTATTTCCGCCACCTGGTAAAAAAATATTTTGGGGTTAAAAGGAGGTAAGCGTGAATGTCACAAGTAGGAAGAGAATGGGAAAATTCTTTTGAAGAGATATTTGATGGTGCGATCGATGAGTCAAATCCGCCATTGCCGTTGTTTCAGAAAGTATATGACGGGGCAATCATTGCCACCAGCTATGCAGAGATCCTGCTGAGCCAGGCCATCCGCCGCTATGGTCCGGAGCATCCCGTGGGCTATCCGGACACAGGATATTACCTGCCTGTTATCATGTGCCTCAGCGGAGAAAAAGTTACCAAATTGGGTGAATTGGTCCCCATCTTAAACCGCATGCGCAGCCAGATTAAAGAAGAGTTAAACTTCTACAATGCACGCCTCTGCGGTGAGTCCACCGCTTATGCTGCGGAGATTATTGAAGCTCTGCGCTATCTTAAGGGAGATAAACTGCACGTCGATCCGTGGACCGGTTTTCTTACGGACCCGGTGGTACGCCGCTACGGTATCCTCCTGGTTGACTGGACTATCCCGGGCCAGGCCGTGATTGTGGGTAAAGCCAAGTCAACGGAAGCTCTGGGCAAGATTGTGAGTGACCTGCAAGCAAAAGGCTTCATGATCTTTATGGCATACGAGGTTGTGGACCAAGCTATTGAAGCCGGTCTGAAGCTTGGTATTGACTTCATCACCTTTACCATGGGGAACTTTACCCAGGTTATTCATGCTGTAAACTACGCCCTGCGCGCCGGGCTCGCCTTCGGTGGTATTGCCCCCGGTCTGCGTGAGGAGCAAAGAGACTACCAGCGCCGCCGTGTCCGCGCCTTCGTGCTGCACTTCGGTGAGCGGGATGAGGTTCAGATTGCAGCCCACTTTGCGGCAATCTTCCTCGGCTTCCCTGTGATCCTTGATCAGGAACTGCCGGAAGACGAGCAGATTCCCAACTGGTACATCTCCAACCCTGATTATGACAGCCTGCTGCAGGTAGCTATGGAGGTTAGGGGCATTAAGCTGAAGATTCTGGATATTCCCGTGCCCTTTGCTGTTGCCCCTGCTTTTGAAGGGGAGGCTATCCGTAAGAAAGATATGTTCCTGGAATTCGGCGGCGGCCGTACACCTTCCTTTGAGTTGGTAAAAATGGTGGGAGAAAACGAGATCGAAGACGGCAAAGTCGAAGTAATCGGCCCTGATGTGGACGAGATCGAGGAAGGTGCTGCCATCAGCGGTGGTATCTATGTGAAGATCTACGGCCGTAAGATGCAGGAAGACTTTGAAGGCGTGCTGGAGCGCCGTATCCATGACTTTGTAAATTACGGCGAAGGTCTCTGGCACACCGGTCAGCGGAATACCTGTTGGTACCGGGTAAGCAAGGACTGTAAAGAAAAAGGCTTTAAATTCCGTCATTACGGCGACCTGCTTATTGCCAAGTACAAGGACGACTTCCCTGCAATCGTGGACAGGGTCCAGGTAACCATTTACACCGACCAGAAAGAAGTTGAAGCAAAATTGGAAGAAGCCATGCAGGTATACGCCAAACGTGATGCCCGCCTTGGCGATCTTACCGATGAGTCGGTGGAAGATTTCTACTCCTGCACCCTCTGCCAGTCCTTTGCTCCCAACCACGTCTGCGTGGTCACTCCGGAACGACTTGGTCTCTGTGGTGCCGTGAGCTGGCTGGACGGCAAGGCATCCAACGAGATTGACCCCACCGGCCCCAACCAGCCCATCAAGAAGACTGGCGTCATTGATGAGGAAAAAGGGATCTGGGAATCGGTAAATGAATTTGTTTATAACAACACCAACCGCAACATTGAGGAATGCTCCATGTATTCCTTTATTGACCGCCCCATGACTTCCTGCGGCTGTTTCGAGTGCATTATGGGGATCGTTCCCGAGGCCAACGGTGTCATGATCACCACGCGTGAACACGGCGGCATGACCCCCTGCGGGATGAACTTTTCCACCCTGGCCGGTACTGTGGGCGGCGGGATTCAGACTCCCGGTTTCATGGGCCATGGTCGGGGCTTTGTGCTGAGCAAGAAATTTATCAAGGCCGACGGCGGTCTGGCCCGCCTGGTCTGGATGCCCAAAGAGCTTAAAGACTGGCTGGGCGACGACCTGAGCAAATCGGCCGAAGCTCAGGGCCTGGGAGCCGATTTTGTGGATAAGATTGCCGACGAAACTGTGGGAACCACTGGCGAGGAGATCCTTCCCTTCCTTGAGGAAAAGGGTCATCCCGCCCTTACCATGGATCCCCTGATGTAAGTATGGGCTTTTAAATGTCCCGGTAGGCGGAGCTTAACGCAATGATGCCCCCGGGGCATTGCTTGTATTAAATATAGAAAGGAGTAGAAACAATGGGTTTGACAGGATTGGAAATTTTCAAACATTTACCCAAAACTAACTGCAAGAAGTGTGGCTTCCCCACATGCCTGGCTTTTGCCATGGCGCTGGCTAACGGGAAAGCTTCCCTTGAAGCCTGTCCTGACGTTTCTGATGCAGCGAAGGAGGCCCTTTCGTCTGCCTCTGCCCCACCAATTCGTCTTGTTAAAGTAGGAGCTGGTGACAATGTTGTAGAGATGGGGGATGAGACAGAAATATTCCGCCATGATAAAAAATTCAACCACCCCACCGCTGTTGCCATAACTGTAAATGATACTGACGATGTTGCCGCGAAGCTCGATACAATTAATGATCTGAACTTCGAACGTGTGGGACAGCAGTACACAGTGGAGATGGTTGCGCTGGTCAACGCTTCCGGAGATGCGGCCAAGCTTAAGGCTGCAGTGGAGGCAGCAGCAGCCAAAACGGATAAGAACTTTGTCCTCATTAGCGAAGATGCTGCCGCTATTGAAGGCGCATTGCCCGCAGTGGCGGACCGCAAGCCCCTCATTTATGCCGCTAATAAGGACAACTATGAAAAAATGACCGAGGTGGCCAAGGGAAGCGGATGTGCCCTGGCTGTTAAAGCTGACAACCTTAATGAGTTGGCCGAACTGGTTGATAAGATCGTAGCCCTCGGTTATAAAGATCTGGTTCTCGATCCCGGTTCCCGGGATACCAGTAAGGTTATTGCCGATATGACACAGATTCGCCGCCAGGCTGTTCGCAAAAAGTTCCGCACCTTTGGTTATCCGACCATTGCTTTTACCAACAAAGATGATGAGCAGGAAGAACTGCTTCAGGCCACGGCCCTTCTTTCCAAGTTCACCAGCGTTCTGGTCATGAAAACGGTAAAGAAAGAACTTTTGTTACCTCTTTTAAGCTGGAGATCAAACCTCTTTACCGATCCACAAAAGCCTGTTGCTGTGGAGCCCGGTCTGCATGCCATTGGTGATGCTTCGGAAAATTCACCTGTTTACTGCACCACCAACTTCTCTCTCACCTACTACCTGGTGGAAGGGGAAGTGGATGCGACACGTATTCCCAGCTATATTATTTCTGTGGATACGGGAGGCATTTCCGTGCTTACCGGATACGCGGATAACAAGTTTACTGCCGAGAAGATTGCCAAGGCAATTAAGGATCTTGGTGTGGAAGACAAAGTCAAGCACCGCAAAATTGTTATCCCTGGTGCTGTGGCAGTGCTTAAAGGCAAGCTTGAAGATGAATCGGGCTGGGAAGTTCTTGTGGGCCCGCGGGAATCTTCCGGTATTCAGAAATTTGCCAAATCCCAGTTCGCTTAAGCAGTTGGCAGATAAACTGCCGACCAAGTGATTAATATTAAATGAGCAGAAAGGAGAAGAGCAATGGCTGTGGAGATTAATAAAGAAAAATATAGAAGCCAGGTGCGTGAAGTTGTACTGGGTGCTACCAGTGCAGATGGAGGCACACGAACAAGCACGATCAAGGTCGGAGGCGAAGCCTCCCTTCCTTTCCTTCAATTTGAGGGAGCGATTCCAAACAGACCTGTGGTCGCCATGGAGGTTTGGGATATTGTCCCTGAAGATTGGCCCGCCAACCTCAAAAGTGCTCTGGGTGATGTAATTAGCGACCCGGCAGCCTGGGCCAAGAAATGTGTGGAAGAATATGGTGCTGACATGATTGCTCTCCGCTTTAAAGGAGCGGACCCCGACCTTGGTGATAAATCTGCAGAGGATTGCATTGCCGTGCTAAAAAGTGTCTTGTCGGCTGTGGGAGTCCCTCTGATCGTTTATGGCTGCGGCAAAGCAGATAAGGATAATACAATTATGGGACCGCTGGCAGAGTCTGCCGAAGGGGAAAACCTGCTCCTCGGCGTGGCCGAACAGGATAACTATAAGTCTGTGGCAAGTGCCGCCATGGCATATAAGCATTCCATCATTGCCCAGTCCCCCATTGACATTAACATTGCAAAGCAACTTAATATTTTAATTTCGGAAATGAGCACACCCCTGTTGGATCGTATCGTTATTGACCCCACGATTGCAGCTCTCGGTTATGGTATTGAATACAGTTACTCCATTATGGAACGGGCCCGCTTTGGTGCCCTCAGCGGTGACCGCATGCTTGCCATGCCCATGATCGGTAATGTGGGCAATGAGGTGTGGGTAAAGAAAGAAGCAAGTGTTTCTGTGAGTGAGCAGCCGGGCTGGGGAGACGAGGCTGAGCGTTCCATGGCATGGGAAGCGGCAACAGCTGCAGCCCTTTTACAGGCAGGAATGGATATCCTGGTAATGCGCCATCCCCGGGCGGTAGAGCTTGTGAAAAAGTCTATTGATGATTTAATGCAGGACAACAGCTACTAATCTTAACTAAAAGCTGACAGGCTCTGCATAAACATATTAATACTGAGGAGGGACAAAAAACATGATCATGATCGGTGAGCGGATTAACGGCATGTTTCGCGATATTGCCAATGCAATCCGCGAGAAAGATCCGGGGCCTGTACAGGAATGGGCTCGTAAGCAGGAAGCCATGGGTGCCGGCTATCTCGATCTGAACGTTGGGCCTGCGGTAGCCGACCGGGTATCGGCAATGAGATGGCTGGTTGAGGTAACACAGGAGGTCAGTAAACTTCCCCTCTGCCTCGATTCTACTGACTATGATGCCATTGAGGCGGGTCTGGAAGTTTGTAAGAATCCCGCAATGATTAACTCTGTACCCGCAGTCCAGGAAAAAATGGACCGCGTATTTGCCTTGGCGGCAAAGTACGATGCTGAAGTTATCGGTTTGGCCATGAGCGAAGAGGGAATTCCCAAGGATGCAGAAAGCCGCGTGGCCCTGGCCATGGAACTGGTGGCAAACTGTGATGCCCATGGCATATCTATCGACAAGCTTTACATCGATCCCCTGGCCTTGCCTGCCAATGTGGGTCAGGCCCATGGCCCCGAAGTTTTTGAAACATTACGCCAGATCAAGTTGCTCTCCGATCCCCCGCCTAAAACAACTGTGGGGCTGAGCAATATTTCTCAGGGAACAAAGAACCGCGAGCTGCTTAACCGCAACTTTGCCGTAATGGCCATGGCATGTGGTTTGGATTCTGCAATTTGTGATGCCTGTGACGAGGAACTGGTGGCAGCCATTGCTACCGGGCGGATCCTGCTGAACTTGGATATTTACTGTGATTCCTATGTAGATGTATTCAAATCACAAAACCAGTAATAAACCAGGCGGTTGGGGTCGGGTGAGTCCTTTCTCCGGCCCCTTCCCTTTCTTTGCCGCCGGGTTTGCACCAGTCAAAATAATATAATCCCCCGGGTAATCCGGAAAAGGGAAGGTGAAAATAAGATGATTGTTGGCGAGAGGAAGCCCCTGGCTGAAATAGCTGCCATGCTTGAGCCTTTCAAAAAAGTCTGCGTCCTGGGCTGCGGCACCTGCGTGACAGTTTGCCTCTCCGGCGGTGAGAAAGAGGCGGCGGAGACGGTGGCAGCCCTTACGTTGCTCTGGCAGAAAGAAGGAAAGAGCAGTGAGGCAAACAGTTTAACCATGTTGCGCCAGTGTGAGTATGAATATATTGATGATCTGGCAGCAAAGCTCAGTGAATATGATGCAGTGCTTTCCCTGGCCTGTGGTGTTGGTGTACAAACTATGACTACCAGGCTTCAGGATAAAATTGTTCTGCCGGGACTGAATACAACCTTTATGGGTTATCCCCTGGAGCAGGGTGTTTGGACGGAAAACTGCCTGGGATGCGGTAATTGTGTGCTGGACCTCACAATGGGGATCTGTCCCATAACCCGTTGTTCCAAGAGCATGTTAAACGGTCCCTGCGGCGGTTCCCAGGAAGGCAAATGTGAAGTAAGCAAAGATGTGGATTGTGCCTGGCAGTTAATCTATGACCGGCTGATTAAGCTGGACTTACTCCATCGGATGGAAACAGTCCAACCTCCGAAGGATTGGTCCACATCCCACCACGGTGGCGTGAGAACAACGGTAAGGGAGGATGTCAAACTTGAATCCGGCCAGTAACTTACAAAAAATGCTTGACGGCGGCCACTTTGCTGTTTCGGGAGAACTGGGACCGCCAAAAAGTGCGGACATCTCAACCCTGAAGCATCACGCTGAAGATATGCGCAAGCATGTGGATGCCTATAATATAACGGATAACCAGACAGCAATCGTACGTACCTCCAGTATTGGTGTAGCCGCCACACTGATGCAGATGGGCCTGGAACCCACCGTGCAGATGACGGTACGGGACCGCAACAGGATTTGCCTCCAGAGCGACCTTTTAGGTGCTGTGAGTTTTGGTGTGCGTAACTTTCTCTGTCTGCAGGGAGACCACGCCATGTTCGGCAACGAACCGGGTAGCAAAAATGTTAACGATATTGACTCCATGCAACTTCTTGAAACGGTAAAGAACATGCGGGATAAGAATGTCTTTATTGGTGGAGAAGAGTTGGAACATCCCCTGCCTCCCGTCTTTATCGGGGCAGTGGTCAACCCCTTTGCCGATCCCTTTGAATACCGTCCCTACCGTTTAGCGAAGAAAATTGCCGCCGGGGCACAGTTCGTGCAAACCCAGTGCATTTTCGACATCGATCGTTTTGAAAAGTGGATGGAAAAAGTCAGGGATCTGGGTTTGCATAAAAAGGTGCATATAATTGGTGGTGTTACTCCCATTAAGTCTATTGGTGCAGCACGCTATATGCAGAAAAATGTCTCCGGGATGATTGTTCCGGAAGAACTGATTACCCGAATTAAAGGCTCAGAAGATAAGAAAAAGGAAGGCCTTAATATTTGCGTGGAGACCATCCAGCGCCTGCGGGAGATTGAAGGTGTGGCCGGTGTGCACGTCATGGCCATTGCATGGGAAGAGGTTGTACCCGAAATTGTAGAACGGGCAGGTCTTTATCCACGACCCAGCCTGGACTGATGAGGGGAACCCACTGTTTCTGTTAAATTGCCCCGGGGGACGCAATGACCCCGGGGCGTCAGCTTGACTTTTTAAGAGTGATAGTCACAGGGAACAGGAGAACAGTTCTGTCCCTTTTTATTTTTTATAGCAGGATTCGGGGATTAACGGGGAGAATTATTGGGTTGAAGGAGGTTTACCCTGTGAGCAAGCAATTTATTAAAGATTTGAAAATAGGGAGCTATGTGCAATCTCAATTTTTTGTTGTGGAAGTAAATGAGCAGTCTTTTAACACCCCAAATCGTGCAGGAGAATCTTTTTTAAGAATAATATTGGGAGACGTTAGCGGGACGATTAGGGCGATTATTTGGGACCGTTCATTGCTCCATGAACCTATTTATACTGATGATGTGCTGAACATCTCAGGTGAAGTAAAAGATTACTATGGCCCCCAACTCAATATCAGCTGTTGTGAAAAAATTTCTAAAGATAAAATTAACAGGGCCTATTTTCAACAATCCTGTGAGCGAGACCGGGAAGAAATGTGGCTTGAGCTGCAGAGTATTACTAAAGCAGTAATTAAAGATGTGCACCTTTCAGCATTGGTGAAAAGCATTTATGGGAATACTGTACTGGCAGACCGGTTTAAGCTCTCTCCTGCAGCCCGGGTTATTCATCACAGTTACCTTGGAGGGTTGCTTGAGCATACACTGGAAGTAGTTCATATTTGCCGCCATGCCGCATCTCTCTATCCACAACAGTTAAACGAGTCCTTGCTTATTGCAGGTGCCATATTCCATGATATAGGGAAAATTGAGGAGTACAATCTGGACAGTCTCTCTTTCCAACAATCTGATCGGGGGCGTTTGCTGGGACATATTGCTATTGGAATTGAAGTTTTGCGTGGTATGATGGCTGATATAACTGGTATGCCGGAGGGAACAAGGCTTGAGTTGGAGCATATGTTGCTCAGTCATCATGGAGAGAAAGAGTGGGGTTCACCGGAAATACCCCAAACGTTTGCTGCGTTTACCCTTTTCCATGCGGATTTGCTCAGTGCACGCCTCAGGCAATTTGCCCAGGTAATGGAACGTGGTGACGTTAATAATGCGTGGACTAAGTGGGACCGCTTTCTGCAGCGGCGTGTCTTTACCGGTTTTACCCTGGATTAATCTTTTACAGAAAATCTGCTGGCTACAGCAGGAAAACACCGTTCTGTGAAGAAATGTAAATGTGAGGAAATGTAAATAAGAAACTTAAATGATGTATATTTCCGGCGTGACCCGTAAAGAATGTGGTGATGATGACTGTGAAAATGCAAAATAAAACGCTAACCCGGGTGGTACCCTTCTTGAGGCAGGCTGCCTATTACTTTGATAAAGGGGATTATTACTACCGTCAAAACAAGTTGGATAAAGCTTTGCTATTTTTTAAAAAGACGGTGGAAGTTGATCCTGAAAACTCCCTTTATCACTATAATCTGGCCTGCATACTCAGCCGTAAGGGTGATCTGGAGAAAGCTAATGTGATCTTTTCCCATATCGTCCAACAATTAGATCCTACCCTTACTGACTGTTATTTTTTAATGGCTGTAAATTTCGGTTTGTTGGATGATCTGGAGAAAGCCCGCTTTTATTTAAATCTGTACTTGCAACTTTCACCTGATGGGGATATGGCTGAAGATGCGGAAGATTTACTTTATGCCCTGAGTGAGGAAGAGGCGGAAATAATTGGCGAAAGAGAACCTGGTAAAGCAGGGCTGAATAGCCGCCTTTGTGCTGAAGAGGAAGAGATTATCCGTAACTATGATGAAAACCAGGCCATGCGACGTCTCCTTTGGCAATCCCTGTATTATGATAATGCCCAGGTGGTGGAAAAAGCGATCCGCATGTTTGGCCTGTTGCGGATTAGCGGGGAAAAGAATTTACGGGAGTTTGTGCGCAACCCCTGGATCAAGCAGCGTATGCGTATTCAGGCGCTGCTTGAGTTAAAAAACATGGGTTTTAAAGGCCTGGTAACTGTATACATGGACGGCTTTTTGCGTGACATTGATCTTTATTTTTATCCCCTTGTTGCGCCCCGCTGGCTTGATCAGTGGCAGGATGTGCTGGAACTGACCCTTGAAAACATGCGGCGCAGCAATTCCTATGATGAGCTATTTTATGAGGATGTTCAGGCTATCTGGATAGATTTTATCAATAATTTATATCCACGTCTTCCTGTTATTAAGAAAAAAGAAACATGGGCGGCAGGGTTGGAGTATGCCCTGGCCCGTTATCACTTTTTGCATCTTACACAAAAAAAACTGTCTGGACAGTACAATGTTTCCCCCTCCAGTATATCCACCCGCTACCAGGAGATTAACAGGGTGCTGAATATTGAACACCGGGCATACCGTAACATGTTAAGGTATCTAACCCGGCGTGAACAGGAATAAAGGCCTTATTTACGTTGGAGGTGAGGCCTTCATTAAAAGTGGGAGGTGTGTAGAGTGGTTCAGAAGAAGGTTGTTACAATAAGTACCAGTAGGCGGGTGGAGTTCCAGGATATAACCTCTGCGGTAAAAGATTTTTTACGGGAGGCCCAGGCCAGTGATGGTATTGTGTTCCTTTTTGTTCCCCATACCACGGCAGGTTTGACCGTTAATGAAGGGGCAGACCCGGCCGTGGTAAATGATTTAGCGGCACAGCTGGAAAAAATGGTCCCCCGCGTGGGAGGATACAGGCATGCTGAAGGAAACAGTGACGCACATATTAAGGCATCTCTTATTGGGTCGTCTCTACACCTGCCCGTAAAAGATGGAAAAATATTGCTGGGCTTCTGGCAGGCAATTTTCTTTGCAGAGTTTGACGGTCCCAGAGAACGTCGTTTTTATATGCAATTGCTCCCATAACAAAAAAAAGGCATCAGTTGACCGCACTTAGCACTTGATGCCATAGTGACCTTACTTCTTCAGGAGGGAGCCCCTCTCCCAGGTAGCTGTTTTCAATCCATATCTCGAAATGGAGATGGGCGTCTCCCCTCGTTCCCCTTGCCCCGTTGCTGGTGCCCGAGTTTCCAATTGTACCCACAAAATCACCCGCTTCAACCCAGTCACCAACCTGAATATTTTCCGACACTGTATCAAGATGGGCGTAACGCGTCACCACATCAAACGCATGCACGATCCAAACCTGTCTGCCTCTGAGCTTGTCCAATATATCTTCCGGGGTGTCCCCTGCAGCAGCGCTTGCCCTTAACATTTCCTCCCGTTTATCCATGGGGAGCTCCTTGTAATTATGGTCAACACGGATAATAATACCTGCTCCTGCAGCGTAAACAGGATCGCCAAAGTGAACGGGAACACCGCAGAAACCATCATAGTAATCCAATCCTTCGTGGGTGCCGTTGCGATAAGTGCGCGGGGCCCCGGGTAGTTGAGAATCCCTGCTGGAAATTTTTGCTCCCGGAATTGGACTTTGTAAAAAAGAAAGCTGCTGCACTAATTTTTTATCCCACAAAGGTTCTCCTTTGTCCCCTTTGGCAGGAGTATCGATCTGTGCATCAGGATCTTCCAATGCCGCTGGTTTTTCCTTATCCATTTCTCCAACGGAGCTATCCTGATCATCAACATCGAAGCTACTTTGAACATAGGTGCCTTTTTCCAGCGGCTCAGCTGCCAAAACCTTACTATGCCCTTTTGTCAGATTTTCTTCTTTTTCCTGGATGTCATCAACTGCATAAGGATTAAATTTGTATGATAATGAACTTTTTGTAAAAAAATAGGTGCAGCAAAAAACAACCAGAAATACAATGAGGGCTAACTTAATTTTGTTTGACAACGGGAATAACCTCCAATACTGGATTTCCCTTTCATTCTAACATAACAATGACGAATTTGCATTATTTTAAGAGTTCATTGTCAATAAAAATAAATTTAAGGCCCAAATATGAAATATGGAGGAAGAAAGTAAACTTTTGGCGAATATTTAAATTACTTACAGGGAGGCGATCAGCTTTGTGTACACGCAACGCTTTAAGTGTTGTAACACAGCAGTTTTCATCATTGGATCCACTGCAAATGGCGGAATTAAGCGGTGCTGCCTATGCAAAAAACAGATTTTCCCTCCGTTACTGCAATCTTCCTGTATCTGTTGATTATCCAAAAGGAACGGTTTCCATGGTGGATGCCTATTCCCCTTTAAACAACGATGAAAGGGTGCTTTTATTACAATACTTGAGCAACGCCAGCGGCCTTCCGCCCCGGGGCCAATGGCTTTCCTTCCTCGACCTAAGGGGCGGACCGCTGCACTGGCTGCCTTTTCAACGGGAAGCATTAAATCCCCTTGCCCGGCACTATGGTGAACAACTGGATCTTTTTCTGGAGCTTGGGGAAAGGTATGGTGGAGAAAGGGTGAATGGGGGCGATGTTGCCATGGTCATTCCTGTGCTACCACGTTTACCCCTTAGCTTTATGCTTTGGAAAGGTGATGATGAGTTCCCCTCCCGCTCCATGATTCTTTTTGATTCTGTGGCCGAATCTTACCTTTCAACAGCTGCTTTATACGTGATGGCTATTCAGGCACTGATTCGTATCTGGTTCCCCGGTGACACCCGCTTTGATGGATATAATAATGAAGGATAGAAGGGTTTTCAGTTTATTGCTCACGGGAGGCAATTAAATGGATCTTTTGCTGCGCGGTGGTGTACTTTGTGACCCTCTCAGTAATCGGGAAGGTCAGGTAGAAATTCTTATCCGCAATGGTCTTGTGAAGGCAATAGGTCCCTCACTGGGGACAGTGGATGTCCCCATGCTGGAATTGGACGGGAAACTGGTACTTCCGGGATTGATCGACTTGCACGTCCACTTACGGGAGCCCGGCGGAGAAAAAAAGGAAACAATTCTCACCGGCTGTGCCGCGGCGGTAGCAGGTGGCTTTACCGCCGTTGCCTGCATGCCCAATACTTCTCCACCTGTTGATTCTAAAGAAACGGTGGCATACATCAAGGAACGGGCTAGCAGGGCCGATTTGGCCCGTGTTTATCCCATTGGAGCGCTTACAAAGGGATTGGAGGGGCAGGAACTGTCAGCCATGACGGTTCTTGCTGCAGAAGGAGTCAGGGGGTTTTCTGATGACGGCCGGCCTGTTTCCTGCAGTGCCTTAATGCTGCGGGCATTAAAATATGCCCACATATTAGGATTGCCAGTCCTCTCCCATTGTGAAGATCTTTCCCTTGCTGCCGGGGGAGTTGTTCACAGCGGTGTCACCGGGCATCGACTGGGATTGCCCGTTATTTCTGCAGCATCTGAAGCGGTGGCTGTTATAAGGGATCTTCTTTTACAGCACGAAGGGGGTGGTTCTTTGCATTTGGCCCACCTCAGTAGCAGGTTGAGCGTTTCACTGCTTCAGTGGGCGAAGGAGGCAGGTATCAATTGTACTGCTGAAGTGACTCCCCATCACCTGCTCCTTACAGAAACGGCCATCGACGGTTTTAACACAGATACCAAAATGAATCCCCCACTACGGGATGATGCTGATCGGACGGCACTGCGTGGCGCAGTGCAAAGTGGCTTGATCGACGTCATAGCAACAGACCATGCCCCCCACCACAAAACTGAAAAGGAAAGGGGTTATCTTAGCGCACCATTCGGCGTAAGCGGGCTGGAAACGGCTTTTCCCCTTCTTTTTTCCCGGTTGGTTGAAACAAAAGCTGTAACTCTTTCACGTCTGGTTACGTGCCTTTCTGTAGCTCCTGCCCGCATACTGGGTGTCCCTGGAGGTACGCTGGCACCTGGTTCAATAGCAGATCTGGTGGTTATAGATCCAGCGGCAAAGAGGCGGGTAGACAAAGAAAAGTTTTATTCCCTAGGTAAGAACACACCTTTTGATGGCTGGCAAATGGGAGGACTTCCCATTCTTACTCTGGTAGGGGGGGATATAAAAATGTGTCGGGGAGAAGTTAAAGGAATAAGCTATTCCTTTAAACCTGCTGTAGAGACTATGATTAAGGAGGGGCGCATTTGAAACAGTGCCAGGCCCTTGTTCAGGAAATAAATGAAGTTAGCTCATACTTTTACTGTCTGACCCTTGAAGAGCCTTACCTGGCTCAAACTGCCCAACCTGGACAATTTTTACATTTGCGCGTTGGTAATGGCATTGCTCCCTTGCTACGGCGCCCCTTCAGTGTGGCGGGAACTTCTCCCGCCACCGGAACGATACGGCTCCTTTTTCGGCGTGTTGGTGCAGGTACGGAACTTTTAAGCTGTTTGCGTAAAGGTGACTGGTTGGACTGTCTTGGGCCCCTTGGAACCCCCTTCTCTGCTGTTGGCAAGGATCCGGCGGTTTTACTGGCGGGTGGTGCGGGTGTTGCCCCCCTTCTTTTTCTTGGGGAGAGCATGCTTAATGCGGGAAAAAATGTACATCTCTTTTATGGGGCAGCCGATGCAAAAGCCTTATTGCCGGTGGACCGATTTCTGTCTCCCGGTGTCTTAATTCACTTTGCTACTGAGGATGGATCTGTGGGTGAGCATGGAAACCTTTCTGATGTTTTTAAGCTAGCCCTTGACAAGGGTTTGGCTCCCGGGGAGCTCTTTGCGTGTGGTCCCCTACCCTTACTGCGTGTGCTGGCTAATGAAAACCGGCGGTGGGTTTTGCCCATGCAGGTTTCCCTGGAAGAAAATATGGCTTGTGGAGTGGGTGCCTGCCAGGGATGTGCCGTTTTAATTAAAAAAGATGGGGAAACACTGTACAAGCGTGTTTGTCGGGAAGGACCTGTATTCAACAGCAGTGAGGTGGTTTGGTAAAATGTCTTCCTTAAAGACAAGGATAGCAAAGCTGGAGCTTGAAACACCCCTGCTTACCGCATCAGGGACTTTTGGTTTTGGTGACGAATATGCTTCTTTGATGAATTTGGAGGGTTTGGGTGGTTTAGTGGTGAAAACCATTACATTGTTACCCCGATCCGGCAACCCTCCACCCCGTTTAGTGGAGACACCGGCAGGGATGTTAAATGCCATTGGACTGCAAAATCCCGGCCTGCAACACTTTCTTGAAAAAGAGTTGCCCCTTTTACAAAACCTTCATATTCCCCTGATTTTGAGTATTGCGGGAGAGACGGAAGAGGAATACGCAGCCCTTGCAGAAGCACTGGAAGGCTGTACAGGAATTGCTGCATTAGAGTTAAACCTTTCCTGCCCCAATGTTAAAAAAGGGGGTATTTTGTTTGGCACGGATATTGTTTTGCTGGGGAGCCTGGTGGAAAAAGTGCGCGCACACTGGACCGGGACTCTCATTGCCAAGCTTACCCCAAATGTTACCGACGTGGTCCATTTGGCCCATGCTGCTGCAAGAGGCGGTGCTGATGTTATAGCGGCGATTAACACAATCCGTGGCATGGTGATAGATATAACCAAGCGGCGCCCTCTACTGGGAAACCGTTTTGGCGGTCTCTCCGGGCCGGCGGTTCGCCCAGTTGCTGTAAAAATAGTCTACGATTTATATGAAGCGATAAAGCTTCCAATTATCGGAATGGGTGGCATCATGAACACGAATGATGCCCTGCAATTTATTATGGCAGGGGCTTCGGCTGTTGCAGTGGGAACAGGAAATTTTGTTGAACCCCGAACCATTCCCCAAATAACTGCCGGATTAAAGGAATATATGGAAAAATCAGGTATAAAAGATCTGCACGAACTGGTAGGCGCAGCCCATGAAAGTTAGAAAGCTGGAAAGTGGGAAAGTTGAAAAAACAGCACAGATGGGAGAATTTCTTGGCCCCTTGTTTCTTAATTACTTGCTTCTTGATACGGAAGGTGGTGAATTAACGTGGAAGACAAAAACACGCCTTTAAGGGCAATAGATGCAGTTCCGATTATTGTGGCCCTTGATGTGGATAATGTAAATGAAGCCCGTGACTTGGTGCGTCAACTTGCACCACCTTTGCAGTATTTTAAAGTGGGCAGCCATCTTTTTGTTGCCTGCGGTCCATCAATTATCGGGGCGCTTAAAGAGTTAAATGTGAAGATCTTTCTGGATCTGAAGTTTCACGATATTCCTAACACGGTTGCAGATGCGGCTGAGAAAGCTACCCGCCATAAGGTGGATATGTTTAATGTGCACCTGTGCGGCGGTCGGGAGATGGTCAAGGCTACTGTAAACAGGGTTGCTGATACGGCAGCAAAACTGGGATTGGCACGTCCCCTGGTGATGGGGGTAACAGTTCTTTCCTCTTTGAGTGAAGAAATGTTGCAAAAGGAGGGGGGGGTGTCCAGAAGTTTGGATGAGCATGTGTTGAAATTAACTGAAATGGGGTTAAGCTGTGGTTTGGACGGCGTAATCGCCTCTCCCCGCGAAGCTGTTTTGTTACGGAAGCACTATGGCGATGACTTTATTATCGTAACTCCCGGAGTACGCCCTGCCTGGGCTAACAAGGACGATCAACAACGTATCCTTACCCCAAACGAGGCTCTCAAAGCGGGAGCGAGCTATCTGGTTATGGGTCGGCCCATTATACGGCATGCTTCACCGCGCCAGGCGGTGGAACAAATTTTAGCGGAAATTGAAAATTTATACTGAAAGAAGGAAACTTATGCGATTCGGTCTACATATGCCGTTAAAAGGAGGCTTCACCCATAACGTGAACCGTGCTGCAGCGCTTGGTTGCAGCTGTTTGCAGATATTCCCGGGTAATCCCAAGGCCTGGCAACTCGCTCCACCAGTTATGGATGAACTGGAACAACGGCGGCGTTTGCTCATAGAAAAGAATATGGCACCCCTGGTTATTCATTCCGCCTACCTTGTAAATATGTCCTCAGCGAACGAAACATTTTTAAGGAACTCCTGCAAGCTGATGCAGGAAACGATGGGGCGAGCTGTCCTTCTCGGTGCTCCCTATGTGGTAATGCACGTGGGAAGTCACGGAGGGAGGGGTTTTGAAGCAGGGATGGACCTTTTTGTCTCCACGTTAAAGCGGGAACTGGGAAAATGGCCTCCCCAGGTTACACTGCTGCTTGAAAATACAGCTGGCGGTGGAACCTCCCTTGGTGGAAAGTTCCCTTTCCTCGGGCAAATTTTAAAAGAACTGGGGGCAGATGTTCCTGTTGGCATATGCCTGGATACAGCCCATGCTTGGGCAGCGGGCTATGATTTGTCTTCAGCAGAAGGGGCCAAGGCAAGCATGGATGAACTCTTTGCAGCTGTTGGTTTTGAACGGGTTATGGCCATACATGCAAATAATATAGGATCGCCCCGTGGTGCTCACCGGGACAGACATGTTCACCTGCGGGAGGGTTTGATCCCACCGGAAGCCTATTCCAGCCTGTTTGCTCATCCCTGGCCGGAAGCACTGCCTGTGATCCTGGAAACACCGGAAATTGGCAGTCACTGGGACGAGATTAATCTTAAGGACCTTCGCTCCTATATGGAAGCACGGGTATAACTGAAAGGAGCAATATTTTGGCCAAGACAAAAAGTGTTTTTAATTGTCATGAGTGTGGTTACAAGACATACAAGTGGGCTGGTTATTGCCCGGTCTGTAAAGGAGATACGCTGATTGAAGAACAGGTTATTGCTGCAGGTAAAAGTCCCCGTTTTTCGGGAGAGGGGGGAGAGCTAACACTACTTGAGCAGATACCTTCCCTGGAACAAGAGCGATTAAACACAGGGATAAAGGAACTGAACAGGGTTCTTGGGGGCGGTGTTGTACCCGGTTCCGTTGTCCTGGTAGGTGGGGATCCGGGAATTGGAAAATCCACATTGCTCCTGCAAGCAGCGCTGGGGCTCGTTGCTGAAGGGTTGCAGGTGATTTATGTCACCGGTGAAGAATCTTTAGCCCAGTTGAAAATGCGAGCAGCACGACTTGGTCTTTCCGGGGAGTCATTGTTTGTGCTGGCAGATACTGAATACAGCAGGATTGAAAGTAAAATTAAGGATTGTCACCCTCAGGTCGTAATAATTGATTCCATCCAGACAGTTATGAAAAGTGAATTGGGCGGGATTCCAGGTAGCGTTATCCAGATTCGTGAAGTAACTGCTTCACTGGTTCAAATGGCAAAAAAAAAGCAGATCACTTTTTTTATCATTGGACATGTTACCAAGGAGGGGGTTTTGGCGGGGCCCCGCATACTGGAACACATGGTGGATTGTGTGCTTAATTTTGAAGGTGATCGCTACCAGACTTTTCGAATATTGCGTGCGACAAAAAACCGCTTTGGCTCCACCAGTGAATCAGGTATTTTTACCATGGAGGCTGGGGGACTGATGGAAGTGCAAAATCCTTCCGCCCTTTTTCTTTCCGAAAGGCCATCATCTTCTCCAGGGTCTGCAGTTACCCCTGTAATGGAGGGAAACAGGCCACTGCTGGTAGAGATACAGGGCCTGGTATCACCCAGCTACAGCGGTGGAATCCCCCGCCGCACTGCCACAGGGCTGGATATAAACAGGGCATCAATGCTTATTGCTGTTCTGGAAAAGCGTGTTGGCCTACCCCTTACCAGTTGTGATATTTTTATTAATGTAGTGGGTGGGGTAAGGATTATGGAACCTGCGGTGGATCTCGCTGTAGCCCTTGCACTTGCTTCCAGTTACCGGGACAGGCCCCTAAAAGCAGGAACAATGTTCGTAGGCGAAGTAGGGTTGACAGGAGAAGTAAGGCCTGTGGGACGCTTGGAAGGACGCTTGCAGGAAGGGCAAAAAATGGGATATGACTGCTGTTTGCTGCCCCGGGGCAATATACGTTCCCTGCTTAAAAAAGAGATGGAAATTGTTCCAGTTTCATCACTTGCGGAAGCCCTGGATCTGTCATTGGATTAAGGGGGACGCCAACGGTGTTGAACTGTCAGGATAGGTGGAAAAACCCGAGGGCTTCCAGGCGGTTATATTCCCTCTTAATGATGGCATCTAACTTAATGTCCAAGAGGTGACAGATGGCTGCCAGGTAAAAAAGATTGTTTCCCATTTCCTCTTCCACCATTTCTTTGCAGGCTTCACAGAGGGAACCTTCGATATGGGAATGGAGATACTTACGGCAGTCTTTCAGGGAAACTTCCGGGGGAACATGCTGTTTTCGTGCATTTACAGAGATACACCCGCAACTTGTAACCGTCCTGGTAATAGATTTATTAACACGTACTGCCGATTCAGCATGTTGGGAAAGTGTATCAAGGATACTGCGGTGGCGAAGAAGCAACTGGGATACTTTATCCTGAAACATGCAAACAACCTCATCGTTCCTCGTTCTCATGACCGGTCACCTCTCTTATGACAATGCCTTTTTATCATTATACTTGTTGCTGCAAATCATTGTCAACACAGACGAAGGTTTGATTCTTTTGACACAATTTTATTTTTATGTTAAAATTTTAGTACAGGTTGTGTCCGTAAGCTCGCTGATAAAGTCTATTTTTAACAGAATAAAGGCCGTGGCAAGGTCTGAAGGAGGCCCTTTTGCATGTTTAATATTGGGGACAATGTTGTTTACCCTATGCACGGCGCGGGAGTAATCGAGGCAATTGAAGATAAGGAAATACTGGGGGCAAGGAAGAAATATTATATTATGAATATGCCCCTGGGTGGAATCAAGGTAATGATTCCCCTCGATAATGTGGAAAAAGTTGGTCTGCGTGATGTCATCCTCAAGAGTGCGGTCGGTCAAGTTTTTGAAATATTGGAAGGCACAGATGAAGAACCGGCAAATGGTAACTGGAACAGGCGTTATCGGGCCAATATGGACAAAATAAAAAGCGGCAGCATATATAAAGTTGCCGAGGTGGCACGCAGCCTCCTTTTACGGGAAGAAGAAAAAGGTCTTTCTTCCGGGGAGAGGCGGATGCTTGAGAGCACCAGACAGATCCTGGTTAGTGAGTTACTCATGGTCAAAGGAATTGATCGGGAAAAAATGGCGGGATATCTGGAAAACCTTTTTAGTCATCGCAACAACCAGGAGCAAAAAACGCTGGCGGAAAAAAGTTAATTATTATAAAGCCTGAGTTTTAAAAAGTATCCCCACTTAGTGAAAAGGGCATCGTTTTGATGTCTTTTTTTTACACAGCGTCATGTTTCACTAATATTACCGGATTTTCACAGAAGTTTGCACATAATAATCCTTGAACTTGGGTAAAAATATAAGTTATAATTAAATTGTAAAAAACCCATATCTTCCGGGAAAGGAGGTGTAAAAAATTGATTAAAACAATATCCCGCATAGTATTAACGATAATTGGCTTTGTTGGCGGATATGAACTTTTTAAAGTAGCGGTGCCCACCCTGGTTGTTGCTACCGGACTGCCTGTCCCCCGTGAAAGCATCTGGTTTACCATGCTCGGGGGTGCTCTTTTCGGCCTTGTCGTTTACTTTATTACCCCTTTTGTTATAATGCACATGGGTAATGTAGCTGTCTGGACTGATGTCAAAATGAAATCTATCCCCACCCAGGACATAATACTGGGCGTTATCGGCCTGATCATTGCACTTATAATTGGAGTTTTACTTAGCTTCCCGTTATCCCGTATCCCCTGGGTAGGATCCTACCTCTCCCTGGCTGTAACCCTGGTTATGGCTTATCTGGGGGTTACCTTCATGTTGAACCGTAAAGATGATTTTCCCTTTATTTACGCTCAACTGGCCAAGCGAACACCGACCCTGCCTGAAAGTAAAGGGTCCCCTGTAAAAGTGCTGGATACCAGTGTGATTATTGACGGGCGGATCATGGATATCTGTAAAACAGGTTTTATCGAAGGGGAAATTATTGTTTCCGGTTTTGTGCTTGAGGAATTGCGTCATATTGCCGATTCCTCGGATCTTTTAAAGCGGAACCGTGGTCGGCGGGGACTAGATATTCTGAATAAAATGCAAAAAGAATTGAATATCGTTGTAAAAATTGTGAATAATGATTACGACGATATCGCCGAAGTTGACAGCAAACTGGTTAAGCTTGCACAGGATCTGGGTGGCATGGTTCTCACAAATGACTTCAACTTAAACAAGGTTTGCGAATTACAGGGAGTTATGGTGCTGAACATCAATGAACTGGCTAATGCTGTTAAACCGGTGGTTTTACCCGGGGAAGAGATGAGCGCCCACATTATAAAAGATGGCAAAGAGGCAGGCCAGGGTGTGGCCTACCTTGATGATGGTACCATGATTGTAGTGGAAGGTGGCAAACGTTATATTGGCGATACTATTGAGGTTTTGGTAACCAGTGTGCTGCAGACTGCTGCCGGGCGTATGATTTTTGCCAAGCCCAAGGGAGCGCTGCCCGCAATGATGAAATAATGCAATTGCTCCATTTTGGGAGGGGTTGGTTTGCCGCAAAAACAGGAATGTGTTTTGCTCTTGCCTGCTGCCGGCCAGGGCTTGCGCATGGGTGGGAAAGTAAAAAAACCGTACCTTCTGTTAGCAGGAAAGCCGGTTATTGTTCATACCCTAAAGGCTTGCCTGGATGCGGCTATTTTTTCCCGTTTGATTGTCCTTGTTACACCCGGTGAGGAGGGCAAGTTTGAGGAAGATATCAGCAAAGCCTTTTTAAAGGAATATAAGAATGTTTCAGTCGTCCCTGGCGGCATAAGCCGCCAGGACTCTGTTTTTCTGGGGCTGAAGTCCATCCGCCACTCCGTGAATCATGGGACGATTGTCTGCGTGCACGATGCTGTCCGACCTTTAGTGAGTTCGCTGTTGTTACAAAAGGTGGTTGCAGAAGCCAAACGCTACGGCGCTGCCTCGGCAGGCGTGCCACTCACAGACACAATCAAAATGGTGAACAAACATAACATTGTGGTAAACACACCGTTACGGGAAAATTTTATTGCCGCTCAGACACCCCAGTGTTTTAAATTCTCCATTTTATGGGATGCCCACTGCCGGACTGCAAAACAAGCCAGCGATGATGCTACTCTGGTTGAACAACTGGGTGTGATGGTGCGTATAGTTAAGGGTGATAATGAGAACATAAAGCTGACCACACCCCATGACTTAAAGGTGGCTGAACTTTGCCTGGCGCAGCGATTAAAGAAAGGTGTTTGAATATGGCTATACGTGTAGGGATGGGCTACGATGTACATAAACTGCAAAAGGGCAGGTCCCTGATCCTTGGTGGGGTAGATATCCCCTGGGAAAAGGGATTGGCAGGACATTCAGATGCGGATGTATTAGTGCACTCCATCATGGATGCTTTACTTGGGGCTGTGGCACTGGGTGATATAGGCATGCATTTCCCCCCCGACAATCCCTCTTTTGCCCATATTTCCAGCCTGGTTCTTTTGGCCAAAGTGGGTGAGCTTTTACTGGAGAATGGGTTTTTCGTAGTAAACATCGACAGTACTGTTGTGGCCCAACGACCACGGCTCACCCCCCATATTGGGGAAATGCGTCTTAATATTGCCCGGACATTGAGGCTTGAAAAGGAACTTGTATCGGTTAAGGCCACAACCACGGAACAGCTTGGATTTGCCGGGAGGGAGGAAGGAATAGGGTCCTATGCCATAACCCTGGTCAGCAGTAGGAATGTTTAATCTGGGAGCAAAGCATATTGCCTTTTTTTCATCAGTTGACCTCGCCGGCGGGGTATTGACAGTTAAAAGATGGAAGTCTATAATTATTCAAAAGTGAAAGTAAATATTAATAACTCCTTTATCAACGGTGAAGTTAGTATTGGGGAAAAACACCCAAAAAGAATGAAATCACCTGCTTGGAGTCGTTTTTTGTATAATGAAGCGGCGTTCTTATTTGCTCTTATAAATGTTGAAGCTGATTGAAGGAGGGGTACATGGTGATTAAATTATTTAATACCCTCACCGGCAAGAAAGAAACTTTTGAACCGGTAAATGAAGGTAAGGTGGGCATCTATGCCTGTGGCCCCACAGTGTATGATTATTTCCATATAGGAAATGCCCGTGTTTTTATTACATTTGACGTTTTGCGCCGCTACCTTGCCTATCGCGGTTACGCTGTTACTTTTGTGCAAAATTATACCGATATTGACGATAAAATGATCAAGCGAGCTTCTGAGCTGGGAATATCTGTAGACGAACTGGCGGAACGCTACATCAAGGCCTATGGGGAAGATGCGGCGGCCCTTGGAATCCACCTGCCGGATCAGCAACCTCGAGCCACACAACATGTTTCTCAGATTATTGCCTTAATCGGAAAGCTAATAGAACGGGGGATAGCCTACGCAGTTGATGGTGATGTTTATTACCATGTGCAGTCTTTTCCCGGTTATGGGAAGTTGTCCAATCAACCGTTACAAGAATTGGCTGCCGGCGCCAGAGTGGAAGTGGATCCCCGCAAACGGCATGCCATGGATTTTGCCCTTTGGAAAAAAGAAAAGCCGGGAGAGCCAGCCTGGGATAGCCCCTGGGGACGGGGCCGGCCAGGATGGCATATCGAATGTTCAGCCATGTCAATGCATTACCTGGGAGAAACTTTTGATATACACGCGGGAGGGCAGGACCTTATTTTCCCCCATCACGAAAATGAAATTGCCCAAAGTGAGGGGGCTACATGCAAATCGTTTGCACGCTACTGGATGCATGTGGGATATCTCAACATTAATCAGGAAAAGATGTCAAAAAGTCTGGGCAATGTGTTAAATGTGCGGGAGTTGCGAAAAAAAGCTAATCCCCAGGCAATAC